>CAIRCP010000101.1 GCA_903877095.1 uncultured Actinomycetes bacterium | reverse complement strand
GGCTTGTCGACGACGCGGTCCTCGACGGTGACGACGGGGCGCTCCAGCAGACGGCTCACCTTGACGGGGTTGTCGACGACGCGGTCCTCGACGGTGACGACCGGGCGCTCCAGCTGGCGGACGACCTTGACCGGCTTGTCGACGACGCGGTCCTCGACGGTGACGATCGGGCGCTCAAGCTGACGGCTCACCTTCACCGGGCGATCGACGACCTCGTCGACGACGGTGACGATCGGGCGCTCCAGCTGGCGGCTCACCTTCACCGGGCGATCGACGACCTCGTCGACGACAGTCACCACCGGGCGCTCAACGATGCGCGACACCGTGGCCGGCTTGTCCACGATCGTGTCGACGGTATCGACGATCAGCCGCTCGATGACCCGCTCAAGGGTGACCGGCCGGTCTACCACCTTCTCCACCGGCCGCTCCACCAGCCGCTGGATGGTGTACGTCCGATCGACGTAATTGTCCACGACGTTGAGGGGGTCGTTGGGATTCTTGTCTGCCACAGGGTTCTCCCTTTTCGCGCGGCCCGGCTGGCAGCGCGACGTGCCCTCATCAGGCACACGAGCGGCAGAGCGCCTTTCAAAGTTGCTGAATCTGCGCGTGCAGTGCCACTGCACAAACCGATTCAGGAACCACGCGAGGCAGCCAGGTCGTCTTTGTTCCGGTTAGGAGCCTAAAAGTAGTCACTCGTTTGTTTGCCTCGCAACGTTTTGGCAAAAGTTTTAACCGCTGTTCACGCGGGTCGTCGTGGACTGCGGCGACATTGGCTCAACCGGACTTAAAAACCCTTGTCCGCCCTACATTTCGCGCTGCTGGGAACCGGCGGCGAGCGGGCCGGGCCGGTGCCGCCGGAGTGATTTCGCGCTCTGCGTGGGTAACGATGCCCGCGGTTCTTCGAACAGCCGGCGCGGCATTGCGACGATTCGCGCCGCGTGGCATACCGGTGGGGTCCGGGCGCGTGCATTAGGACCCCGACAAACCCGACTGGCGTTTGCGAATTCCCCGACCCACGGCGGGCAACCGGTGTCGCCGGGTGGGCGGCGGAGGCCGGCTTCGCGGCGTGGCTAGCCTCAACCCGTGTCCGACAGCCTGTTCGACGTGCCCGCCGACAAGGGTTCCGCCGGCCCGCCGGCGCCGACGTCCGCACCGCTGGCGGTTCGGATGCGCCCGGCGACTCTCGACGAGGTCATCGGCCAGCAGCACCTTCTCGGCCCGGCCTCACCGCTGCGCCGGCTGGTCGAAGGGTCCGGAGCGGCATCGGTCATCCTTTACGGCCCGCCGGGCACCGGCAAGACCACGCTGGCCTCGCTGATCTCGGGGGCGACCGGGCGGCGCTTCGAGGCGTTGTCCGCGCTGTCCGCCGGGGTCAAGGAGGTCCGCGCGGTCATCGACGAGGCCCGGCGGGCCGCGGCCTACGGCAACCAGACGGTTCTCTTCATCGACGAGGTGCACCGGTTCTCCAAGACCCAGCAGGACGCTCTGCTGGCCGCCGTGGAGAACCGGGTGGTGCTACTGGTGGCCGCCACCACCGAGAATCCGTCGTTCTCGGTAGTGGCGCCGTTGTTGTCGCGGTCGCTGATTTTGCAACTGCATCCTCTGGAGCCCGAGGACGTCCGCACCCTGTTGCGGCGCGCCCTCGCCGATCCGCGCGGGCTCGGCGGGGCCGTCGACGTCGATGAACAGGCCCTGGATCTGCTGGTTCAGCTGTCCGCCGGGGATGCCCGCCGCGCGCTGACCGCGTGCGAAGTCGCAGCCGAAACCGCCCGGGCGGCCGGTGGCCCCATCACCGTCGAGACCGTCGAGCAGTCGCTGGACCGGGCGGCCGTGCGTTACGACCGCGACGGCGACCAGCACTACGACGTCGTCAGCGCGTTCATCAAATCGGTGCGGGGTTCCGATGTCGACGCCGCGCTGCACTACCTGGCCCGGATGCTGGTCGCGGGGGAGGACCCCCGTTTCGTCGCGCGTCGGTTGATGATCCTGGCCAGCGAGGACATCGGCATGGCCGATCCGACCGCTCTGCCCGTCGCGGTCGCGGCCGCCCAGACCGTGGCGCTGATCGGTATGCCCGAAGCCCAGCTCACCCTGGCCCACGCCACGGTCCACCTGGCCACCGCCCCCAAATCCAACGCGGTCACCACCGCGCTGTCGGCCGCCATGGCCGATATCCGGGCGGGCAAAGCCGGGCCGGTGCCCGCGCCGCTCCGCGACGGTCACTACTCGGGCGCGGCCAAACTGGGCCACGCGCAGGGCTACCGTTACCCGCACGACGACCCGGATGGCGTTGTGCCGCAACAATATCCGCCGGATGGCTTGGCCGGTGTCGACTACTACCGGCCGACCAGGCACGGCACCGAACGGGAGATTGCTTCCCGGCTGGACAAGCTGCGCGCGATCATCCGGCGTCGTCGCTCTTAGGCAGGGCGGCCTGACGCCAGGGCGGCGCGCGGCCAGGTCGACTGCAAAGTAAGGCTTCGCCGGTTATCCCCGCCTCGCTGGCCGGATGCGGCCGGACCCGAACCGGTAGGGTGATGCGGTCGAAGCTCAGGCGGACAACGCCGAGCAGCCCCGCAGCATCAGGAATTCAAGGACAGCCCACTGCCGTGCAGACCCACGAGATCAGGAAGCGGTTCACCGACCACTTCGTCAATGCCGGTCACACCGAGGTGCCCAGCGCCTCGGTGATTCTCGACGATCCGAACCTGCTGTTCGTCAACGCGGGCATGGTCCAATTCGTGCCGTATTTCCTGGGTCAGCGCACCCCGCCGTACGCCACGGCCACCAGCATTCAGAAATGCATCCGCACCCCGGACATCGACGAGGTCGGCATCACCACCCGCCACAACACCTTCTTCCAGATGGCGGGCAACTTCTCGTTCGGCGACTACTTCAAGCGCCGCGCCATCGAACTGGCCTGGACCCTGCTGACCAACCCGGTCGCCGAGGGCGGTTACGGCTTCGACCCCGAAAGACTCTGGGCCACCGTCTATTACGACGACGACGAGGCCGTCGGGCTGTGGCAGGAGGTCGCCGGTTTGCCGTCCGAGCGGATCCAGCGCCGCGGGATGGCCGACAACTACTGGTCGATGGGAATCCCCGGGCCGTGCGGACCGTGCTCGGAGATCTACTACGACCGGGGCCCCGAATACGGCATCGAGGGCGGCCCGGAGGCCAACGAGGACCGCTACATCGAAATCTGGAACCTCGTCTTCATGCAGAACGAGCGCGGCGACGGCACCAGCAAGAACGACTTCGAGATCCTCGGCCCGCTGCCGCGCCAGAACATCGACACCGGCATGGGCGTGGAGCGGATCGCCTGCCTGCTGCAGGACGTGGACAACGTTTACGAGACCGACCTGCTGAGGCCGGTCATCGACGCTGTGAGCCGCCGAGCACCGCGTGGCTACGGCCAGGGCAGCCACGAGGACGACGTCCGCTACCGGGTGATCGCCGACCACAGCCGCACCGCGGCGATCATCATCGGCGACGGCGTCACACCGTCCAACGAGGGCCGGGGCTACGTGCTGCGCCGGTTGCTGCGAAGAATCATCCGCTCGGCCAAACTGCTCGGCATCGACCAGCCGATCGTCGGTGAACTGATGGAGACCGTCCGCGACGCGATGGGCCCGTCCTATCCCGAACTGGTTGCCGACTTCGACCGGATCCACCGGATCGCCGTGGCCGAGGAGACCGCGTTCAACCGCACTCTGGCATCGGGCTCCAAGCTGTTCGAGGAGGCCGCTGCCACCACCCGGTGGGCGGGCAAGTCCCAACTGGGCGGGTCCGACGCGTTCGCGCTGCACGACACCTACGGATTCCCCATCGAGTTGACGCTGGAGATGGCCGCTGAAGCGGGTCTGACGGTGGACGAACTGGGCTTCCGCGAACTGATGGCCGAGCAGCGCCGGCGTGCCAAAGCCGATGCGGCAGCCCGCAAGCATGCCCACGCCGACCTGTCGGCGTTCCGTGAACTCGTCGACGCCGGCCCGACCGAGTTCACCGGATTCGACGAACTCGCCTCGCAGGCAAGGATTCTCGGCATCTTCGTCGACGGTAAACGGGTGCCGGTGGTGGCCCACCACGGCCGGGTGCACTCCGAGACCATGCCACCCGAACGCGTCGAGATCGTGCTGGATCGCACCCCGCTCTACGCCGAGTCCGGCGGCCAGATCGCCGATATCGGCTGGATCACCGGCACCGGTTCGGGTGAATCGGCCAAAGCCGCGGTCAGTGACGTGCAGAAGATCGGCAAGACTCTGTGGGTGCACCGGATCAACGTCGAATCCGGCGAGTTCGTCGAAGGCGACACCATCGTCGCGTCGGTCGATCCGGGCTGGCGCCGCGGCGCCACCCAGGGCCACTCGGGCACCCACATGGTGCATGCCGCGCTGCGACAAGTGGTGGGGCCCAACGCCGTTCAGGCCGGCTCGCTGAACCGGCCCGGTTATCTGCGCTTCGACTTCAACTCCCAAAGTGCGCTGACCGAGGACCAGCGCAACCAGGTCGAGGAAGTCGCCAACGAGGCGGTGCAGTCCGACTTCCCGGTCAACACCTTCGTCACCGAACTGGACAAGGCCAAATCGATGGGTGCGATGGCCATGTTCGGCGAGCAGTACCCCGACCGGGTGCGGGTGGTGGAGATCGGCGGACCATTCTCGCTGGAACTGTGCGGCGGCACCCACGTCCACAACTCCGCTCAGATCGGACCGATCACCCTCCTCAGCGAGTCCTCAGTGGGCTCCGGGGTGCGTCGCGTCGAGGCCTACGTCGGGCTGGACTCGTTCCGCCACCTGGCCAAGGAGCGCGCGCTGATGGCCGGTCTGGCGACGTCGCTGAAGGTCCCGTCCGACGAGGTTCCCGCCCGGGTGGCGACCCTGGTCGACCGGCTCCGGGCCGCCGAGAAGGAATTGGACCGGATGCGCCTGGCGGGTGCCCGCGCGGCGGCCTCGAACGCCGCCACCTCCGCCGAGCAGGTCGGCAAGGTGCGCCTCGTGGCGCAGCGGATGGCTGCCGGCATGACCGCCTCGGATCTGCGCTCGCTGGTCGGCGACATCCGCGCCTCGCTCGGCCCCGATCCCGGGGTGGTGGTGCTGATCTCCGAGAGCGAGGGGGCCGTTCCGTTCATCGTGGCCATCAACCAGGCCGCCCAGGATGCCGGCCTGCGCGCCAGCGACCTGGTGGCGCCGGTCGCGGCCGCGGTCGGTGGGCGCGGCGGCGGGAAGGCCGACCTCGCCCAGGGTTCCGGCAAGGATCCCGCCGGCATCACCGCGGCGCTGGCCGGAGTCCGCGCGGAGTTGGCGCGGCATTGAGGCCAGGCCCGAGAAAAAAGCTCAGGAAAGAGAGATGGTGTCCAGCCTGGATCGGAAGCCTGATCGACCCGGAACCGACGACCCGGGGCGCGGTCGTCGGCTCGGAATCGACGTGGGCACGGTTCGCATCGGCGTGTCGGTGAGCGATCCCGACGGCATCCTGGCCACGCCGGTGGAAACTGCTCGGCGAGAACGTGGCACCGGACACCTGCGCCGACTCGCCGCACTGGTCCGTGAACTGGAGGTCGTTGAGGTCGTGGTCGGTTTGCCGCGTACCCTGGGCGACCGTGCCGGCGCCTCGGCCGACGACGCTGTCGCGGTCGCCGAAGCGCTGGCCACCAGGATTAGCCCCGTGCCGGTCCGCATGGCCGACGAGCGACTGACGACGGTGAGCGCGGCGCGATCGTTGCGCGAGACGGGTGTGCGGGCTCGGGAGCAACGGGGCATGATCGACCAGGCTGCCGCCGTGGCGATCCTGCAGGGCTGGCTCGACCAACGCCGCAACGCGGCAGCGACACCAACGCCGCAATGCGGCAGCGACACCAACGCCGCACCGCGGCCAGACGCGAAGAGAGTGACGGAAGCATAGTGACAACGCCCGAAGACTCCCGATCCGATCGCGCTGAGCCGGAGGCCGTCGGCGAGCCCCGCAAGACCGCCACCGAGCACCGGAGCGACGATCGCCGGCGCGGCCGGATTGTGGCTCTGATCGGGCTGGCGCTGGCCGTCGTGCTGGCTTTGTGGCTGCTCGGGCCCAAGCTGTTCGGCAACGCCCCCAAGGCGCCGGCGGATTTCGTCGGCGAGGGCAAGGAAGACATCGTCATCCAGGTCCACGAGGGTGACTCGGGCAGCATCATCGCCCAGGATCTGGTGGACAAGAACGTGATCGCCGACGTCGGCATGTTCATCTCCGCGGCGTCGGCCAACCCGCAGCTCGCCGCGATCCAGCCCGGCTACTACAAGCTGCGCACCGAAATCCCTGCGGCGACCGCGGTACAGAAACTTGTCGAGCCCGAGTCGCGGGTGGGCAAGCTGGTGATCCCGGAGGGCAAGCAACTCGACGACATCGCCGCGGTCGGTTCCGACAACGTCAACCCCGGCATCTTCTCGCTGATCGCCGATGCCAGCTGTGTGGACCTCAACGGCACCAAGAAGTGCGTGTCGGCCAAGGATCTGAAGGCCGCCGCAGGGGAGGGAACGCTCCAGTCCCTCAACGTGCCGGAATGGGCGGCCAAGGGCGCCGGTGCGATGGGCCAGAGCCACCGGCGCCTGGAGGGACTGATCGCCCCCGGCACCTGGAACATCGACCCGTCGTCATCGCCCAAGGAGATCCTGTCCAAGCTGGTCGGTGACAGCGGTGAGCGCTACGTCAAGGGCGGAATCCTGGATTCCGCCAAGACCCTGAACATCTCGCCCTACGAGGTGCTCATCGTGGGCTCGCTGGTGCAGAAGGAAGCCCAACCTGCCGACTTCGCCAAGGTCGCCCGCGTCATCTACAACCGACTGGCCAGCGACTACGACCGCCTCGAGTTCGACTCCACGGTGAACTACCCGCTGGACCGCCAGGAGGTGGCCACCACCGACGAGGATCGCCACACCGAGACGCCCTGGAACACCTACGCCAAGGCGGGTCTGCCGGCCACCCCGATCTGCTCGCCCGGCGCGGATGCGCTGGCGGCGGCGGAGAAGCCGGAGCCCGGTAACTGGCTGTACTTCGTCACCGTCGACTCCGAGGGCACCACCCTGTTCACCAACGACTACCAGGAGCATTTGGCCAACCGGGACAAGGCGCTCGACAGCGGCTTCCTCAATTCCGGGCGGTGACGGCGCGTAAGGCCGCCGTCCTGGGTTCCCCGGTAGCGCATTCACGGTCGCCCCAGCTTCATCTGGCGGCCTACCGGGCGCTCGGCCTCGACGACTGGACCTACGACCGCATCGAATGCACCGAAGACCAATTGCCTTCTCTGGTCAACGGTTTGGGGCCGGAATGGGTCGGCTTGTCGGTCACTATGCCGGGCAAGTTCGCCGCCCTGCGCGTCGCTGACGAACGCACCGAGCGCGCAGTGATGGTCGGCTCGGCCAATACTCTGGTGCGCACCGGTGACGGCTGGCGCGCCGACAACACCGACATCGACGGTGTCGCCGGCGCCCTCGGGCGCCGCGGCAACCTGCACCGCGCCATCGTGCTCGGCTCAGGGGGCACCGCGCCCGCGGCGCTGGCGGCTCTGGCCGAACTGGGCGTCACAGACATCGCGATCGCCGCCCGCAACGCCCCGGCCGCGGCCCGGCTGGCCGAGTTGGGGTCGCAACTCGGGGTGGCGACCACGGTCGCCGATCTCGCCGACCACGACCGGTTGCGCGCCCTCGCGGATCGGTGCGACGTGCTGGTCAGCACCATCCCGGCTGATGCGGCCGCCCGCTCCGCCGCCACGCTGGCTGGTGTTCCGGTGCTGCTGGACGCGATCTATGACCCCTGGCCCACCCCGCTGGCGCAGGCCGTCGCCGAGCACGGCGGTGAGGTGGTCAGCGGGCTGCAGATGCTGCTGCACCAGGCGTTCAGCCAGGTCGAACAATTCACAGGCCGGCCCGCACCGCGACAGCAGATGGTGGCCGCGCTGGATTAGGGTCGCGCCGGTGAGCGTTGTCAAGGCCGCTGTCGTACTAGCCGTCCTGGGGTGGGCCGCGGCGCTGTCGGCGTTCGACCTCACCAGCCGCCGGCTGCCCAATGTGCTGACGCTCGGCGGGGCAGCCGTCATCCTGGCCGGCGCTGCCGGCGCCGGTCGCGGGCTGACCGCCCTGCTGGGCGCCGCGGCACTGGGCGGCCTTTACCTGCTGGTCCACCTGGCCGACCCGGCTGCCCTGGGCGGCGGGGACGTCAAGCTGGCGTTCGCCCTGGGCGGGCTGACCGGCGCGCTCGGCCTGCCGGTGTGGTCGCTGGCCGCCCTGGCCGCCCCGCTGCTGACCGCCGTCGGGGGCGTGCTCGCGCTGGTGCTGCGGCTGGCCGGGCGGTGCTCGGCGGCGACGCTGCCGCATGGCCCGTCGATGTGCGCCGCCAGCCTGGCCGCGGCGGCGCTGGCGGTGCTGTAGCGCGCGTGCGCGACCGGTGTCGGCGCCAGGGGAGGGCGACCGGTCCCCGGTCCATGGGAAGATGGTCCGGTGTTGCGATGGACCACCGCAGGTGAATCCCACGGCCGCGCGCTGATCGCCCTCGTTGAGGGAATGGTCGCCGGCGTCGAGGTGAACTCAGCCGATCTCGCCGGGCAGCTGGCCCGGCGGCGGCTGGGCTATGGCCGCGGCGCGCGGATGAAATTCGAGCAGGACGAGGTCACGCTGCTGGCCGGCGTTCGGCACGGGCTGACGCTGGGCGGTCCCATCGCTATCGAGATCGGCAACAGCGAATGGCCGAAGTGGGAGACCGTGATGGCCGCGGACCCGGTACCGGCCGCCGATCTCGATGTCGCCCGCAATGCCCCGCTGACCCGGCCCAGGCCCGGCCATGCCGACTACGCCGGAATGCTCAAGTACGGGTTCGACGACGCCCGCCCGGTCCTGGAGCGCGCCAGCGCCCGGGAGACCGCGGCCCGTGTCGCCGCGGCGACCGTCGCGCGGGCGTTCCTGCGCCAGGCTCTCGGCGTCGACGTGGTGTCGCACGTCGTCTCGATCGGGGCGTCGACTCCGTATGACGGGCCTCCGCCGACTTTCGCCGACCTGCCCCGGATCGACGAGAGCCCGGTGCGCGCTTTCGACGTCGCAGCCGAGCAGTCGATGATCGCCGAGATCGAGGCCGCCAAGAAGGACGGCGACACCCTGGGCGGAGTCGTCGAAGTCGTCGCGCACGGGCTGCCGGTCGGAATCGGGTCGTTCACCAGCGGCGACAGCCGCCTCGACAGCCAGCTTGCGGGCGCGGTGATGGGCATTCAGGCGATCAAGGGCGTCGAGATCGGCGACGGGTTCGCCACCGCACGCCGGCGCGGCAGTGGCGCGCACGACGAGATGTATCCCGGCCCCGACGGTGTCATCCGGTCCACCAACCGGGCCGGTGGCCTGGAGGGCGGGATGACCAACGGCCAGGCGCTGAGGGTGCGTGCCGCGATGAAGCCGATCTCGACCGTGCCGCGAGCGTTGTCCACCGTGGACCTGAGCACCGGCGAACAGGCGCACGCCATCCATCAGCGCTCCGATGTGTGCGCGGTGCCTGCCGCCGCTGTGGTGGTCGAGGCGATGGTCGCACTGGTGCTGGCTCGCGCTGCGCTGGAGAAGTTCGGCGGCGACTCGCTGGCCGAGACCAAGCGCAACATCGAGGGCTATCTGAGCGAGATCGCCGACCGCGAGGCTCTCGCCCGGTTGTCGGGGTAATGCGATGGCGCCCAAGGCTGTACTGATCGGCCTGCCCGGCTCGGGGAAGTCCACCATCGGGCGGCGGCTGGCCAAAACGCTCGACTGCCCAATGCTGGACACCGACGCGGCGATCGAGGAGCGCACCGGGCGCAGCATCGCCGACATCTTCGTCACCGAAGGCGAATCCGGGTTCCGCCGGATCGAGCAGGAGGTGGTCTGCGAGGCGTTGCGCGACCACGACGGCATCCTTTCCCTCGGCGGCGGCGCCATCACGACGGCCGCCGTGCGGGAGGCACTGGTCGGCCATACCGTGGTCTATCTGGAAATCAGTGCGGCCGAGGGCATCCGGCGCACCAGTGGCAGCACGGTCCGCCCGCTCCTGGCCGGACCGGACCGGGCCGACAAATACCGTGAACTGATGAGCCAGCGGGCTCCGCTCTACCGCCGGGTGGCCACGATCCGCATCAACACCAACCGCCGGAATCCCGGGGCCGTCGTCCGCTATATCGTTGGGCGACTTGAGGATCCGCAGCCGCTTCGGCGGCGCCGCCCACCGTGGCGGCGCCCGTCGGCGGCCGCCGCGGTCCAGTCCGCCACGGCTGCGGTGGCCCCGGACGACTCCGCCGGTCCCGTCACCCCGGCCACGCTGGCGCGGCGCGCAAGGGTGCGCAAATGAGCCGCGCGGACGCCACCGGCGCGGGGCCGGTGACCATCGAGGTCGCCGTCGATCCGCCTTACCCGGTGATCATCGGCGCCGGAATGCTCGACGGGTTGGCCGACATACTCGCCGGCCGTCACAAAGTCGCCGTCCTGCACCAGCCGGTGCTGGCGCAGACGGCGGAGACCATTCGGAAAGAACTGGCGGACAGGGGCGTTGAAGCGCACCGCATCGAGTTGCCCGACGCCGAAGCCGGCAAGGACCTGCCGGTCGTGGGCTACGTGTGGGAGGTCCTCGGCCGCATCGGGGTCGGCCGTAAAGACGCCCTCGTCAGCCTCGGCGGCGGCGCCGCCACCGACGTCGCCGGATTCATCGCCGCCACCTGGCTTCGGGGAATCGACATCGTCCACGTGCCGACCACCCTGCTCGCCATGGTGGATGCCGCCATCGGCGGAAAGACCGGCATCAACACCGACGCCGGCAAGAATCTGGTCGGCGCATTCCATCAGCCGGCGGCCGTCGTGGTGGATCTGGACCTGCTGAAGACGTTGCCGCGCAACGAGTTGGTGGCCGGAATGGCCGAGGTGGTCAAAGCCGGGTTCATCGCCGACCCGGTGATCCTGGAGCTCATCGAGGCCGATCCGGAGGCGGCGCTGGATCCGTCCGGGCCGGTGCTGCCCGAGTTGATCCGGCGGGCGATTCAGGTCAAGGCCGACGTGGTCGCGGCCGATGAGAAGGAATCCGATCTCCGCGAAATCCTGAACTACGGCCACACTCTCGCGCACGCCATCGAGCGGCGGGAGCGCTACCGGTGGCGCCACGGTGCGGCGGTGTCGGTGGGCCTGGTCTTCGCTGCCGAACTCGGCCGGCTCGCGGGGCGGCTCGACGATCAGGCCGTGCAGCGACACCGCGACGTGCTGACCGCACTGGGCCTGCCGGTGACCTACGACCCCGACGCATTTCCCGAGTTACTGCGCTACATGGCCGGTGACAAGAAAAACCGTTCCGGGACATTGCGTTTCGTCGTGCTCGACGGTGTCGCCAGACCGGGAAGGCTGGAAGGCCCGGACCCGGCTCTGGTAGCGGCCGCGTACGCCGCGGTGACGCCCATAGCGGACCTCTCAGCGGACCAGGAGTAGATCGCGATGACGACTGTTCAGGTTCTCAACGGCCCGAATCTGGGCCGGCTCGGCCGCCGTCAGCCCGAGGTCTACGGGAGCACCAGCCACGATGACCTGGTTGAGCTGATCGTGGCCGAAGCCGGGGAACTGGGCCTGTCCGTCGTCGTCCGGCAGACCGACAGCGAGGCGCAACTGCTGGAGTGGATTCACGCCGCCGCCGACGCGGGTGATCCGGTGATCCTCAACGCCGGCGCGCTGACCCACACCTCGATAGCCCTGCGGGATGCCTGCGCCGAGTTACATGCGCCGCTTATCGAGGTGCACATCTCCAATGTGCATGCCCGCGAAGACTTTCGGCACCACTCCTACCTGAGCGGGGTGGCCACCGGGGTGATCGTCGGCCTGGGCGTGCAGGGGTATCTGCTGGCGCTGCGCTACCTGGCGAAAAGGTGAGCTCGAAACAGGTGAGCTAGGCGTCACTTGAGGTGGTCGTGCAGGCGCTGCTCGGCTTCTTCGTGTTCGAGCCGGACCGCCTCGCGGGACTCCTGCCGCCAGTCCAGTTCGGTGCGTGACGGGGCATAGCGCTCACTGGGATCCTCGTCCGCGTCGTACACCGAATCGAACACGTCACCACGGCTGCGTCGGTGTTCCACCGGCCGTTTGCGGTCCACCAGGAAGCGGCCGAGGGCCACCGCGAACATCGCCGGAAGGAAGATCAGCAGAGTGGTGAAGGCCGGGAACACCACCACCTCGGGAACGAAGCCGTCGGCGTACACCGCGCCGTAGAACCGGGAGATGATCCAGGTCACCAGCCCGCTGACCACCCCGGCGACCAGGCCGGCCAACAGCCAACGCATGGCCAGGTCCCGACGCCGGTCCGGGTCGGGGTTGGACCGGGCGTCGGCCATGCCATCGAGTAACCCGGCCAGGAAAGCGGCGACGCCGAACAGCACGCACAGGGCGAAGCTGATAACACCGGCGTTGGTGGGGTTGGCATTGATCAGGGTGCCCTGCACCAGTCGGAGCAGCACCATCCCGATCGCGAACACCAGTCCGCGCGGCAACCAGGTCGTCATGGGTGGCCAGCCTAGTCGAGTACGGTCGGCGACCGTGACATATTCCCTACGCCGCGAGCGGGTGGCGGCCCGGCTGGCGGCGTCAGGTGTGGACGCCATGCTGGTCAGCGACCTGATCAACGTTCGCTACCTGACCGGATTCACGGGCTCTAACGCCGCGTTGCTGGTGTTCGGAGACGGCCGTCCGGCGTTGCTGGCCACCGACTCGCGCTACCGAACCCAGGCCGCCCGGCAGGCCCCGGACGTGGAGGTGGCGATCGAGCGGGCCTGCGGCCGGCACCTGGCGCAACGCGCCGTTGCGGCAGGATCGCCCCGAATCGGGTTCGAAAGCCACATCGTCACCGTCGACGGCTACGACGTTCTGCGCCGCGCGCTGGACGGTGACGGCGCCGCCCCGGCCGCGGAACTGGTCCGCGCCACCGGGCTGGTCGAGTCGTTGCGGGAAGTCAAGGACGACGGCGAGGTGACGCTGCTGCGCGCGGCCTGCGAGGCGGCTGACGCGGCGCTGGCCGACCTGGTCAGCGGCGGCGGGCTGCGGCCGGGCCGTACCGAGCGGGCGGTGGCACGCGAGCTGGAGGCGCACATGCTCGACCACGGCGCCGACGCGCGGGCGTTCGAGACCATCGTCGCCGCCGGTGCGAACTCGGCGGTCCCGCACCACCGGCCGACCGACGCCGTCCTGCGCACCGGCGACTTCGTGAAGATCGACTTCGGTGCGCTGGTCGCGGGCTACCACTCGGATATGACCCGCACGTTCGTCCTGGGCGCCGCCTCGGACTGGCAGCGAGAGATCTACGACGTGGTCCTCGCGGCGCAGCGCGCCGGCGTGGCCGCGCTGGAACCGGGCGCGGACCTGTCCGGCATCGACGGCGCCGCGCGCCGAGTGATCGACCAGGCCGGCTTCGCCGAGCACTTCGGCCACGGTCTTGGCCACGGCGTCGGGCTTCAGATCCACGAAGCCCCCGGCATCGCCGCGGCGGCGGTCGGGGAGTTGCGGGCCGGCTCGGTGGTCACCGTTGAACCCGGGGTGTACCTGCCCGGCCGGGGCGGGGTCAGGATCGAGGACACCGCGCTGGTGGGCGAACACGGCACGGAGGCGCTGTCCCGGTTCCCCAAAGAGTTGATCGTGCTGGACTGAGGCCGCGCCCGGCCGTCGTCGCGGCCTCCGGCGATGCGGGTCCGGCGCTGCGGCGCAGGTAAGCTCCCGCAGAGCGATTCCATCCAGATCCGAGGGAGAACGACAGACCGTGGCGACCACCGCCGACTTCAAGAACGGCCTCGTGCTGAACATCGACGGGCAACTCTGGCAGATCACCGAGTTCCAGCACGTCAAGCCCGGTAAAGGGCCGGCCTTCGTCCGCACCAAGCTGAAGAACGTGCTGTCCGGCAAGGTGGTCGACAAGACGTACAACGCCGGCGTGAAGGTCGAGACCGCCACGGTGGACCGGCGCGACGCCACCTACCTCTACCGCGACGGCAGCGACTTCGTGTTCATGGACGGCGAGGACTACGAGCAGCACCCGCTGCCCGAGTCGCTGGTCGGCAACTCGGCCGGTTTCCTGCTGGAGGGCATGCCGGTGCAGATCGCCTTCAACGAGGGCGCGCCGCTCTACCTGGAGCTTCCGACCACCGTCGAACTCGTGGTCGCCCACACCGAGCCCGGCCTGCAGGGGGACCGCTCCAGCGCCGGGACCAAGCCGGCGACCCTGGAGACCGGCGCCGAGATTCAGGTGCCGCTGTTCATCAACATCGGGGACAAGTTGAAGGTGGATTCGCGCGACGGCAACTATTTGGGCCGCGTCAATGCCTAGCGGCTGCGGCGGCGCGTGATCGACCATGGCTGACCGCAAGTCGCAGGGCCGGCACCAGTCCCGCAAACGAGCGGTGGACCTGCTGTTCGAGGCCGAGGCCCGCGGCGTGAGCTCAGCCGAGGCCGCCGACGGCCGCATAGCTCTCGCTGAGACCAATTCCGATGTGGCGCAACTGAATCCGTACACCGTGGCGGTCGCCCACGGAGTCAGTGAGCACGCCCCGCACATCGACGAGTTGATCAGCTCACACCTGCAGGGCTGGACACTGGAACGGCTGCCGGCCGTGGACCGGGCGATCCTGCGGGTTGCGGTGTGGGAGTTGTTGCACGCCGACGACGTGCCGCCGGTGGTCGCCGTCGATGAAGCCGTCGAACTGGCCAAGGAACTCTCCACCGACGAGTCGCCGGGTTTCGTCAACGGCGTGCTGGGGCAGGTGATGCTGGTGACCCCGCAGATCCGTGCGGCCGCGGCGGCGGTGCGCGGGACAAAGCCCGACGCCTGATCGTCGCGGCCAGCGGTTTACGCCGAGGGTGATCGCACGCGCTACAGCAGACCCAACCCCGCGTAGGTCCCCTTGACGAACTTCGGCTGCACCGACTGCAGCTTCGCCAGCGCGGTGTTGCCCGCCACCGCGGCGGCGGCCGACGTCAGGTCCGGGTAGTTCTGGATCAGGTAGATCAGGATCAGGTCGTTGGCGGGGTCGGCCTGCCACCACGTTCCGTACGCGCCGGGCCAGCCGAAGGTTCCGGCGCCGCCCGGCCCGAACAGCCGTGCCGAGCGGGTCGGGTCGGTGACCACCGACAGGTTCAGCCCGAACCCGCGGCCGATCCAGAACGGCATGCCCAAAAAGGGGTGGCGTCTCTGGGTGTCGGTGAGCCGGTCGGTGCGCATCGACAGCACCGATTCCTCGGTGAGCACCCGGACTCCGTCGACCTCGCCGCCGGCCAGCAGCATCCGGGCGAATCGCAGATAGTCGTCGACGGTGGAGACCAGACCGGCTCCGCCTTGGGAGAATCTCGGTTCACGCACCGGTACCGGACCCATGGCGTCGTCCTGCAGACTGCCCGTCTCGTCGAGCCGGTACATCGTCGCGGCTCGCTCCCGCTTGTCCGGGGACACCCAGAAACCGGTGTCGAGCATCCCCAGCGGCTCGAAGATCCGCTCGGACAACACCGTCTGCAAGGGTTTGCCCTCGAGACGGGACAGGACAATGCCCAGCACCTCGGTGGACTGGCTGTAGGTCAGCAGGTCACCGGGCTGATGCAGCAGCGGAAGCCGAGCGATCTCGGCCAGCCAGTCGTCGGTGTCCTGGCGCAGCGACACCTGAGCGTAGGCCCGGCTGATCGGACCGACCACCGAGAACGCGTACGCCAGGCCGCTGCGGTGGGTCATCAGGTCATCGACGGTGATCGGCCGCTGAGCCGGCACGGTGCGGTCCAGCGGTCCGGTGGGATCGACCAGCACCCGCATGTCGGCAAGTTCGGGGACCCACCGGGTGACGGGGTCGGTCAGCTCGAGCTTGCCCTCCTCGGCCAGCGCCATCGCCGCCGCCACGGTGACCGGCTTGGTCATCGAGGCGATCCGGAAGATGGTGTCACGGCGCATCGGCAGCCCCGCACCGACGTCACGGTGGCCGATCTCGTTGACCTGCAGCACTTCTCCGCGATGCCAGACGCAGGTGACCGCTCCGGAGAGCAGACCGGCCTCGACCGCCTGGTCGATGGAGGACCTGTTGTCGGCGAGGCTCACTGCGGCGAGTCTACTGATTGGGCCGTGGCCGGGCGGGTGCTAGGCTGCGGGGCGTTGACATCCTTTAACGATCCGTCCGGCGAGGCGGAGAAGGAGGTCCGGTTTCAAACGTGACCAGCACTGACCGGGAACTGATGTCCGCTGCGGACGTCGGCCGAACCATTTCCCGCATGTCTCATCAGATCATCGAAAAGTCCGCTCTGGACGGCGCCGATGCGCCTCGGGTGGTACTGCTGGGAATCCCAACCCGCGGCGTCACCCTGGCTCAGCGCCTGGCCGCGAGGATCCACGAGTTCTCCGGGATCACCGTCGCGCGCGGCGGGCTGGACATCACGCTCTATCGCGACGACCTCGACTTCAAGCCGCCCCGTGCTCTGGAGGAGACCTCGATCCCGGCCGGTGGCATCGACGGCGCCCTGGTGATCCTCGTCGACGACGTGCTTTACACCGGCCGTTCGGTTCGCTCGGCGCTGGACGCGCTACGCGATATCGGCCGGCCGAAGGCGGTGCAACTGGCCGTCCTGGTAGACCGCGGCCACCGCGAACTGCCGGTCAGGGCCGACTACGTCGGAAAGAACGTGCCAACGTCGCGCAGCGAGAACGTCAAGGTGCGCCTGATCGAGAACGACGGCGTCGAAGGGATCTGGATCGCACCGGAAGGGGGGCCCCAGCGATGAGCATCAGGCATCTGTTGTCCGCGTCCGACCTGAGCCGCAGCGAGGCCACCGCGATCCTCGACAACGCCGACCGCTTCAAGCAGGCGCTGCTGGGCCGCGAGGTCAAGAAGGTGCCCACCCTGCGGGGCCGCACGATCATCACGATGTTCTACGAGAACTCGACCCGCACCCGGGTGTCGTTCGAGGTGGCCGGCAAGTGGATGAGCGCCGATGTCATCAACGTCAGTTCCTCGGGCTCATCGGCGGCCAAGGGAGAGTCGTTGCGCGACACCGCCTTAACGCTGCGGGCGGCCGGCGCCGACATGCTCATCATCCGTCACCCGGCATCGGGCTCGGCGCAGCAGCTGGCGGAGTGGACGCTGGAACCGGACGGGACCGGACCCTGCGTGGTCAACGCCGGCGACGGCACCCACGAGCACCCCACCCAGGCCCTGCTGGACGCGCTGACCATCCGTCAGCGCCTCGGCGACATCGAGGGCCGGCGGGTGGTGATCGTCGGCGACGTGCTGCACAGCCGGGTGGCCCGCTCCAACGTCGCGCTGCTGAACACCCTGGGTGCGGAAGTGGTGCTCGTCGCGCCGCCCACGTTGCTGCCGGTCGGGGTGGCCGACTGGGGCAATGCGACGATCTCGCACGATCTGGATGCCGAACTTCCCGCCGCCGACGCGGTGATGATGTTGCGGGTGCAGGCCGAGCGGATGAACGGCGCCTTCTTCCCCTCCGAGCGCGAGTACTCCACCCGCTTCGGCCTGTCCGAGCGGCGGCAGGCGAAGTTGCCCGATCATGCGGTGGTGCTGCATCCCGGGCCGATGCTGCGCGGCATGGAGATCTCCTTCGCTGTACCGGATTCTTCGCAATCGGCTGTGCTGCAACAGGTGACGAATGGTGTACACGTCCGGATGGCGGTGTTGTTCCACCTGCTGGTCGGAACTGACGAGGCGGTGAGCGTATGACCGGTCCAGTACTCATCAAAGGCGTTCGCCTCTACGGCGAGGGTGAGCAGGTCGACGTCCTGGTCGCCGACGGGCAGATCGCCGGGATCGGGCCCGTCCTGACGGCCCCGGAAGGCGCCGAGGTGATCGACGCGGCCGGGCAGGTGCTGCTGCCCGGGTTGGTGGACCTGCACACCCATCTGCGTGAGCCCGGCCGCGAGTACGCCGAGGACATCGAAACCGGTTCGGCCGCTGCGGCATTGGGCGGTTTCACCGCGGTGTTCGCGATGGCCAACACCGATCCTCCTGCCGACGGCCCCGTCGTCACCGACCACGTCTGGCGGCGCGGACAGCAGGTCGGACTGGTCGACGTCCATCCCGTGGGCGCGGTGACCGTCGGGCTGGCCGGCAAGCAACTCACCGAGATGGGCCTGATGGCCGACAGCCTCGGTCAGGTCCGGATGTTCTCCGACGACGGCATCTGCGTGCACGACCCCCTGGTGATGCGCCGCGCATTGGAATACGCCGCGGGGCTGGGTGTGCTCATCGCCCAGCACGCCGAGGAGCCGCGGCTGACGGTCAATGCCGTGGCGCACGAGGGCCCGACGGCCGCCCGGCTGGGGCTGGCGGGCTGGCCGCGGGTGGCCGAGGAGTCGATCGTCGCCCGGGACGTGCTGCTGGCCCGCGACGCCGGCGCCCGGGTGCATATCTGCCACGCCTCGACGGCCGGCACCATCGAGATCCTGAAATGGGCCAAGCAGCAGGGCATCTCGGTCACCGCCGAGGTGACCCCGCACCATCTGATGCTCGACGACAGCCGATTGAACACCTACGACGGGGTCAACCGGGTCAACCCCCCGCTGCGGGAGGCCTCCGACACCGAGGCGCTGCGCCGGGCGCTGGCCGATGGTGTGATCGACTGCGTCGCCACCGATCACGCCCCGCACGCCGCCCAGGAGAAGTGCTGCGAATTCGCCGTAGCCCGGCCCGGGATGCTCGGGCTGCAGACCGCGCTGTCGGTGGTGGCGGCGACGATGGTGGACCCCGGGTTGCTCGACTGGCGGGGGGTGGCCAGGGTGATGAGCGAGAACCCGGCCCGCATCGTCGGACTCGACGACCAGGGCCGGCCCCTGGAGGTCGGGGAGCCGGCAAATCTCGCCGTCGTCGATCCCGATGCCACCTGGACCGTCGTCGGCACCGAACTGGCCAGCCGGTCGTCGAATACGCCGTATCAGGCCATGACGCTGCCGGCCACGGTGACCGCGACACTGCTGCGCGGACGGGTGACCGCCCGGGATGGCAAGGCCCGCACCGCGTGAACACCCCCACCGCAATCGGAACCTTCGTCTTCGGGTTTCTGATCGTGGTCGGAATCGGTGTGGTGATCCGGCGGATGCTGCGCGGCTGGAGACACCGATCGGAACTGCAGGAGGCGGCGATCGGCACGCTGCCGGCGATGCCGGACATCCCCGGCCCCACCCTCGTCCCGCCGACCAAGGGGTTGTACGTCGGCTGCACGATCGCCGAGTCCGAAGCGCTTCGCGCAAGCGGCTCATCGGCGGACTGGCTGAATCGGGTCACCACCGGCGATCTGGGGTATCGGTCCAAAGCGGTGCTGACCCGCTACCGCAACGGCGTTCTCCTGGAGCGCTCCGGGACCGGTCCGATCTGGATTCCGCAGGAGTCCATCGTGGGCGTGCGGACCGAACGCGGACTGGCCGGCAAGGTGCTGCCCGCCGCGCGGACCGGAAGCACCGCCGCCGGGATCCTGGTGATCCGCTGGCGGCTGCCATCGGGCACCGAGATCGACACCGGCTTTCGCGGCGACGACCGCCGGGACTATTCCACATGGGTAGGAGAAGAAGAGTGAGCCAGCAGCAGGCCGTTCTCGTCCTCGAGGACGGGCGCGTCTACACCGGGACGCCGTTCGGGGCCGTCGGCCAGACGCTCGGTGAGGCGGTGTTCTCCACCGGGATGTCGGGCTACCAGGAGACCCTCACCGACCCCAGTTACCACCGCCAGATCGTCGTCGCCACCGCCCCGCAGATCGGCAACACCGGCTGGAACCATGAGGACGGCGAAAGCCGCGGCGACAAGATCTGGGTGGCCGGCTACGTGGTGCGCGATCCCTCCCCGCGGGCGTCCAACTGGCGGGCCACCGGCACTCTCGACGACGAACTGGTCCGGCAGGGCATCGTCGGGATCTCTCGCGTGGACACCCGCGCGATCGTCCGGCACCTGCGCAGCCGGGGGTCGATGCGGGCCGGGGTGTTCTCCGGCCCGGCGCTGGCGCCGCAGGAGGCACTGCTCGACCGGGTGCGCAACCAGCCGCCGATGCTGGGCGCCGATCTATGCGGTGAAGTCAGCACCGGCGAGAGTTACGTCGTGGAACCGCAAGGGCCGCAACGGTTCACCGTGGCTGCGCTGGATCTGGGCATCAAGACCAATACCCCGCGAAACTTCGCGCTGCGCGGTATCCGCACCCACGTGCTGCCGTCGACGGCCACCTTCGACCAGATCAGTGACCTCAAACCGGACGGGGTGTTCCTGTCCAACGGACCCGGCGACCCCGCCACCGCCGACCGGGTGGTGGCGCTGACCCGGGAGGTGCTCGGTGCCGGAATCCCGCTGTTCGGAATCTGTTTCGGCAACCAGATCCTCGGACGTGCGCTGGGCCGGTCCACCTACAAGATGGTGTTCGGCCACCGGGGCATCAACGTGCCGGTGATCGACCACGCCACCGGTCGGGTGGCCGTCACCGCGCAGAACCACGGCTTCGCCTTAGAAGGAGAAGCGGGTGAAGTCTTCACTACCGACTTCGGGCCGGCGATCGTCAGCCACACCTGCGCCAACGACGGTGTGGTGGAAGGCGTGAAACTGGTTGACGGGCGGGCTTTCTCGGTGCAGTACCACCCCGAGGCCGCAGCCGGCCCGCACGACGCCAACTACCTGTTCGACCAATTCGCCGAACTGATGGAGCAGGGGAGCCGTTAAATGCCACGCAGAACCGACCTCAAACACGTCCTGGTCATCGGATCGGGCCCGATCGTCATCGGCCAGGCCTGCGAATTCGACTACTCCGGCACCCAGGCCTGCCGGGTGCTGCGCTCCGAGGGTCTGACCGTCAGCCTGGTGAACTCCAATCCGGCCACCATCATGACCGATCCGGAGTACGCCGACTTCACCTACGTCGAGCCGATCACCCCGCTGTTCGTCGAGAAGGTGATCGCCCAGCAGGCCGCCCGCGGCAACCCGATCGATGCGCTGCTGGCCACTTTGGGAGGGCAGACCGCGCTGAATACCGCTGTGGCGCTGTACGAGAACGGCGCGCTGGAACGCTACAACGTCGAACTGATCGGTGCGGATTTCGACGCCATCCAGCGCGGCGAGGACCGGCAGAAGTTCAAGGACATCGTCGCCAAGGTCGGTGGTGAGTCGGCGAAGTCCGCCGTGTGTTTCACCATGGACGAGGTTCGGGAGACGGTGGCCGAACTCGGCCTTCCGGTCGTTGTGCGGCCGTCTTTCACGATGGGCGGCCTGGGTTCGGGCATGGCCAAGAGCCTTGCGGACGTCGAGCGGATGGCCGGCGACGGACTGGCCGCTTCCCCGAGCGCGAACGTGCTCATCGAGGAGTCCATCTACGGGTGGAAGGAATACGAACTCGAACTGATGCGCGACGTCAACGACAACGTCGTCGTGGTCTGCTCGATCGAGAACCTCGACCCGATGGGGGTGCACACCGGCGACTCGGTGACGGTGGCCCCGGCGATGACGCTGACCGACCGCGAATACCAGACGATGCGCGACCTGGGCATCGCGATCCTGCGCGAGGTCGGCGTGGACACCGGCGGCTGCAACATCCAGTTCGCGGTGGACCCGAAGGACGGCCGGCTCGTCGTCATCGAGATGAACCCCCGGGTGTCGCGGTCGAGCGCTCTGGCGTCCAAGGCCACCGGTTTCCCGATCGCCAAGATCGCCGCCAAGCTGGCCATCGGCTACACCCTCGACGAGATCCTCAACGACATCACCAAAAAGACCCCGGCCTGCTTCGAGCCGACGCTGGACTACGTGGTGGTCAAGGCGCCGCGGTTCGCCTTCGAGAAGTTCCCCGGGGCCGATCCGACGCTGACCACCACGATGAAGTCGGTGGGGGAGGCGATGTCGCTGGGCCGCAACTTCATCGAGGCGCTCGGCAAGGTGATGCGCTCTCTGGAGACCACCAAGGCCGGGTTCTGGACCCAGCCCGACGACGACGGCTGGGTCGACGACATCCTTGAGCGTCTGCGCACCCCCACCGAAGGCCGGCTCTACGACATCGAACTCGCTTTGCGGCTGGGCGCCACCGTGGAAGATGTGGCGCAGGCGTCGGGCGTGGACCCGTGGTTCGTCGGCCAGATCAGCGGCCTGGTCGGCCTCCGCGCCGAGATCCTCGACGCTCCGGTCCTGGACGGCGCGTTGTTGCGGCGGGCCAAGCACAGCGGGCTGTCCGATCGCCAGGTCGCCGCTCTGCGGCCGGAGCTGGCAGGCGAAGCCGGGGTTCGGACGCTGCGCCAGCGGCTCGGCATCCACCCGGTGTTCAAGACCGTCGACACCTGCGCGGCGGAGTTCGAGGCCAAGACGCCGTATCACTATTCGAGCTACGAACTCGACCCGGCGGCCGAGTCCGAGGTGGCACCGCAGACCGACAAACCGAAGGTGCTCATCCTCGGTTCGGGGCCGAACCGGATCGGGCAGGGCATCGAATTCGACTACAGCTGTGTGCATGCCGCCACCACGCTGAGCGAGGTCGGGTTCGAGACCGTCATGATCAACTGCAACCCCGAGACCGTCTCCACCGACTATGACACCGCCGACCGGCTGTACTTCGAGCCGCTGACGTTCGAGGACGTCCTGGAGGTCTACCGCGCCGAATCCCTTTCCGGGCAGGGCGGTCCCGGCGTGGTGGGGGTGATCGTCCAACTCGGCGGGCAGACTCCGCTGGGCCTGGCGCACCGGCTGGAGGCTGCCGGCGTGCCGATCGTCGGCACGCGTCCCGAGGCCATCGATCTGGCCGAGGACCGTGGCCGGTTCGGTCAGGTGCTGGTCAACGCGGGGCTTCCGGCGCCCAAGTTCGGCACCGCCACCAGTTTCGAGGAGGCCCGCGAGATCGCCTCGGCCATCGGCTATCCCGTGCTGGTGCGACCGTCGTACGTGCTGGGCGGACGGGGCATGGAGATCGTCTACGACGAGAAGACCCTGCACGGCTACATCACCCGTGCCACCCAACTCTCGCCCGCGCACCCGGTGCTGGTCGACCGGTTCCTCGAAGACGCCATCGAGATCGACGTCGACGCCCTGTGCGACGGCACCGAGGTCTACATCGGCGGGATCATGGAGCACATCGAGGAGGCCGGCATCCATTCCGGTGACTCCGCGTGCGCGCTGCCTCCGGTGACCCTGGGCCGCAGCGATATCGCGGCGGTGCGCCACGCCACCGAGGCCATCGCGCACGGCATCGGAGTGGTGGGGTTGCTCAACGTGCAGTACGCCCTCAAAGACGACGTGCTCTATGTGCTGGAGGCCAATCCCCGGGCCAGCCGCACCGTGCCGTTCGTCTCGAAGGCCACGGCCATTCCGCTGGCCAAGGCCTGCGCACGGATCATGTTGGGCGCCAGCATCTCCCAGCTGCGCGGCGAGGGCGTGCTCGCCGCCGTGGGTGACGGTTCGGTGCCCAACCCGAACGCCCCGATCGCGGTGAAGGAGGCGGTGCTACCGTTCCGGCGGTTCCGGCGGATGGACGGCTCCGGCGTCGACTCGCTGCTCGGGCCGGAGATGAAGTCCACCGGTGAGGTAATGGGTATCGACGACGACTTCGGCAGTGCCTTCGCCAAGAGTCAGACGGCGGCCTACGGTTCGCTGCCCACCTCCGGGACGGTGTTCGTCTCGGTGGCCAACCGCGACAAGCGATCGCTGGTCTTCCCGGTCAAGCGACTGGCCGATTTCGGGTTCCGGGTGCTGGCCACCGAGGGAACCGCGGAGATGCTGCGCCGCAACGGGATTCCGTGCAACATCGTGCGCAAACACTTCGAGGCGCCGGGCGAGGGGCGCCCCGAGATGACGGCAATTGATGCCATCGAAGCCGGCGAGGTCGACATGGTGATCAACACTCCGTACGGCAACTCCGGCCCGCGGATCGACGGTTACGAGATCCGTTCCGCCGCAGTGGCGATGAGCATTCCGTGCATCACCACCGTGCAGGGCGCCTCGGCCGCCGTGCAGGGCATCGAGTCCGCGATCCGCGGCGACATCGACGTGCGCTCGCTTCAGGAGTTGCACGCCAGCCTGGGAGGGTGATGTGACGGCGACGTTCGGTGCGCGACTCGCGGCGGCGATCGCCGACCGCGGCCCGCTTTGCGTCGGTATCGACCCGCATCCGGAGCTGCTGGACGCCTGGGGGCTACGGCGGACCGCCGACGGCGTGGCCCGGTTCTGCGATATCTGCGTGCAGGCCTACTCCGCCGGCCCGGTGGGTTTCGCCGTCGTCAAACCCCAAGTGGCGTTCTTCGAGGCGTACGGCTCGGCCGGATTCGCGGTGCTGGAGCGCACCACCGCCGCGTTGCAGTCTGCCGGGGTGCTGGTGTTGGCGGACGCCAAGCGCGGCGACATCGGGTCGACGATGGCGGCCTACGCCCAAGCGTGGGCGGGGGACGGGCCGCTGGCCGCCGACGCCGTCACCGCGTCGCCCTATCTCGGGTTCGGCTCGCTGTCGCCGCTGCTCGACGTGGCAGCCCGGCACGGCCGCGGGGTGTTCGTCCTGGCCGCCACCTCCAACCCCGAGGGCGCATCGGTTCAGCGGGCAGTGGTCGGCGACGGGCCGGCCGCACGAACCGTGGCGCAGTCGATCGTCGACGCGGCCTCGGAGGTCAACCGGGCGGCTTCGCCGCAACCAGGCTCGGTCGGGGTCGTCGTCGGAGCCACCCTCGGCGACGACGTGCCCGACCTGAGCGCGCTGGGCGGTCCGGTCCTGGTGCCCGGTGTGGGCGCGCAGGGCGGCCGCCCGGAGGACCTGGGCGGCCTCGGCGGCGCCCTGCCGGGTCAGCTGCTGCCCGCGGTGTCCCGGGAGGTGCTGCGGGCCGGTCCCGACCCGCTGGCGGTGCGACAGGCCGCCGAGCGCATCCGCGACGCGGTCGCCTATCTGGCGTGAGCGCCTCTCTGGCGTGAGACGCCGGCGCCTGTCTGGCCTGATCGGCTGCGGACGCGACACGCGCGACACGCCGTAACCCGGTCTGAATCGGGCGCCGGCCTTGCCCGGGGCCCGGCGGCAGGCGATCCGTTCCACCACGTCGCCGGCTGACCGACGGTAAAACTGCAGCTAGATACGGTATTTCGCAAGTTCGGCCGGGTGGTCGGCGTGCTCGCCCGAAGGGCTGAATCCGAGTCCGGCGAGGGTGTTTCACCCGGCGCTGTGCTGCAGGTTTTCCCGCCGAATCAGGGGGTCGGGTTACATTTCGTCGGAGGGCGTGGGTACGGTCGTCGTCGCTGGCTGAAGTACCCGGCCCTGGCATGAACACTGATGGTCCAGAAATGGAAATTGAGACGGAGGAAACCCGTGGCCCTTCCCCAGTTGACCGACGAGCAGCGCGCCGCAGCCTTGGAGAAGGCTGCCGCCGCACGTCGGATACGTGCTGAGCTGAAGGATCGGCTCAAGCGCGGTGGCACCAACCTCACGCAGGTGCTCAAGGATGCCGAGACCGACGAGGTTCTCGGCAAGATGAAGGTTTCCGCGCTGCTGGAGGCTTTGCCCAAGGTGGGCAAGGTCAAGGCGCAGGAGATCATGACCGAGCTGGAGATCGCTCCCACCCGCCGCCTGCGCGGCCTGGGGGACCGGCAGCGTAAGGCGCTGCTGGAAAAGTTCTCCTGAGGCTCATCAGGTCGATGAACGCCGGCGAAGGGCCGGGCAGCGAGGACGGTTCAACCCGTCCTCGGGCATCGCGTGGACGCGTGCTGGTGCTGTCCGGCCCTTCGGCCGTCGGTAAGTCGACGGTTGTACGGCGTCTGCGTGACGTGTTTCCCGACCTGCATTTCAGCGTGTCGGCGACCACCCGTGCACCGCGGCCCGGCGAAGTGGACGGTCAGGACTACCACTTCGTCAGCACCGAGCGCTTCCAGGAGCTCATCCAGAGCGGCCAAATGCTGGAATGGGCCGAGATCCACGGCGGCCTGCACCGTTCGGGAACATTGTCGGCGCCAGTCCTGAGGGCCGCCGAGGCCGGTCGCCCGGTGCTCATCGAGGTCGACCTCGCCGGCGCCCGGGCGGTCAAGAATGCCATGCCCGACGCGCTGAGCGTCTTCCTGGCGCCCCCGGACTGGGAGTCATTGCGGCAGCGCCTCGTCGGCCGCGGCACCGAGACTCCCGAGGTCATGGCCCGGCGGCTGGCCACCGCGGAGGCCGAATTGGCCGCACAGGGCGAGTTCGACGTCGTCGTCGTCAACAGCCAATTGGAATCTGCATGTGCAGAATTGCTATCGTTGCTGGTGGGAAACGCGCCTGAGTCGGCGTGAGGGGTCTGAGCCCAAACCACCTGAAGACCCATCCGATCCCACCTGACTTCCAGGAGATGTCCACGTGACAACCAACGCCGATCACTACGATCCGGCCCCAGGCGCTGCTACCGCCTACGACACCCCGCTGGGCATCACCAACCCGCCCATCGACGAACTGCTCGACCGGGTGTCCAGCAAGTACGCCCTGGTCATCTACGCAGCCAAGCGGGCGCGCCAGATCAACGACTACTACAACCAGCTCGGCGACGGGATCCTCGAGTACGTCGGCCCGCTGGTGGAGCCCGGACTCCAGGAGAAGCCGCTGTCGATCGCGCTGCGCGAGATCCACGCCGATCTGCTCGAACACACCGAAGGCGAGTAGCCGTCCCGGAGCGGGTGCTGGCGCGGATCGGTTGTCGTGAACCCCAAGCGGATCGTCGTCGGCGTTGCCGGTGGCATCGCCGCCTACAAAGCATGTTCGGTGGTCCGCCAGCTCAGTGAGGCCGGCCACGACGTTCGGGTCGTCCCGACCGAGTCCGCATTGCGGTTCGTCGGGGCAGCCACCTTCGAAGCGCTCTCCGGCCACCCCGTGCATACCGGGGTCTTCGAAGATGTTCCCGACGTCCCACACGTCCGGCTCGGCCAGCAGGCCGATCTGGTAGTGGTGGCTCCCGCGACTGCCGACCTGCTGGCCCGTGCCGCCGCCGGTCGTGCCGACGACTTGCTGACCGCCACCCTGCTCACCGCCCGCTGCCCGGTGCTCTTCGCGCCCGCGATGCACACCGAGATGTGGCAGCACCCCGCCACCGCCGACAACGTGGCGACGCTGCGGAGCCGGGGATCGGTGGTCCTGGAGCCCGCGTCGGGCCGGCTCACCGGCGCCGACACCGGCCCGGGGCGGCTTCCCGAACCGGAGGAGATCACCACCTTCGCCGAGCTGCTGCTGGCCCGCCCCGACGCGATGCCCTACGACCTGAGCGGGACGAAGTTCCTGGTCACCGCCGGTGGCACCCGGGAGGCACTGGACCCGGTGCGGTTCATCGGCAACCGCAGCTCGGGCAAGCAGGGGTATGCCGTGGCCCGGATCGCGGCGCAACGCGGCGCTGAGGTGACTCTCATCGCCGGCAACACCGCCGGTCTGGCCGACCCGGCGGGCGTGCATGTGCTCAGCGTGACCTCCGCCGCCCAGTTGCGTGACGCCGTCACCAAGCACGCCCCGGAGGCCAACGTGCTGGTGATGGCCGCCGCCGTCGCTGATTTCCGGCCGGCGCACGTCGCCGGCAGCAAGATCAAGAAGACCGCCGTCTCATCCGACGATGCCACCGCAGGACCGACGGTGGAGTTGGTCCGCACCGACGACGTACTGGCCGGCACGGTGCGACAGCGCGCCGACGGGCAGCTGCCCAACATGGGCGCGATCGTCGGCTTCGCCGCCGAGACCGGCGACGCCAACGGCGACGTGCTGTTCCACGCCCGGGCCAAACTGGCCCGAAAAGCCTGCGATCTGCTGGTGGTCAACGCGGTGGGGGACGGCCGAGCCTTCGAGGTCGACAGCAACGACGGGTGGCTGCTCGGATCGGACGGCACCGAGGTCGCGCTGGAGCATGGTTCGAAGACTCTGATGGCAAGCCGTATTGTGGACGCGATCGCGGCGTTCCTGCGCGGCAGCGACAGGTAACACTATCGCCGGTCGCAGGGGCCGGCAATGAAAATGCGCATGCGGGTGGGAAACCACGTATGTGACCAGGTATCGAAGGGGTTTGACACTGTGAGTGATAACGGTCGGTTGTTCACCAGCGAATCGGTGACCGAAGGGCATCCGGACAAGATCTGCGACGCCATCAGCGACTCGGTGCTCGACTCACTGCTCGCGGCGGACCCGAAGTCCCGCGTTGCCGTTGAGACGCTGGTGACCACAGGCCAGGTCCACGTGGTCGGCGAGGTCACGACCACGGCCAAGGAGGCGTTCGCCGACATCACCGACACCGTCCGGGAGCGCATCCTCGAGATCGGTTACGACTCCTCGGACAAGGGGTTCGACGGCGCCTCGTGCGGGGTGAACATCGGCATCGGCCGGCAGTCCCCGGACATCGCCCAGGGTGTGGACACCGCCTACGAGGCCCGGGTGGAGGGCGAGCGCGATCCGCTGGACCTCCAGGGCGCCGGCGACCAGGGCCTGATGTTCGGCTACGCGATCGGCGACACCCCGGAGCTGATGCCGCTGCCGATCGCGCTGGCACACCGGCTGGCCCGCCGGCTGACCGAGGTCCGCAAGCGCGGCCCGCTGCCCTACCTGCGCCCGGACGGCAAGACGCAGGTCACCATCCAGTACGAGGGCACCACGCCGATCCGCCTCGACACCGTCGTGTTGTCGACCCAGCACGCCGCCGAGATCGACGAGAAGGAACAGCTTCCGGCTGACATCCGCAAGCACGTCGTCGATGTCGTGCTCAGCGAGCTGGCCCACGAGAGCCTGGACACCTCCGACTTTCGGCTGCTCGTCAACCCCACCGGCAAGTTCGTCGTCGGCGGCCCGATGGGTGACGCCGGTCTGACCGGCCGCAAGATCATCGTCGACACCTACGGCGGCTGGGCCCGGCACGGCGGCGGCGCCTTCTCCGGCAAGGACCCGTCCAAGGTGGACCGTTCGGCGGCCTATGCGATGCGCTGGGTGGCCAAGAACGTGGTGGCCGCAGGCCTGGCCGAGCGTGTCGAGGTCCAGGTGGCCTACGCGATCGGCAAGGCGGCGCCGGTCGGCCTGTTCGTCGAGACATTCGGCAGCGAGACCGTCGATCCGCATCGCATCGAGAAGGCCATCAGCGCGGTGTTCGATCTGCGCCCCGGCGCGATCGTGCGTGACCTGGACCTGCTGCGGCCGATCTACGCGCCGACGGCAGCGTACGGCCACTTCGGCCGCACCGACGTCGACCTGCCGTGGGAGCGGACCAACAAGGTCGAGGAGCTCCAGGCTTCCGTCTGACGACGATCAAGGGGCGCCGGCCCCGAAAGCGGCTCACGTCGTCAGACGTGGGCCGCTTTCGTCTTTAGCCGGCTGCGGTGAACTCGTAGTCCTTCAACGGAAAACGCCGGCTGCGCAGGTACGCCTCGACCGTCGTGGTCGGCCGCAGGGGCACGTCGCCGTTGCGGTCGAAGTAGTAGCTGTTGGCGTTCTGGCAGCTCGGCTGCCAGAAGATCTGCCGGTGCCGCTTGCGCATCATCTCGGCGAAGTAGCGGTCGTTGGCGTCGCCGCTGACCTCGACCCGGGTCGAACCGGTGCGTTCGGCCTGGGCCAGGCAGCGCACGATGTGGTGGGTCTGCGCTTCGATCAGCGCGAAGTACGACGACCCGACGTAGCCGTACGGACCGAACACCGAGAACATGTTCGGGAATCCCGGCACGCTGACGCCCTCGTAGGCCTGCAGCCGGTTCTCCTCCCAGAACCGCGCCAGCGAGCGACCACCCGGGCCGGTCACCGCGAAGGTGCCCGCGTCGGCGTCCAGCAGGGTGAATCCGGTCGCCAGGATGAGCACGTCGACGTCGTGGGACTGTCCGTCGGCGGTCGTGACGCCGGTTTCGGTGACCCGTGCGATCGGCTCGGTGATCAATGCGACGTTGTCGCGGTTGAACGTCGACAGGTAGGTGTTGTGGAATCCGGGGCGCTTGCAGCCGACGGCGTAGCGCGGCGTGAGCTTGTCCCGGACGGCCGGATCGTGCACCTGGCTGCGCAGGTAGGCCTGGCCGGCCTTGGCCATTTTTCGGGCGAACGGGTTGAGAGTGAAGTAGTTCGCGGCCAACGGGAAGGTGAACTCGACGAACGCCTGGCTGAGCATCCGTTGGACGGTGCGGCCGCCGGGCACCCGCATAGCCAGCCGGGCCGCCCCGGAGATCGGCGCGTCGAGTTTGGGGAAGCACCAGATGGGGGTGCGCTGGAAAACGTTGAGCTGCTTGACTTTCGGGGCGATCTCCGGAATCACCTGGACTGCTGAGGCGCCGGTGCCGATGATCGCCACGCGCTTGCCGGTCAGGTCGACGCTGTGGTCCCACCGGGCGGTGTGCATGACCGGACCGCCGAACGAGTCCAGGCCGTCGATCTCGGGCAGCTTGGGGCGGGTCATCACCCCGCTGGCATTGATCAGAAACCGCGCGGTCACCGGCTCACCGGAACCCAGGTCGACCCGCCACAGGTCGTTGTCGATGTCGAACTGCGCTGCGCTGACGGTGGTGCCGAACCGCATCCGGCGGCGCAGACCGTACTTCTCGACGCAGTGCTCGGCGTAGGCGCGAAGTTCGCCGCCCGGGGCGTACACCCGCGACCAGTCCCGGCTCTGTTCGAAGGAGAACTGGTAGGAGAACGACGGAATGTCCACGGCGATACCGGGATAGGTGTTCCAGTACCAGGTACCGCCCGGCCCGTCGGCGGCGTCCACGATCAGGTAGTCGCCCAGGCCCGCCTCGTCGAGCAGCACTCCCGCGCCGATGCCGGAGAATCCCGCACCGACGATCAAAGTCTGGGAATCCGGCGTCATAGCGAAAGCCTAGGCGCGGACAACGGTGATCTAGCCGCAATAGAGCCGCCAATCAGTAGTCTCAACGCGTGAGCCAGGCGACCATCAGTCTCCTCACACTCGGCGTCGTCGTGGTGCTGTTCGTCTGGAACAAGGTGCCCGTCGAGATCGTCGCGATCGGCTCGGCACTGGCCCTGTATTTCCTCGGGGTGCTGGACCTCCCGCAAGCCCTGTCCGGATTCGGGGACCCGACGGTCGTGTTGATCGCGTCGCTGTTCGTCGTCAGTGAGGGGCTCGACGCATCCGGCGTGACGGCCTGGATCGGGCAGGCCCTGCTCCGGGTGGCCGGCGGCAGCCACCGCCGGCTGCTGGTGTTCACCATGCTGCTGGTGGCCGTGCTCACCGCGCTGATCAACATCAACGGCGCGGTGGCAGCACTGCTGCCGGCCGTCGTCCTGGTCGCGGTGCGCACGGGAATCCCGCCGTCGCGGCTGCTCATGCCGCTGGCGTTCGCCGCCAGCGCCGGTTCGTTGCTGCTGCTGACCGGAAGCCCGGTGAACGTCATCGTCTCGGAAGGGGCGGCCAACGCGGGGGTGGGCGAGTTCGGATTCGCCGAATTCGCCTTCATCGGTGTCCCACTGGTAGCGGCCAGTGTCGCCCTGATCGCCATCCTGGGACCGCGCCTGCTGCCTGACCGGACCAGCGACAGTCTGCCGGCCAACCTCAGTGAGCACGCCGTCACGTTGACCGAGCACTACGGCCTGGGCAGCGAGGATGTTGCTGACGCCCTGGTGGCACGCGGCTCGGGGATCGTGGAGGTGGTGATTCCCCCGCGTTCCCGGTTTGTCGGTGAATCGGTGCGGCCGGGTCAATCGCTGCCCGCGGTCGAGGCGACCGTGCTCGCGGTGCACCGCGACGGCAAGAAGCGAAGCTCCGGCTCCAATGATCTGCACGTCGGCGACAGTGTCCTGCTGGAGGGCTCCTGGGACGCCCTTGGCGACCTGGTCGCCTCGGATGGTCTGTTGGTGGTTGACCGGCCGGATCTGGTTCGCCGGCAGGCGGTGCCGCTGGGCAGAGGCTCCAAGCGGGCGATCGCGGTGCTGACCGCGATGGTGGTCTTGCTCGCGACCGGGGCGGTGCCCGCGGTGGTCGCCGCACTGCTGGCGGCCGGCGCGATGATCCTGTCCGGGGTTCTCACCGTCAAGCAGGCCTACCGCCGCATCGAGTGGACGACCGTGCTGCTGATCGCCGGCATGATTCCGCTGTCCCATGCGATCCGGACCTCGGGTGCCAGCGAACTGGTCGCCAAGATCATCGTCGGCACGACCGCCGGCGCCGGTCCGATCATGGTGCTGGCGGCCCTGTTCGTGGTGACGGTCCTGTTCAGCCAACTCATCAGCAATGCGGCGACCGCATTGATGATGATCCCGATCGCGGTGTCCGCCGCCACCCAGATCGGTGTCTCGCCGAAGCCGGCGCTGATGTGTGTCTGCGTCGCCGCCGCCGCGGCCTTCCTGACCCCGGTGGCAACGCCGGCCAACATGATGGTGATGGGGCCGGCGGGCTACCGGTTCTCGGACTTCTGGCGCCTCGGCTTACCGATGGTCGGGTTGTTCTTCGTCGCGGCGGTGGGTCTGATACCGCTGGTGTGGCCGTTCTGAAAGACGTTGCCGCCGTTCGGGTTCACTACTTGGCGGGGTAGCCGTTCGGGTTCATCGTCTGCCATTTCCACGTCGAGGACGTCATGTCCTCGATGGTTCGCCGGGCTCGCCAGCCGAGCACCTCGGCGGCCCGTGACGGGTCGGCCCAGCACTGCGCGATGTCACCCGGCCGGCGATCGACGATCTGGTAGGGAATCGGGGAACCGGCGGCCTGCCCGAAGGCGTGCACAAGTTCCAGCACGCTGGTGCCGGTGCCGGTGCCGAGGTTGAACACGTGGCGGCCGGGTCGCCCGGCGGCGTGGCGCAGCGCCGCGAGGTGGCCCTCGGCGAGGTCGACGACGTGGATGTAGTCGCGAACGCCGGTGCCGTCCGGCGTCGGGTAGTCGCCACCGAACACGTCGAGGTGAGCCCGCCGCCCGACCGCCACCTGCGCGACGAAAGGCATCAGGTTGTTCGGTATGCCGGAGGGATCCTCGCCGATGCGTCCGCTCTCGTGTGCCCCGACCGGATTGAAATACCGCAGCAGGCAGACCGACCAGTCGTCGTGGGCGACGGTCACGTCGGACAGGATCTGCTCAACCATCAGCTTGGTGTGCCCGTACGGATTCGTCGCCCCGACGGGAAAGTCCTCCCGGATCGGAACCGACGCCGGGTCGCCGTAGACGGTGGCCGACGAACTGAAAACGATGGTGCGCACGTCCGCCTCGAGCATCGCCTCGATCAGGACGATCGTTCCACTGACGTTGTTGTCGTAGTAGTCCACCGGCATCGCCACGGATTCCCCGACGGCCTTCTTCCCGGCGAAGTGGATGACCGACTCGATGTCGTAGTCGGCGAACAGCCCGTCGAGCAGCGAGCGGTCGCGGACGTCGCCGTCGACGTGCTCAGGCCGGGTGCCGGTGATCTCCGCGATCCGGTCCAGCACGCTGTGCTTGGCGTTGGAGAAGTTGTCGATGATGATCGGGTCGAGACCGGCCTCGATGAGTTGCACGACGGTGTGGCTGCCGATGTAACCGGCCCCGCCGGTGACGAGTACTGCCATGGATCACTCCTCGAATTCGGTCGGCGTCACGAAGCTATCCAGCCAAGGGTGGTCAGAAACCTCCGGCAGCCGCCGACGGGATCGTCGCCGAAAACTCCGCAATGCTCTAACCCCCGTACGAAGAAGTTCCCCGCCTCCAGTCGGACGGCCGTGACGGCCTCGGCCATGGTGCCCAGCCCGGCATGGCGTGCGCGGAGGCTGTCGAGCATTGGTTGGTGAGCCGACATGTCTTGCGGCAGTTCCGATCCCGTCATCAGTGCTGAGGCGACCTGCTCCAGTTCGGTCTCCAGCCGGGCGGGCAGGACGGCCAGACCCATGGCCTCGATCAGTCCGATGTTCTCCCGCTTGATCGGGTGGATCTCGGCATGCGGGTGGAAGATCCCGTCTGGATGCTCGGCCGTGGTGCGGTTGTTCCGCAGGCACAGGGTCAACTGCAGCTGGCCGTCGACGAGCCGCGCGATGGGCGTGATCGTGTTGTGCGGGGTCTCGCCGGTATAGGCCAGGACGTCGTGCTCCGGGTCGGAATAATCCCGCCAGGCGGCCAGCAGTTCGGTCGCCCGGTCCAGCACCTGTGCGCGTGGCCCGCGCAACCGCAGCACCGACAGCGGCCAGCGCAGGACTTCCACGCTCACCCCATCGAGATCCCAAGCGGCATCCACGGCCGCGCGGTCGAGCGCGAATTGGTAAGCGCCGCCCTGGAAGTGGTCCTGACTGAGGATCGAGCCGCCGACGATCGGCAGATCGGCATTGGATCCGACGAAGTAGTGCGGGATCGTTTCCACGAAATCGGCCAGCCGCGCGAAGGCGGCGCCGTCGATTTTCATCGGCCGGGCCGCCTCGCTCAGCACGATGGCGTGCTCGTCGTAATACTCGTAGGGGGAGTACTGCAGAAACCAGCGTTCGCCGCCGAGTGCTATCGGGATGAGACGCAGATTCTGCCGGGCCGGATGACCGCCGCGTCCGGGATAGCCCTCATTGTCCCGGACCAGAAGGTTCGCGGGATACGGCTGCTGGCCGGGGACGCGGATCTTCTTGGCCGCCTTGGCGATATCGCGCGGATCCTTCTCCGGCTTGGACAGGTTGATGGTGATGTCCATCCGGCCGTACCCGGTGTCCTGCTTCCAGGAGATGTCCCGCGCGGTACGCCCGGTGCGGACGTAGTTGCTCGCGACCGACAGATGGTGAAAGTAATCCGTGGCCTCAGCCGGGTCCTGCTGGTACAGCGTCCAGAACCGCTGTGAGATCACCGAAGGATGCATGACGAAGGCGCCCATGACGGCGGTGTCCCACAGATCACGCTCGGTGATGGTGTCCGGCTCGATGAGCCCGGTGGCGACGCCGTACTCGAGGATTGGAGCGAGCAGTTCGTCGATCGGGGTGTCGGCAGCGTCCGGTGTCGCGCAGTCCGACGTCGCGCAGTCCGACTTCTCAGCGGCGAGGTCGTAGTCCTCGATCTGCAGCACTTCGATGATGCGGTTGCGGACGTAGGCGCGGTCCCCATCGGCGATCAGCCCCTGCTTGACGCCGTAGTCGATCAGGTTTCCGATAGCCGCCTCGATCACCCTTGCTCCCAGGGCGGTGCGGGATTGGCGGCCAACTCCGCCGGGTCGGTGATCTCGCGGGCCCCGTCATCGGCTCGCACGACGAAGAAACGCGGATCGAGCCCCGTCGCCTCGGTGTAGCGCGGGCCGACGAAGTCGACGAACGCATCGACCGCATCGGCGCGGACCAGATTGACCGTGCAGCCGCCGAAGCCGGCGCCGGTCATGCGAGCCCCGAGGCAACCCGGCGCCTCCCACGCGACGGACGCCAGCGCGTCGAGTTCCGCTCCGGTGACTCGGTAGTCGTCGCGCAGGGATTCGTGCGACTGCCGCATCAATTCGCCCATCCGTACGTCATCGCCGGCCTTCAGCGCCGCCACCGCTTCCAGAACGCGGTGCTGTTCGGTGGCCACGTGCCGGGCCGGCCGGCGCAGCGCCGGGTCCAGCCGGGCCAGCGCCGCATCGAGATCCTCCGGCGCGATGTCGACGAGCCGGCCGCCGCCGAGTTGCCGCTGCGCCTCTTCCGCGGCGGCCCGCCGCTCGTTGTACGCGCTTTCCACCAGTCCGCGGCGCTTTCGCGAATCCGCGACGATGATCACGTCGTCGGCGGGCATCGGCACCGGGGAGGTCTCCAGGGTTTGGCAATCCATCGCCAGGGCCGATCCGCGGCGCCCATTGGCGATGATGAGCTGATCCATGATCCCGCTGGAAACCCCGATGAACTGGTTCTCGGCCACCTGCCCGGCCTGCGCGAGTTGGGTAGGGGTGAAGCCGAGGTCGCACCACGAGTTGAGCGCGACGCCGAAGGCCAACTCGATGGAGGCCGACGAGCTCAGCCCCGCTCCGTTGGGGATATCACCGCGCACCCGGACGTCGAAGCCATGCGGAATATCCGCGCCGTGCCGGCGCAGCGCGTATGCCATACCGACCAGATAGTTCGTCCAGCCGTTGGCTGTGTCGTAGGCCGGCTCGTTGATATCCACCTCGATCGTCCCGGACTCGGGGAAGTTCACCGAGCTGCCACGGATCAGGGTGTCGTCACGCTCCTGCACCCACAGCCAAGTGCCGCGGTCGATGGCCATGGGCAGGACGAGGCCGCCCATGTAGTCGATGTGGTCGCCGATGAGATTCGCTCGGCCCGGCGCTTGGAAAAGCCGCATTGTTACGCACTTCCTCAGTTCGGTGACGCCGTCACAGCTGCACGACCCGCGACTCGTACGGCCCCAGATCGCAGCCCCGGAAACTCACTGGGTGATGGGTGTGGTTGAGCGCCAATGCGATTCGCCGATCAGGTCCGGAACGCTCGTACCATTCGAGCCCCTCCGGGGTGCGGAATCCCCCAAGTCCGGCCTGGGCGACCAGATCCCCGACCACCCGGTCGAGTGTGTCGGCGTCAACGCCGCCGGCCACGTAGATCACCTGTCCGGCGCCTACCCGGTTGCGGCTGATCACCGCCCGGTCGCTGAAGAGTGGGTCAGCGAACCGGAACAGGGTTTCGGCGCCCTCGGGAATCACCAGGTCCCGCCACACGTCGCACGACCCGGAGATTCCCTCGTAGGGTCCGACACCGGCGATCGGCACGGTCTGATCCGGCTGTAGTGACTCCACGACGTCGATGGTGATCCCGCACAGGTCACGGATCGGGCCGGGCAGGGTCAGACCCAGGTGCAGGTTGTTGTTCCGATCCTTCGTGCCGGCGCGGAACGAGCAGACCAGAACGCCGCCGCCCGTCACGAAGTCACGCAGTCGCGCCGCCAGTGCGTCGTCGATGATCTGCATCACCGGCAGCGCCACCACGGCGTAGGAACTCAGGTCGCGGTCGGCCGGGACGGTGTCGATCGGCAGGTTCAGCCGGTAGAACGGCCGGTACAGCCGCAACGCCTCGTTGACGAAGTCGAACATGACGCTCTGCGGCTGCGCGCGCCAACTCCACACGTTGTCCCAGTCGTAGAGCACCGCGACCTTCGCCTCGATCGGGGCGTCGAAGACATCGCCGTATTGCGACAACTCGGCGATGGTGCGTTTGACCTCGTCGTACTTGCGCCGCGCCTGGTTGTCGTGGTCGATGATGCCGAAGCAGTACTGCTCGGCTCCGCGGGTCATTCCGCGCCACCGGAACCACAACATGCTGCGACAACCATGGGCGAAAGCCTGATAGCCCCACATCTTGGCCTGGTCAGGGCGCGGCAGGTAGCCGATGACGTCGTGGCCCTGGGCGCCCATGATCTGCTCGGTGACCCAGAAGTTCTCCTGGCGCAGGCCGCGGGCGAGGTCGAGGGTGAAGGCGATCTGTCCAGCCTCCAGTGGTTCCTTCAAACCGCCCCACACCGGATAGTTGTTGTAGCAGGCGAAGTCCAGCGTGGCCGCGTTCTCGGCATGGTCCATGAACCGGTTGAAGAATCCGCCGGCGTAGTCGTGGGTTACCTGCTGGTGCGGGCCCATGTGGTCCCGAATCACCTGAACCTGCTGTGCGGCAAAGGTATTGACCGAGTGTGAACGGTGCCGCGCCCAGTCCAGCTTCAGCGCCGGATTGTGTGTGGTCACGGTGTGGACCGGCATCGGGATCTCGTCGAAGTCGTTGTAGGTCTGCCCCCAGAAGATCGTTCCCCAGGCCTCGTTGAGTGCGTCGACGGTGCCGTACTTGCGCTCCAGGAAGACCAGGAAGTCGGCGTGGGACGCCGGCGAGTAGTCGTCGTCAGAGCCTTCGTGGGCCCACTCGTTGTCGACCTGCCAGAACTTGATCGCCGGTTCGTCGGCGAAGTGGCTGACCAGACGGGTCACCAGCCGGGTGCAATACTGCTGGTACACAGCCGAATTGAAGCTGTACTGCCGGCGTCCGCCGAAGCCGCGGACGCGGCCGTCCTGGCTGACCCCCAGGATCTCGGGATGCTGTTTGGCCAGCCAGGCGGGGAAGGTGGCGGTGGGGGTGCCGAACATGATCGCGAGTCCGTGCGGCTTGGCCCGCGCGACCACGTCGTCCCAGAACGAGAAATCGAACTCCCCGTCGACGGGCTCCATCATGTGCCAGGCGAACTCGCCGATTCGAATGATGTTGGCGCCCATGGCACGAATGCGCGCCATATCGTCGTCCATCATCGATTCCGGCCAGTGTTCGGGGTAGTAATCCACACCGAAGTGAATGGTCGGCGGTTCCGGTTGCATGGCCGTGTCTTTCCTGTCGTGGAGTTCAGTCAGCCCGGGTAGCCGCCGGCGCCGGGCACCTCGCGCTTGGCGGCGAGGGTACGCATCACCTCGTCGTGGAATGCGCCGTTCAGCTTGAACTTCCACTGGTAGATGATCCAGCCGAGGACGGCGGCGATCATCGGGATGCCGATGGTCAGGAAGGTCATGCCCGCCTTGGTGCTCGCGGACTGAACCGCCAGATCGGGATTCTTGCCGACGATGGACAAGCCGAAGCCGACGAACGCGCCGGCGAACGCCGCCGCGAACTTCACCAGCATCGGCTGAACCGAGAACACGATGCTCTCGTTGCGGGTGCCCATCTTGTACTGGCCGTAGTCCACGACATCGGCCAGCATCACCACCGAGATACCGAGGAAGAATCCGACGCCGATGTTGAAGATGATCGATGCCGCCGACACGATGGGCACGTCGGCCCCGGTGTTGGTGCGGGTCAGCAGCAGCAGGGCCAGGCCGATAATCGGCAGCAGCGAGGCGATTCCGTAGACCACTTGCCGCGGCAGCCGTTTGGCGACGAACGGCAGCGCCAACAGCGCCGCCATCTGGGTCAGCCCGCCGAAGCCCTGCCAGACGGCGAACAGGCTCTGCTTCTCCACGACATCGGTGAAATAGAACAGCATCATTCCGCCGGCGGTTTGGATGATCAGGTTGAACAGGACGACGCAGCCGAGGAACGCGACCAGTTGGTCGTTCTTGAGGATGAGTTGGAACATGCGCTTGATGCTGGTCTTCTCGGCGTCGGAATCAGGCGCCGCCAGGGACCGCACGAAAACCGAAGTGACAGCACTCAGTACGACGAACAGGACCGCCATCAGGATGGCGAGCTTCTGAAAGCCCTCCCGCTCGGACGGGAATCGTTCGACGAAGAGGATGCCGAAGGTGCCCAGCAGCCACCAGGCCGCGGCCGCAAAGAGCCTGGGTATCACAAGCAAGGCGCTCCCGTGAGCGCTTGCCGGTGGCCAGCGTCGGCAGCATGGACCAGTACGAGATGTCGTTCATCGTGTAGGTGATCCCCCACAAGATGAAGATCGCGGTGAAGTACACCTTCAGGTCCACCCCGCTGGGCACGGTGAACAGCGCGACGATGAACAGCGAGTTCACCACTGCGCCGATGATGATCCACGGCCGGAACTTGCCCCACCGACCGCGGGTGTTGTCCACGACCAATCCCATCGCGGGATCGGTGAAGGCGTCGAAGATGCGCGCGAAGAGCATCAGGCCGCCGACGAACGCTGCCGGTACCTTCGCCACGTCGATCATGAAATACGTGGCGTAGATAAAGACGATGGCGCAGCCGAAGTCTTTACCGAGCGCGCCCAACCCGTAGGCGAGCCGATGCGACGGAGCAATGATCTGCTCCAAGGACTCCGGCTCGGCGCCGGCCACTTCCGGTGCACTCATGTGCCCTTCACCTCCAGAATTGTGCTTGCATAATCGCCCGTCATGCGTACGGTCACACCGAGATTCATCAGAAAATCCCCGGAGAAGTCGCCGGGCGGGTCGATGAAATCACCGGACAACCGGTAAACGGTGTCGGGATCGAGGCCGTGCAGGCGGATCCGCGGGGTTTCGCCGTGAAAACCGATCTTCGTCTGCGGCAGGAACACGAAGACGACCGTGCGATCGGCGAGGGTGTACTGGAATGCCCGGTAGTCGTTGCTGCTCTGCACAGTCAGCCGGGTCAACCGGCCGTCCTGGATCACGTCCCGGATCCGCGTGTAGTGCGCGATGTGTGCGGCGCTCTCGGCGAGCTCCTCTTCGTCGGCCGCGTCGAGATCAAGCCCGACGCCGAGGCTGCCCATCATCGCGCTGTGGAATCTGAAGCGCAGCGGGATGACCCTGCGGGACATGAAGTTCGGAACGTCGGTGACCCATGCCCGCATCGCCTTGACCGGGTAGACGAAGGAGTAGCTGCGCTGAATCTCAAGGCGCTCAAAGGCATCGGTGTTGTCGGAGGTCCAGAAGTCGTCGAAGTGACGCAGCGTGCCGAAGTCGATGCGCCCGCCGCCGCTGGCGCAGGCCTCGATGAGCAGCCCGGGGTGGGCCGCGTGCAGTCGGTCCACGACGTCGTAGAGGGCGTCGAAGTGGCGCTTCCAGATCGACCGGTCCGTCCCGGCCTGCGCGATCGGCCGGTTGACGTCCCACTTGACGTAATCGATGCCGTGCGCGGCCACCAGGTGGTGCACCGAAGCGAAGACGTGCTCGGCGACGTCCGGCCGGCTGAGGTCGAGCAGATACTGCTCGCGGGACAACTCGCTGGGCCGCCCGGGGACCGAATAGATCCAGTCGGGATGCTCGGCCATCAGCCTGCTTGGGGGACTGACCGCCTCGGGCTCGAACCAAATCCCGAACTTCATGCCGAGCCGGTGTACCTCGTCGACCAGCGGCTGCAGACCCTGCGGGAACTTCTGCCGGTTGACGTACCAGTCGCCCAGGCCGTCGCTGATGCTGTGGCGCTGGCCGAACCACCCGTCGTCCACCACGAAAAGCTCGACCCCGATAGCCGCCGCCTTGCCTGCCAGAGCGGCCTGTTGTTCGCCGTTGACGTCGAAGGCCGCTGCCTCCCATGAGTTGTACAGCACCGGCCGGGGCGCGGGATCGCGCATCAGGCGCCGGCCGTACGCGTGCAACCGGTGCGACATGCTCGCGAATCCCGTTGAGCTGTAGCCGATCACCATGATCGGCGCCACCAGCTCAGCGCCCGGCGCGAGCGTGATCGCGAAGTCGTAGTCGTTGATACCGATCTGGGCCAGCGTGCCGCCGTACTGCGTCTGCTCGACCACGCCTTTGAAATTGCCGCCATAGTTCAGTGCGGCGAACCAGACGTCCCCGTGGTGTTCACCGGCGTCGCGGTCGAGAATCAGGTAGGGGTTGTGATGGTGCGTCGAGGTGCCCCGGCGCATCTCGATCACGAGCTTGCCGTAGGAGACCTGCTGACGGAACTGCTGTTGTTCGGCATTCCAGTGGCCGTGCACATTGGTGAACCGCAGATCGGTTGCGGGGATGTGTAGTTGGCCGGAGGAGAAGTTCTCGACGGTGACGGCGTGGGATCCATTGTTGCGCAACACCACCCAGCGCTCGATCAGGTCGAGATCGTCGATCGTGCGGTAGCACAGGTCGATGGATATCCCGGCCTGCTCGTCGCGCTGCTGCACCACGAGGACGTCGTCGTCGACGCGGTGGCCCGTCACCTCCATCCGGAGTTCCCGGCTGCCGTTCGGCAGGACCACGCGCAGACAGGTCTCGCCGTAACGGAATCCGCCGTGTACCGGGTACTCCTCCGGGGTCAGGTGGGTCACCGGATCGTTGGTGGACACTTCGGGCAGCGGGCGTACGTCGAACTGCCGGACATCGCGGATGGGCCGGCCCCAGTGCAGATGGCGCAGCAGGCCGGCAGGGTCCGAAGCGAAGACGTAGCTCGACATGGGTGTCTGCAGCACGAACCGGGAGCCGTCTACGACGTTCACCGAACCCACTCTGAATTCCCCCGCGCCGTGGAGCGCACCGGCGGACGCTCCTTGGGCAGCAGAGACTACTCGGCTCGCTGGTCGCAAGCGGGCGGACTGGAAAGTCCGTTTCGCATCAACTCAATTAGGTCCATCGAGCAGGTGCCAGGTCCACATCGTGTCGGCCGTGACGGGTGCCCCGGGACGGGCGAGGACCGGTGCCGTGTTGGGTCCGTCCGGCGGACCGGACTGGGGTTCCACGCAGAACGCCCCCGGCCGCTCGTCGTAAACCACCAGGTAGTCGGTGTTCGCGGTGATCCGCAACTCCAGTTGGCCGGGCCAGGCGATGAGCACCGGCCAGTGCACCCCGGTGAAGCAGTCGTCCCACGGCCCGGGGGGAACGGTTACCACGGTGCCGTCCGGGATACCTGCCGGATCCCTCCGCAGCATGCCGTCGGCCTCGAAGGCGAGTCGCGCCACCGGGCCATCGCCGAGTTCGCGGCGGAACCACGGATGCCAACCGACGGTCGCCGGGAACGGGTGTGCGTCGGCATGCACTTCCACCCGTTGCTGCAACCCGTCGGGACGCACGGCGATGTCCTGGATCACGTGCCCGGTGAACGGCCACCGGTCATCGAGGTCGCAGCGCAGGCGCACCCGGTCATCGCCGGCGTCCAGCACCCGCCACGGCCGGTCCATGACCAGGCCGTGACCGGCGTGCGGATGAGTGCGGTCAGTCGGCAGCCGGTAGGTGCGGCCGTCGATGTGCAGCGCCCCATCCCGGATACGGCCGGCCCACGGCGCCATGACGAAGGAACCGTGCTCCACCACGCTGCTGCCGCTGCTCGCGAGAAGTTGCCGGCCGGCTACCTCTAACGAGACGATGCGGCCACCCGCTTCAGTGTCCAGCACCGCGCGTGCGCGGCCTGCTGTGACGACGACTGCGGCCATCTCGGCTCCTTTCCGACACCGACGCCGAATCAACGGCACAAAAAAGCGGCTCACGTTGTCAGGCGTGAGCCGCTTCTTCGCTACCTGTCCGTCAGCCGATGAACTGGCTGAACGCCCACTGGTATTCAGCGGGCACCACGTTCACACCGCACTGGTTCTGCAGGTTGCTCAGCGGAACCAGGATCGAGCGGAAGTCCGCGTACTCCTGCGGGTTGGTGTTCGCATAGCTTTGGATTGTCTGAGCGGCCTCGGCCTGCGGTTGCAGGGCCGCGGTCATCAGCATTTTGTTTGCCCCCGCATGCGAATTCAGGTACGAGCGGGCTTCCTGCGTGATCGATGTCACCTGACCGTCGATGCCGGCCGGGCTGCAATCGGGCGCCGCCGACGCCGCGGGCGCAGTCAGGGCGGCAAGCGCGAAGCCGCCGACGATGGTGCCGATAGCCGCGCGCGCGACGCGGCGGTTCTGACCGGTTGTCATGCCTTGATTTCCTCCAGTAGACGTTGACATCATTGTGGCTTGTCGCCGCGCGGGCGGCAAATGTTACTGCTCAGCGGGAGGGGTGTAGCGCCGAACGCAGCGCCGCCAGCCCCCGGGCGGTGGCCTCGGTGGCGGCCGGAACCACCCCCGAATAGCCCAGATAGCCGTGGACCAGGGTCTGGGCGTTGTGGAGTTCCACGTCCACCCCGGCGTCCGACAGCAGTTCGGCGTAGTGAGCCCCGTCGTCGCGCAGTGGATCGTGGCCCGCGATCGCGATATAGGCCGGTGCCAAACCGGAAAGGTCGTCGGCGCGGGCGGGCGCCAGGGTGGCCGGCAGGTCGGTCAGATCCACATGGCCGGCGTACCACCGGGTGAACTCGCCGATCGCCTCGTTGCTCAGAACCGGGGCGACGGCGTTCTCGCTGAACGACGGCAGCGAGGTGTCCCACGCCGTCGCCGGGTACCACAGGAGTTGGAAGGCCACCGCCGGGCCGTCGCCGCTGCGCTGCGCGTCCCGGGCCAGTTGCGCGACGACGGCCGAGAGGTTGCCGCCGGCCGAGTCACCCGCCACCGCAAGCCGGGCGGCGTCCGCGTCGAACGCCGATGCGTTGTCGGCCACCCAGCAGGTCGCCGCCCAGGCGTCCTCGACGGCGGCCGGATAAGGGTGCTCGGGTGCCAGCCGGTAGTCCACCGACACCACCACAGTGCGGCCACCGACCGCGTGCTCACGGGCGATCGCGTCGTGGGTGTCGAGGTCGCCGACGGCGAATCCGCCGCCGTGGAAGAACATCGTGACGGGATGGGCGCCCTGGTTGAGGCCCTGGCCGGGCTCCGCGTCGGGCCAGTACACCCGCACCGGGATCGGGCCGGCCGGGCCCGCGATGCTGTGGTCCTCGACGCGCAGGTCCGGGTGCAGCGGACGGCGGGGCAGGTCGCGCAGCCGTCGACGCGCCTCGTGGACTCCGCCGTCGCCGGTCAGCTGGAAAGGAACGGCCTCCAGTACCTTCTGCAGGATGGCGTCGACGGGCGGTTTGTCGGATGGTGTGACGGACATGCCGCCAAACTTACGCAGGCACGTTTAGGACCTGCCGAGGTAGAGAAGGAGAACGCCGGCCAGCGACAGCAGGAAGGCTGCGCTGGCCCATCCGAGGAATCGGCGTTGCAGGGCTGTCGCTTCGTCCTCACCTTGCGATCTCAACGTCCAGGCGCCGACGACCGCACCGGCGAGCATGGTGGTCACGGTGGCGTAGGCGAGGATGTACACGACATCGATCATCAGCAGGTACTCCACCTGGGGGAGCGAGGCGGAGACCACGAAGTGCATCGCCACCAGCGCGATCAACGCCGTGATCGGCACGTTGACCTTGGAGTCGACGTATGCCGAGGGGATGACGAGGCCAAGCCCTGACGCCACGAGCACGATGATGATCGGCAGGATGATCTTGACGATGCCCGATGTGGCCGGCGACGACACCGGGATTTCGACGAGGATTCGGGTATAGGTCCGGTATTCACGCGTCGATTCGACTGCGCCGAAAGAGGACTCGTAGGTGTTGGCGCCGAATTCGATCCGGGGTTGACCGAGTTTGTAACCCGTGAGGGTGATGTGTGGATCGAGTTCGATCGGGTCTTTGTCCGGCTCGTAGACAATCCGCCCGATGTTCTGTTCGCCGTCCTCGATGATGATCTTGAGAGTCTGCTTCTGGAAGGGATAGTCGGCCAGCGACAGCGGCGCATTGAATGAGCCCTGATAGCGGGCGAGCCAGAGCAGGCTGCCGTCGGATTGCTTTTGCGGTTTGTCGTATATGGGGGTCGTGGTGAGAGCCCAACTCTGGTAGACGTTCATGATCTCGATGCCCGCCGTCGGATGGATATCGGGGTTGCTCCACCGCAGCCAGACGTAGAAATCGGCATCGAAGCTGTTGGTGGTCAGGTCGACCTGCTGGATGTTGGAGACATACACACCGGCGACCACCTTGTCCGGCCCGGTGGGGCCGGACAAGGGGAGAGTTTCGATCGGACCTGCCGAGGCGGATCCGCCGACCATCGGGAAACCCGCGAACAGCAGAACGAGCATGAACGCCGCCGCGGAAATCCAGGCACGGCCCTTAACTGGCGATGCCATACCAACCCGCACTCGTCATCGGCCCGATGGGATGCACCGTCGAACTGTATTCAAGCTCGACCAGGGTTGGTGGGTTAAGCCCAGGCTCGGCCGCCGCGTAACCGCCGTGACGGCCGAGGCGACGCCATGGGACAATCGCAGCCCGTGAAGACCTTCGAGGAGCTGTTCGCCGAACTCGGTGAACGGGCCCGCACCCGGCCGGCCGGCAGTTCGACCGTGGCTGCGCTGGACTCCGGCGTGCACACCCTGGGCAAGAAGATCCTCGAGGAAGCCGGCGAGGTGTGGCTGGCTGCCGAGCACGAGTCCGAGGAGGCACTCGCCGGCGAGATCAGCCAGCTGCTCTACTGGACGCAGGTTCTGATGGTCGCCCGCGGACTGACTCTCGACGACGTCTACCGGAAGCTGTAGAGAAGCCATGTTGCGTGTCGCTGTCCCCAACAAGGGGGCGTTGTCGGAGTCTGCTGCCGAGATCCTGGCGGAGGCCGGCTACCGCCGGCGCACCGATCCGAAGGACCTGACCGTCATCGACCCGGCCAACGGCGTCGAGTTCTTCTTCCTTCGCCCCAAGGACATCGCCATCTACGTCGGTTCGGGGGACCTGGATCTCGGCATCACCGGCCGCGACCTCGCCGCCGAATCCGGCGCCCCGGTCCGGGAACGGCTGGCGATGGGCTTCGGGTCGTCCAGCTTCCGTTACGCCGCACCGGCCGGGCGCAGCTGGACCGTCGCCGATCTGGCCGGGCTGCGGATCGCCACCGCCTACCCCAACCTTGTGCGAAAGAATCTGGTGGACAAGGGGATTGACGCCACCGTGATCCGCCTTGACGGCGCGGTGGAGATTTCGGTGCAACTGGGGGTTGCCGACGCCATCGCCGACGTGGTGGGTTCGGGCCGGACCCTGCGGATGCACGGCCTGATCGCCTTCGGCGAGCCGCTCTGCGATTCCGAGGCGGTACTGATCGAACGCGACACCCCCGACACGGCCAGTCGGGCCGCACGCGATCAGCTGGCCGGCCGGGTGCAGGGCGTGGTCTTCGGACAGCAGTACCTGATGCTGGACTACGACTGCCCCCGCGCCCTCGTCGAGCGCGCCACCGCGATCACCCCCGGCCTGGAGTCGCCGACCATCGCGCCGCTGGCCGACCCGGACTGGGTGGCCGTTCGCGCACTGGTACCCCGCCGTGATGTCAACGCACTCATGGACGAGTTGGCCGGGATCGGCGCCAAGGCGATCCTCGCCTCAGATGTGAGGTTCTGCCGGTTCTGACCGAGGGCGCTTTCATCGAGGCCGCCGTGCGGCCGCCGTGCTAGCGTCCGATGACCGTCTAGGGAGGACGCATGACGCACGCGCTCGTACTGTTGCTGGCCCTGCTCATCGGCGTGGTAGCCGGTCTGCGGGCCTTCACCGCGCCGGCGGTTCTGGCCTGGGCGGCCATGCTGCACTGGATCAATCTCTCCGGTACCTGGGCGTCGTGGATGGGGCACTGGGCCACCGTGGCGATCCTTACCGTGCTCGCGGTCGCCGAACTCATCAGCGACAAAATGCCGACGCTGCCCAGCCGCAAATCAGCGCCGCAGTTTCTGGTCCGGCTGGCCTCGGGGGCCTTTTCTGGCGCGGTGCTCGGCACCGCCTGGGGCTATCGATGGGGCAGCCTGGGGGCCGGCTTGATCGGGGCGGTCCTGGGCACCCTCGGCGGATATGCGGCGCGCACCCGACTCGTTACCGTGAACGGCGGGCGGGACCGGCCGGTCGCTCTCGGTGAGGATCTGTTCGCCGCCGCGTTCGGTTTCGCGGTTGCTTTCCTGACGAGCGTCCTGTGACGGCGCCCACCGGACGACGCCCCGCCGGACCGAAATTCAGCGAATCAGGCGTCTCCGGCGGTTCCCGTTCGGATAATCGTCGGATGATCGTGGGTTGGAGCAAGGCTGTTGTCCGGGTCGCCGCCGTTGCGGTGTGCGCGGCGGGACTGGGTGCGGCCGGGGTGGCTCATGCCGATGACATCGCGCCGGGCCCGGGCTGGCACCCGGACTACGTGACGTTCCCGTACAACCTGTGGCAGAACCGAGTGACCCCGGAGATGGTCACCGCCCAGGGCGAGGCGTGTCACTGGTTCAACACTCAGTACGACGCGTTGGCCGGGCAGGCCTTCGGCTTCCAGAACGCGCTGCGCGACAGCTACGACGTGTGGGCTCAGGTGCAGGGCGCCGGCGACGCGCTACGCGCCAACATCGACCAGGCGACAGCGTTTCTGGATCCGCGGGTCCATACGCTCTACATCACGAATTACCCTGACCGCAGCCAGTATTCGCCGCTTTACAACGGCGACTCCTTCTACCACCTCTGGTATCAGCTGACGGGGATCAGCGACAAGATCGCCCAGCGGATGCCGTCGGGTGTGATCAATGCCAACACCGCGACGATGAGGGTCTACGGCGACACCATCCGCAATTCCGGGGTGTGCGACGGGGCCTAGTCGGCACGCGGCGCACCCTCCCGTGCGGCTGTGGCAGGCTGTGCGGCTGTGACGCACCAGCAGGACATCCGCAGGACAGGTCCGTTCGACGTCGGTGACCGGGTGCAACTGACCGATGCCAAAGGTCGGCACTACACGATGATCCTCAACCCCGGCAGCGAGTTCCACACCCATCGTGGCGCCGTCACGCACGATTCGGTGATCGGGCAGCCGGAGGGCAGTGTCGTCAAGTCCACCAACGGCGACGCGTTCCTGGTGCTTCGGCCGTTGCTGATCGACTACGTGATGTCGATGCCGCGCGGGGCGCAGGTGATCTATCCCAAGGACGCCGCGCAGATCATCCACGAAGGTGACGTGTTCCCCGGTGCCCGCGTCCTGGAGGCCGGCGCCGGATCGGGGGCGCTGACCTGTTCACTGCTGCGCGCGGTCGGTCCGGCCGGCGAGGTGATCTCCTATGAGGTGCGCGACGACCATGCCGTGCATGCCCGCCGCAACGTCGCCACGTTCTTCGGCGGGGAACCGGATAATTGGACGCTGACGATCGCCGACCTGGCCGACTGCGACCTGCCGGAGGCATCGATCGACCGGGCGGTGCTCGACATGCTCTCGCCGTGGGAGGTACTCGAGTCGGTGGCACGGGTGCTGGTGCCCGGCGGCGTGCTGATCATCTACGTCGCGACCGTCACCCAGTTGTCCCGGGCGGTGGAGGCGTTGCGCGAGCAGCAGTGCTGGACCGAGCCGCGATCCTGGGAGACGCTCATCCGCGGCTGGAATGTCGTCGGGCTGGCCGTGCGCCCGCAGCACAATATGCGCGGCCACACTGCATTCCTCATCTCGGCACGCCGGCTGGCGCCGGGCACCGTCACGCCGACCCCATTGCGGAAGAAGGGCCGAGGAGTACCGATCGCCACTGTCGAGCCTGGCCCGCCTGCGTTGACTGACTAGTCATCGCTATGGCGCAAACCCCTTCGCGCCGAAAGCAATTCGATCTCCGGTCGGGCGGCGACCAACCGTTCAGCCGCATCCAGGACATCCACCACATGGGCACTGTCAGCGGCCACCGCCGATATGCCGATGCCGGCCCGCCGATGCAGATCCAGCCAGCCGGTCTCGGCGGCCGACACCCCGAATCGGCGCTGTAACTCGGCGACGATCGGACGCACCACGGACCGCTTCTCTTTGAGCGAACGCACGTCGCCGAGCAGGATGTCGAATTCCAGCCAGCCGATCCACACGGCGGTCAGCGCGGGATAGTGAGGCTGGGTGCCGGGGCTGGTGGCGCCGGCGCTGCGGTGCGGGCATTGCCGAAGGCGAACAGCATGTCCGCGGTCCGGCGGGTCAACTGCCACGCGTTGCCGGCGCGCCGGAACTCCATGGGGAAGGAGAATTCGCCCCCACCGGCACCGGAGTCGGAGTCCGGAGCGGTCACCGTGATCGTCGCGAGGACGTCGTCCGGCCGGGTCGACACGAGCTCCGAGGCGCTGACAGTGACAGGTGTGAACCCGGTGTCGCGCAGCGCCCCAGCGAAGGTGTCCAGTGCTGCGGCGTCGGCTGCTGTGGTGTTCTCGACCAAAGCGAGTTTCTCGGCGCCGGGGACGGCGGGATCGGCCAGTCGGGCGACGACGTCGCTCAGGGCATCCGGCGGCGGCAGCGGTCCCGGGTCGGCCGGCGCCGGCGCCGGCGGGCCAGACCCGTCGGTCTCCGAGATCGGGGTCTGCGGCCCGGCCGCAGGCTGGGCCACTTCCCGGGAGCACCCCGAAACGCCGAGCGCCGTCACCAGCGTGAAGGCGCTCAGTGCGATGTGGAAGGCGCGGAGCGCTGGGCTGGTCATCGCGTTCGCCACGCTGAGTGTGTCAGTGCGCGCCGCTTGGTCAGGTGGTGAAGATGGCGAGCACCGAGGTGGCCGATGACCGCGACAACTTCCAGCCGCCCTGGTCCACGAAGGAGACGGTCTGGGTGGTCGCCGGCATGTTCGGCCCGGTTGCGGTGACTGTTGCGCTGGCCAGGCCCGGCCCGGTCGGCGTGATCGCGCCGACGGAGAAGTTCAGCGGGATCTGGCCCTTGGCTATCGCGTTCTTCATCAACGCGTCGGCGGTGCGGGCCTCGATACGGCCGATGCCACCCTCGACCAGGTAACTCTTGGCGGCGAACGGGACCCCCGGGTCGGCGAGGCTGCTGAGGACACCGGTGACCTGGTCGGCGGTCGGTACATCGGCGGCGGGGTCCAGTGGCAGCGGCACACCGAACACGACAGGCTGCACCGCCGGAGAATTGCTCGCCATGATTGTTTCCACTGCCGTCGTCGTCGCGGCGGCGCTGCCGGTGATCGCGGCGGCGGCCAAGCAGGAAGCGAGGAGTTTGTGGGTCACGGCAGTCCTTTCAGGGCGGGGCCCGACTCCCTCCGAGGTTAACAGCGATGTCAGTGTGTCGTCCTCTTGCGGGGCCGAACGGTCCCGCTCTGACCGCAGGCTCAGCGTCAGCTGCCCCGGTAAGACTGCGGTAGACATGTCAGAGTGTCGACATTCCACCAGTGCCCGCAATGGTTCAATCGCCGGTAGCGTTGGGGTGTCCACCGCACCTGGATCCGGTGCGCGGAAGGAGCCGTTATGAGTGACTCACATCGATCCGATGCTTTCGGTGCCTACGACGACGATGACGCCGCCGAACTGGAGCAGTTGCGCCGCGAAGCGGCGCTGCTCCGCGACCAACTGTCCGGTGTCGGCGGCCCGCGGACCCGCGAGGTACAGCAACTGGAAGCCAGGATCGACTCACTGGGCGCCCGCAACGCCAAGCTGATGGACACCCTCAAAGAGGCGCGTCAGCAGCTGTTGGCGTTGCGCGAGGAGGTTGACCGGCTGGGTCAGCCGCCGAGCGGCTACGGAGTCCTGCTGGGCGCCCACGACGACGACACCGTCGATGTCTTCACCTCCGGACGCAAGATGCGGCTGACCTGCTCGCCCAACATGGATGTCGCCTCGCTGAAGAAGGGGCAGACGCTGCGTCTCAACGAGGCGCTGACGGTGGTGGAGGCCGGCAATTTCGAGGCCGTCGGCGAGATCAGCACGCTGCGCGAGGTCCTGGCCGACGGCCGTCGCGCCCTGGTCGTTGGGCACGCCGACGAGGAGCGCATCGTCTGGCTGGCCGAGCCGCTGGTGGCTGCGGAGAGTCTGCCGCCCGAGGTCGTGGACGCCCTCGACGACGACCTGCGGCCACGCAAGCTGCGCCCCGGGGACTCGCTGCTGGTCGACACCAAGGCCGGATACGCCTTCGAGCGCATCCCCAAGGCCGAGGTCGAGGATCTCGTCCTCGAAGAGGTGCCCGACGTGTCCTACGGCGACATCGGCGGCCTGACCCGGCAGATCGAGCAGATCCGCGACGCCGTCGAACTGCCGTTCCTTCATAAAGAGCTGTATCGGGAGTACTCGTTGCGCCCGCCCAAGGGTGTGCTGCTCTACGGCCCGCCCGGCTGCGGCAAGACGCTGATCGCCAAGGCGGTGGCCAACTCGCTGGCCAAGAAGATGGCCGAGGTCCGTGGCGAGGATGCCCGCGAGGCCAAGTCGTACTTCCTCAACATCAAGGGCCCCGAGCTGCTCAACAAGTTCGTCGGCGAGACCGAGCGGCACATCCGGCTGATCTTCCAGCGGGCCCGGGAGAAGGCCTCCGAGGGCACCCCGGTGATCGTGTTCTTCGACGAGATGGATTCGATCTTCCGCACCCGCGGCACCGGGGTGAGCTCCGACGTCGAGACGACGGTGGTGCCTCAGTTGCTCAGTGAGATCGACGGCGTGGAGGGCCTGGAGAACGTCATCGTCATCGGCGCCTCCAACCGCGAGGACATGATCGACCCGGCCATCCTGCGCCCGGGCCGCCTCGACGTGAAGATCAAGATCGAGCGCCCCGACGCCGAAGCGGCGCAGGACATCTTCAGCAAGTACCTCACCGAGAACCTGCCGTTGCACGCCGAGGATCTGGGCGAGTTCGGTGACGACCGGAGCGTGTGTATCAAGGCGATGATCGAGAAGGTCGTCGACCGGATGTACGCCGAGATCGACGACAACCGGTTCCTGGAGGTCACCTACGCCAACGGCGACAAAGAGGTCATGTACTTCAAGGATTTCAACTCCGGGGCGATGATTCAGAACGTCGTCGACCGGGCCAAGAAGTACGCGATCAAGTCGGTGCTGGAGAGCAATCAGCACGGCCTGCGGATTCAGCACCTGCTGGACTCGATCGTCGACGAGTTCGCCGAGAACGAGGACCTGCCCAACACCACCAACCCCGATGACTGGGCACGGATCTCGGGCAAGAAGGGCGAGCGGATCGTCTACATCCGCACCCTGGTCACGGGCAAGGGTTCCAGCGCGAGCCGGGCCATCGACACCGAGTCGAACCTGGGGCAGTACCTCTAGCCGCGCGACGATCAAGCGGCGAGGGACGAGCCGCGTTGAGGAGCGGGGCAGTCAGATCTAGCCGCGCGACGATCAAGCGGCGAGGGACGAGCCGCGTTGAGGAGCGGGGCAGTCAGATCTAGCCGGTTAGGACTCCAACGAGTAGGTGTTGGTCAGTTCGTCCTGCGTCACGCTGGCCATGGTGTTCGTGGTGTCGACCACCAAAGGCGCTGTGAGCGTTCGGGTTTCGTAACGCCACCCCTCGGGCGGATGGATCCTCGATCCCAGCTCCGGTAGGGCGTCGAGGCCCAGGCTCTTGTCGGCGATCTGGCTGTAGCTCTGCATCACCCAGCGCCGGCCGTCCGGGTCGATGAGTTCGAACACCGGCCGTCCGGCGTCGAAGGTGAACACCGCCCGGCGGTCGACCAGGTTGGTGGTGTACGGCGCCGGGATGTTCGACGGCAGCGCCACGGTGGCCTGCTCGATCATCTCCAGACCGCCGAAACTCGCCGTGGGTTGCGGTTCGCCGGGCTTCTTGGTGATGCGGCTCATCAGCCAGTAGCGGGGTCCGTTGAGCAGCGCGCCGAGCGCGCCGTTCTCCCGCGCGATGGCCTCGGCATCGAGGGAGTCCCACAACTCGGCGGGGCAGTCGTTGAGCGGAAAGGTGTTGTAGACGGTCGCTTTCGGGCCGTCCGGATGTAACCGGATCAGCATCACTTCGCCATACCGCTTGCCGTACACGTCGTTGCCCTGATCGTCCGCGCCCTGATCACCCATGGCACTCCTCGTTTCACTTGGCGGTGCTGCCGATTATCCCGCGGTACCGGTCGCGGGCGAGCAGAGTCTGCTGAAGGTCCGCCACCAACGGGTCGACGAATTCCGCGCGGTATTGGCGGTCGGTCACCGCTTTGGCGGACAGGTACATGAAGGTGATGGCGGTCAGCAGCAGGGTGGTCTGTATCAGCGGGTTCGGAATCGGCAGCGTCATCCCGAGCAGTTGGCCGTCGTGGGTGCCCTCGTTGCGCGTCCAGGCGTCGAGCAGTTCGGGGCTCATGAGGATCAGGCCGAACGCGAAGAAGATCGCACCGGTCAGGGAAGCCGCGGTGAGCACCTGACCAAGCTGGGAGGTCGCGACGACGAACACGACGTTGATCCGCTCCCGCCGGGACAGGGGCGGGCTGTTCGGCGGTTGGGGCATGTCCAGGAACGGCGTGCCGGCCAGTTCGTCCCTTTCCTCGGACACCGAACTCGGCGCTTCCAGCATCGGCCGGACCCGGTCGAGGGTGCCCGACACCAGGAACGCTCCGGCGACCACACCCAGGAAACCCACCGCCAGCCAGAGCCTTCCACGCGAGACGATGGCCGCCATCAGCCACACGTAAGTGTTGAAAAAGACCAGGAAGGTCAGCAGGACGACCGGCAGCGCCCGCACGAACATGCCGGCGACCTCGGTGAGGTTCAGCAGCGTCGAGCGCGCCACCCAGCCCAGAATCGAGCCGGCCCCGCTGGCGGTCAGCAGCAGGATCAGCGCCACCGAGCCGGCCCATAACGCCAGCCTGCCGAGCATGTGCGGACCGGGCCCGCCGAAGGCCACCCCGGCCGCGACGAGGGCGGTGGACAGCAGGCCCGCCAGTATCCGGCCGCGCGTCGCCAAGCGAGACACCAGCCAGCCCGTCAGGATCGCGCCCGGAAGCGCCACCGCCAGCAAGGCCAGCGCGAACCCTTCGGTGAGGTTCGGGCGGCTGTCGATGTCGATGGTTCGGTGGCCGGTCAGTCGCACCACGATGACCGAGTTGATCGCCATCGCCGCCAGGCCGGCCAGGGCCGGAGCTGAGCGACTCCATACCCGGTACAGCAACGCCTGCTTGGGCAACACCGCCGGCAACCCCTGCGCCAGGAACCAGCGCTCCGTGGCCCGCAATTCGCCGGGTTCCCCCGCGGGGCGGCGCATTGTCACCCGGCCGGGTTTATCACTGGTTTCCTCGTCGCCGGGGCCACGGATCGTCACCCGGCTAGTCTTACCCCCATGCAGCGGATCATCGGCACCGAGGTGGAATACGGCATCTCCTCGCCGACCGACCCGACCGCGAATCCGATCCTGACGTCCACTCAGGCGGTGCTGGCGTACGCCGCCGCCGCCGGTATCCCGCGGGCCAAGCGCACCCGCTGGGACTACGAAGTCGAGTCGCCGTTGCGTGATGCCCGCGGGTTCGATCTGAGCCGCGCCTCCGGCCCGCCGCCGGTGGTCGACGCCGACGAGGTGGGCGCGGCGAACATGATCCTGACCAACGGTGCCCGCCTCTATGTCGACCACGCGCACCCCGAGTACTCCGCACCTGAAGTGACCGACCCGCTGGATGCCGTCATCTGGGACAAGGCCGGCGAGCGCGTGATGGAAGCCGCGGCCCGGCATGTGGCCAGCGTTCCGGGGGCGGCCAAGCTGCAGTTGTACAAGAACAACGTCGACGGCAAGGGCGCCTCGTACGGCACCCACGAGAACTATTTGATGAGCCGCCAGACGCCGTTCTCGGCGGTCATCGCCGGGTTGACGCCCTTCATGGTGTCGCGCCAGGTGGTGACGGGATCGGGCCGTGTGGGCCTCGGGGCGTCGGGGGATGAGCCTGGGTTCCAGCTGTCCCAGCGGGCCGACTACATCGAGGTCGAGGTCGGCCTGGAGACCACGCTCAAGCGCGGCATCATCAACACCCGCGACGAACCCCACGCCGACGCCGACAAGTACCGCCGCCTGCACGTGATCATCGGGGACGCCAATCTCGCCGAGACGTCCACCTATCTGAAGGTCGGCACCACCGCGCTGGTCCTCGATCTGATCGAGGAGGGCCACCAGTACGGGCTGGACCTCAGTGATCTCGCCCTGGCCCGGCCGGTGCACGCGGTGCACGTGATCAGCCGCGACCCGTCGCTGCGGGCGACCGTCGCGCTGGCGGACGGCCGCGAGCTGACCGCATTGGCGATGCAGCGGATCTACCTCGAGCGGGTCGGCGCCCTGCTGGACAGCCGGGATCCCGACCCCAGGGCGACCGACGTCGTCGAAACCTGGGCGCACGTTTTGGATTTGCTGGAGCGAGATCCGATGGAGTGCGCGGAGTTGCTGGACTGGCCGGCGAAACTGCGACTGCTCGACGGTTTCCGGCAGCGCGAGAACCTCAGCTGGTCGGCGCCCCGGCTGCAATTGGTCGACCTGCAGTACTCCGACGTCCGGCTGGACAAGGGGCTCTACAACCGGCTGGTCGCCCGGGGGTCGATGAAGCGGCTGGTGACCGAACAGCAGGTCCTCGACGCCATCGACAACCCGCCCACCGACACCCGGGCGTACTTCCGAGGGGAGTGCATGCGGCGATTCGGTGCCGACATCGCCGCGGCGAGTTGGGACTCGGTGATCTTCGACCTCGGCGGCGACTCGCTGGTGCGGATCCCCACCCTTGAGCCGCTGCGGGGCAGTAAAGCTCATGTCGGCGCGCTGCTGGACTCGGTGGACAGCGCCGCGGAACTGGTGGAACAACTGACGACGTAGGCGTGGAACTTGTGGAACGCCCATCGACATGAGCGGACCGACGTTGGCACCCGTAAGAGCGATCACGACGGTGCTGGACGGTACTGTGGGGTACGGCGGCTGGCTGGAGTGTCCGGCAGGGCCGCCGATGAGAGCAGGAGGCAGCGATGGCTCAGGAACAGACCAAGCGTGGCGGTGGCGGCGAGGACGAGGACCTCTCCGGAAACGGGGCCGCCGCCGGGCAGGAGCGTCGCGAGAAGCTGGCCGCGGAGACCGACGACCTGCTGGACGAGATCGACGACGTGCTCGAGGAAAACGCCGAGGACTTCGTTCGGGCCTACGTCCAAAAGGGCGGACAGTGACCTGGCCCTTCCCTGACCACCTGGCCACCACCGGGCCGCTGATTTCTCCGACGAACGCGGCGTCGCCCATCGATCTGTCGTCGTTCTCAGATCTCCTGCGCCGCAAGGCCCCTGAGCTACTGCCCGCCGGCGGCCTTGCCGGCCAGCGGATCGCGCCGGGCGACGCTCACCCCGCCCTTCCCCACGGGACCACCATCGTCGCGCTGAAATACCCGGGCGGAGTGCTGATCGCGGGCGACCGCCGATCGACCCAGGGGAACATGATCGCCGGGCGCGATGTGCAGAAGGTCTACATCACCGACGACTACACGGCCACCGGAATCGCCGGGACCGCCGCGCTGGCCGTCGAATTCGCGCGCCTGTACGCGGTCGAACTCGAGCACTACGAGAAGCTCGAAGGCGTGCCCATGACGTTCGCCGGCAAGGTGAACCGGTTGGCCATCATGGTTCGCGGCAACCTCGGTGCGGCGTTGCAGGGCTTCGTCGCCCTGCCTTTGCTGGTGGGTTACGACCTCCATGACCCGAATCGCGCCGCCGCGGGGCGCATCGTGTCGTTCGACGCCGCCGGGGGCTGGCACCTGGAGGACGAGGGCTACCAGGCCGTCGGATCCGGTTCGCTGTTCGCCAAGGCGTCCATGAAGAAGCTGTATTCGGCTGTGGCGGATGCGGATTCCGCGTTGAAGGTGGCCGTTGAGGCGCTCTACGACGCCGCCGACGACGACTCGGCCACCGGTGGCCCCGACCTGGTTCGGGGTATCTATCCGACGGCGGTCACCATCGACGCCGACGGCGCCCAGGACGTCCTCGAGGAGCGGATCGCCGGGCTGGCGCGTGAGGTGATCCAGAAGCGTTCCCGCACTGACGAATTCGGGCCCGGGCCGGGCCCGGCCGGCGAGGCGCCGCGGGCGGGGGCTTCGTGAGCTTTCCGTATTTCATCTCGCCTGAGCAGGCGATGCGTGAGCGTTCCGAGCTCGCGCGCAAGGGAATCGCCCGGGGCCGCAGCGTTGTCACGCTGGCCTACGCCGGCGGCGTGCTGTTCGTGGCCGAGAACCCGTCGCGCTCACTGCAGAAGGTCAGTGAGATCTACGACCGGGTCGGTTTCGCGGCGGTGGGCCGGTTCAACGAGTTCGACAGTCTGCGGCGCGGCGGCATCCAGTATGCCGACACCCGCGGCTATGCCTACGACCGGCGCGACGTCAGCGGCCGCCAGCTCGCCAACGTCTACGCCCAGACGCTGGGAACCATCTTCACCGAGCAGGCCAAGCCTTACGAAGTCGAACTCTGCGTCGCCGAGGTCGCCCACCACGGCGAAACGAAGCCGCCGGAGATGTACCGCATCACCTATGACGGGTCGATCGCCGACGAGCCGCATTTCGTGGTGATGGGCGGCACCACCGAACCGATCATCAACGCCCTCAAGGCGTCCTACACCGAGAACGCCGAACTGGCCGAGGCCGTCCGGATGGCGGTCGATGCGCTGCGGTCCGGTATCGCCAGTGCCGCCGGGAACGCCAGCCCGCCCGCCGAGCCGCGGGTACTCGGGCCGTCGACACTGGAGATCGCGATCCTCGACGTCAACCGGCCGCGCCGGGCGTTTCGCCGGATCACCGGCCCGGCGCTGGAAGCGCTGGTGCCACCAGCAGAGCCCGCGCCGGTTCCCGACGGAGCGCCGGCCGCCGGTAGCTAGCTGGTCCGCGCGCCGTAATCCGGCGGCGAGGGAACCTGCTCCTGCGGCACCAACCGCATATAGGAAGCGTTCTCCACCAGCGGAGACTTGGTCGGCTGGTGGTTCTCGGGCTCAGGCACCCGCCAACTGAGGACCACCACGACAATGCCGGACACGACTGCGAGCGCGATCCATACTTTGCGCGCAAAAGCCCTGGCGTCGAAGTGCACGCTCCCACCCTAATGAAAAAAATGGCGCCGCGGGATAACACCACGCCGATTGTGACCTTTGCCCCTCTCCGATCAGGGTAATCCTCCCGGTTTGCTAGCCAGGGCGACGCGCCGACGCGACGGGCGGCTCATCACCCCGCATTGGGGGCCGACGCAATGGCAACCCAGTAGGCTCGGGGCGTGCAGCGCAGAATCATGGGCATCGAGACCGAGTTCGGTGTCACCTGCACCTTCCACGGTCACCGCCGCCTGTCGCCGGACGAGGTTGCCCGCTACCTGTTCCGCCGGGTGGTGTCGTGGGGTCGCAGCTCCAACGTCTTCCTGCGCAACGGCGCCCGTCTTTACCTGGACGTCGGCAGCCACCCCGAATACGCCACCGCTGAATGTGACAACCTCGCCCAGCTGGTCACCCACGACCGGGCCGGGGAACGGGTCCTGGAGGACCTCCTCGTCGACGCCGAACAGCGCCTGGCCGACGAGGGGATCGGCGGGGACATTTACCTGTTCAAGAACAACACCGACTCGGCGGGCAACTCCTACGGCTGCCACGAGAACTATCTGATCGTGCGGGCGGGGGAGTTCTCCCGGATCTCCGACGTTCTGCTGCCCTTCCTGGTGACCCGCCAGCTGATCTGCGGCGCCGGAAAAGTCCTGCAGACCCCGAAGGCGGCCACCTTCTGCCTGTCCCAGCGCGCCGAGCACATCTGGGAGGGCGTCTCCAGCGCGACGACCCGGTCCCGTCCGATCATCAACACCCGCGACGAACCGCACGCCGACGCCGAGAAGTACCGCCGGCTGCACGTCATCGTCGGCGACTCCAACATGAGCGAGACGACCACCATGCTCAAGGTGGGCACCGCGGCGCTGGTGCTGGAAATGATCGAGGCCGGCGTCCCGTTCCGGGACTTCTCCCTGGACAATCCGATCCGGGCCATCAGAGAGGTCAGCCACGACCTGACCGGCAAGCGCCCGGTCCGGCTGGCCGGCGGCCGCCAGGCCAGCGCCCTGGACATCCAGCGCGAGTACTACAGCCGCGCCGTCGACTACCTGCAGTCCCGCGAGCCCGACACCCAGATCGACCAGGTCATCGATCTGTGGGGCCGGCAACTCGACGCCGTCGAGAGCCAGGACTTCGCCAAGGTCGACACCGAGATCGACTGGGTGATCAAGCGCAAACTGTTCCAGCGCTACCAGGACCGCTACAGCATGGAGCTGTCCGACCCCAAGATCGCCCAGCTCGATCTGGCCTACCACGACATCAAACGCGGCCGCGGTGTGTTCGACCTGCTGCAGCGCAAGGGCCTGGCGGCCCGGGTCACCACCGACGAGGAGATCGAGGCCGCCGTCGACACCCCGCCGCAGACCACCCGGGCCAAGCTGCGCGGCGAGTTCATCGCCGCCGCCCAGGAGGCCGGCCGCGACTTCACCGTCGACTGGGTGCACCTCAAACTCAACGACCAGGCGCAGCGCACGGTGCTGTGCAAGGACCCGTTCCGGTCCTCCGACGAGCGGGTCAAACGCCTCATCGCCAGCATGTGAACGCCGCCAGTGCGTCGCATGGCACCTCGCCGGATTGCGGCTAAGGTGGGCCAGCGTGGCGCCTGCGAAAACCGCCAAGATCGAGCGGTTGATGAATCTCGTGATCGCGCTGCTGTCGACCCGCGGATATCTCACCGCTGAACGGATCCGGGCCAGCGTCGCCGGCTACGCCGACCAGTCCGACGAGGCGTTCTCCCGGATGTTCGAGCGCGACAAGAGCGAACTGCGCGATCTGGGCATCCCGCTGGAGACCGGACGGGTCAGCGCCTTCGACACCACCGAGGGCTACCGGATCAAGCCGGACGCCTACGCCCTTCCCGACATCGACCTGACCACGGACGAGGCCGCGGCGGTGGCGGTGGCGACCACACTGTGGGAATCACCCGAACGCATCACCGCCACCCAGAGCGCCCTGCTCAAACTGCGGGCGGCCGGGGTGGACGTGGACCGGGCCGACGGGGTGGCCGTCACCGCCGCCGCGGGCTCGGCCGGCCTGCGCGGCTCCGAGCAGGTCCTGGGCGTCCTGCTCGCGGCTATCGACGCCCGGCAGGCCGTCCGGTTCCACCACCGGCCCACTGTCGTCGAGCCCTACGCCGTGCGCACCGTCGAGCCGTGGGGTGTCCTGACCGCCCGCGGCCGCTGGTATCTGGTGGGCCACGACCGCGATCGCGACGCCACCCGGGTGTACCGGGTGTCGCGCATCGCCGACGTCAACGCCGTTGGCGCACCGGGGGAGGCGGGCCGGCCCGACGCGGTCGACCTTCGCGCGCTCGTCGAGCAGTCGATCGACGCCGCCACCGGCGGACCCTCGGGCGCGGTGGCCCGGGTCTGGGCGGCCGACGGGTACGCGACGGCCCTTCGGCGGGCCGGCCGCGTCGTCTCCCGACGCGCCGTCGGGGAGCGCGACGGCGATGTCATCGAGATCGACGTCGCCAGCCTGGACGGCCTGGCCCGCGAGGTCGCCGGCTACGGGGCGGACGCCCTTGTGCTGGAACCGGATTCGCTGCGGTCGGACGTGGTCGCCCGGCTGACCGCGCAGGCCGGGGTGTCGTCGTGACCCCGGTCGCCAGCCGACTGGTGCGGCTGCTCAACATGGTTCCGTACTTCCAGGCCAACCCGCGGGTCAGCTACACCGATGCCGCCGCCGACCTCGGTGTCACCCGCAAGCAGTTGCAAGCCGACATCAGCCAGTTGTGGATGTGCGGGCTGCCCGGCTACGGGCCGGGAGACCTGATCGACTTCGAGTTCGACAACGACACCATCAAGGTCACCTTCTCGGCCGGGATCGACAAGCCGTTGCGGCTGAACTCCTCGGAGGCCAGCGGTCTGCTGGTGGCGCTGCGAGCGCTGTCCGACATCCCCGGCGTGGTGGACCCGGCGGCAGCGCTGAGCGCCATCGCCAAGATCGAGGCGGCGGCCGGCGCCACGGCGGTGCCCGACGGCGGCGCCCCCGCATCGGATCGGGCCGCGCCGCGGGAGGACCGGGCCGCGCCGCGGGAAATCGACGCCGTCGCCGCGGTGCGGGAGGCGCTGCGACTCAAACGGGCGGTCTCGCTCGAGTACTACTCGGCGTCGCGCGACGCGCTGTCGGAGCGGGTCGTCGACCCGATCCGGGTAGTGCTCGTCGGCGATCACAGCTACCTGGAGGGCTGGTGCCGGGACGCCGAGGGGGTGCGGCTGTTCCGGTTCGACCGCATCGTCGACGCCCGCGTTCTCGACGAACCGGCCGCGCCGCCGACACCGGCGGTGCAGGCACCGCCGCCGACCGCGCTGTTCGACGCCGATCCGTCGCTGCCGTCGGCCACTCTGCGGGTGTCGCCGCGGGCGGCCTGGATGCTGGAGTACTTCCCGATGCGGGTGGTCGCCGAGTTGCCCGACGGCTGGTTCGAGGCCACCATGACCTACGCCGCCGATGACTGGATGGCTCGCCAGATCCTCGGGTTCGGGGCTGATGTGGCGGTACTGGCACCGAAGTCGCTGGCAGACGAGGTGCGCACCGCCGCGGCCAACGCCCTGGCCGCCTACGCCACGCTGGACCGCTAAGTCGCGACCGTGGGGCACGCTGCGACGGGTAGCATCGTCGCCAACATCTGATTGCCGGACTCCTCCCCGGGACTTCGTCCCGCTTGGTCGTCCGGCTGTGTCTGGAGGTGACCGAATTGGGTGCTCTACAGCCGTGGCACTGGATAATCCTGCTTCTTGTGGTCGTCCTGCTGTTCGGGTCGAAGCGGTTGCCTGACGCCGCCCGGTCCCTGGGCAAGTCGATGCGCATCTTCAAGTCCGAGGTCAAGGAACTGCAGGCCGACAACCGGGCCGACACGCCGGTCGCTCCGGTCCAGCCCGGCTTCACCGCTGGGGCGCAGGCTGTCCCGTCCGAGCGTCTGGACGTCCCGCCGCCGGCCCCGAACCCGACCGACATCCGCCCGGCCTGAGCCGGCTGTTCCAGCGGGCGCCCCGGGCGCCACTAGGTAGACGCCGTGCGCACCCCTAAGTTCCTCATCCATTTCGACCCGCGCCACCGACGCAGCCGTGCCAACCCCGACGGCACCATGTCGCTGGTCGAGCATGTCCGGGAACTTCGTGCGCGCCTGCTGATCTCCGTGGCAGGGGTGGCCCTGACCACCATCTTCGGGTTCTTCTGGTACAGCCACGGCATCTTCGGCATGGAGAGTCTCGGCGAGTGGCTGCGTCATCCCTATTGCGCGTTGCCGCCGTCGGCGCGCGCCGACATCAGCGCCGACGGCGGCTGTCGCCTACTGGCGACGGCCCCCTTCGACCAGTTCATGCTGCGGCTCAAAGTCGGTCTGACCGCTGGCATCGTCCTGGCCTGCCCGATCTGGCTGCATCAGATCTGGGCATTCATCACCCCGGGCCTGTACCGCAATGAACGCCGGTTCGCGTCGGTGTTCGTCGTCGCGGCGGCGACACTGTTCGTGGCCGGCGCGGTCCTGGCGTACGTGGTGCTGTCCAAGGCGCTGCACTTCCTGCTGACGGTGGGCAGCGACGTCCAGGTGACCGCGCTGTCCGGTGACCAGTACTTCGGCTTCCTGATCAACCTGCTGCTGGTGTTCGGTGTCGGCTTCGAGTTCCCGCTGCTGATCGTCATGCTCAACGTCGTCGGCATCCTGAGCTACGAGAAGCTGGCCGCCTGGCGGCGTGGCCTGATCTTCGGGGTGTTCGCCTTCGCCGCCGTCGCGACTCCGGGGTCCGACCCGTTCTCGATGCTGGCGCTCGGTCTGGCGCTGACGTTGTTGCTGGAGTTCGCCATTCAGGTCGCCCGGTTCCACGACAAGCGCAAGGCCAAGCGGGAAGTGGAGGCCGCGATTCCCGACGACGAGGCGGCGCGCATCGAGCCGCCCGCACCGGTTGCGGCGCCGACGACGATCGGCACGGACCATGACGACATCACCTGAGCACCAGCTCGATGGACCTGAATTCCCTCAACTCGCCGATTTCACCGGCCAGTTGACCTTCCGGCTCGACCCGTTCCAGATCCAGGCGTGTGCGGCTCTCGAACGCGGCCACGGGGTTCTGGTGTGCGCCCCGACCGGCGCCGGAAAGACCGTGGTGGGGGAGTTCGCGGTTCATCTGGCGCTGGCGGCCGGGCAGAAGTGCTTCTACACCACCCCGATCAAGGCGCTGAGCAACCAGAAGCACAGTGACCTCGTCCGCCGCTACGGTCCGGAGCGGATCGGGCTGCTGACCGGAGACCAGTCGATCAACGGCGACGCCCCGGTGGTGGTGATGACCACCGAGGTGCTGCGCAACATGCTCTACGCCGGGTCCGACACATTGCGGTCACTGTCCTACGTGGTGATGGACGAGGTGCACTTCCTCGCCGACCGGATGCGCGGGGCGGTGTGGGAGGAGGTCATCCTGCACCTGCCCGACGACGTGCGGCTGGTGAGCCTGTCGGCCACGGTCAGCAACGCCGAGGAATTCGGCGGCTGGATCAAGACCGTGCGCGGGGACACCACCGTGGTGGTCGACGAGCATCGTCCGGTGCCGCTGTGGCAGCACATGCTGGTGGGCAAGCGACTCTTCGACCTGTTCGACTACGACGCTCCCACCAAGGGCGGGGTCGCGCATCGGGTCGATCCGGAGTTGGTTCGCCACATCGCCCATCGGCGCGAGGCCGACGGACTGGCGGACTGGCAGCCGCGCGGCCGGGGTCGCCGGCACGGTGGGCCGGGGTTTCAGCGGCCGCCGTCACGTCCGGACGTCATCGCCACCCTGGACCGCGAGGGCCTGCTGCCGGCCATCACCTTCATCTTCTCCCGCGCCGGCTGTGACGCCGCCGTCAAGCAGTGCCTGCGCAGCCCGCTGCGGCTGACCACCGAGGCCGACCGGGCCCGCATCGCCGAGGTGATCGACCGCCGTTGCGGCGACCTCGCCGATGCCGACCTGGACGTGCTGGACTACTACGAGTGGCGCGAGGGCCTACTGCGGGGACTGGCCGCCCACCACGCCGGCATGCTCCCGACTTTCCGCCACACCGTCGAGGAACTGTTCACCGCCGGGCTGATCAAAGCGGTATTCGCCACGGAGACACTGGCGTTGGGCATCAACATGCCGGCCCGCACCGTCGTGCTGGAGCGGCTGGTGAAGTTCAACGGCGAGCAGCACCTGCCGCTCACCCCGGGGGAGTACACCCAGCTCACCGGCCGGGCCGGCCGGCGCGGCATCGACGTCGAGGGCCACGCGGTGGTGATCTGGAATCCGCAGGACGCCGCCTCGGACCCGGTGGAGATCGCCGGGCTCGCCTCCACCCGTACCTTCCCGCTGCGCAGTTCGTTCGCGCCGTCGTACAACATGACGATCAACCTGGTGAGCCAGATGACGCCGGAAGCGGCGCACCAGTTGCTGGAGCGCTCGTTCGCCCAGTACCAGGCCGACCGGTCGGTGGTGAGCCTGGTCCGCGGCGCTGAGCGGGGCGAGAAGATGCTCGACGAACTGGCCGCCGAGATGGGCTGGAACCGGCGCGAAGGCGGCACCGAACCGGCGATCCTGGATTACGCGCGGCTGCGGGCCCGGATCTCAGACCGGGAACGCGCGGCGTCGCGGACCTCGCGGCTGCACCGCCGGCAGGCGGCCGGTGAGGCGCTGGCCGCCCTGCGCCGCGGGGACATCATCACCATCACCCACGGCCGGCGCGGCGGGCTGGCAGTGGTGCTGGAGCCGGCTCGGGACGCCGACGATCCGCGTCCGCTGGTGCTCACCGAAAACCGTTGGGCTGGAAGGATTTCCTCGCTCGACCTGCCGGGAGTCGTGGCCCCGATGGGGGCGATGACGCTGCCCAAGCGGGTGGAGCACCGCCAGCCCCGGGTGCGGCGCGATCTGGCGTCGGCGCTGCTGTCGGCGGCCGAGGGGCTCTCGGTGCCCTCAGCCCGGAGGCGACGCGGCGAGGACGAGGCCCCCGACGCCGACCCCGAACTGGCCGCGCTGCGCGAGCAGATGCGCCAGCATCCCGCCCACCGGCCGGCCGACCGCGAGGCCATGGCGCGGGTCGCCGAGCGCTATCTGCGGGTCGAACGGGACAACGAGCAGATGCGCGCCAAGGTCAATGCGGCCACCAACTCGTTGGCCCGCACCTTCGACCGGATCGTCGGGCTGCTGACCGAGCGCGGGTACGTGTCGGGTAGCGGCTCGGATGCACACGGTGCTGGCACAGCCGGACCGCAGGTCACCGACGACGGGCGACTGCTGGCCCGGATCTACAGCGAGAGCGACCTGCTGGTCGCCGAGTGCCTGCGCAAGGGACTGTGGAAGGGGCTGGCGCCGGCGGAGTTGGCGGCGGTGCTCTCGGCGATGGTGTTCGAGACGCGCGGCAGCGACGGACCGACGCCCGCCCATGCGATCGACATGCCGACCCCGGCCGTGCGCCGCGCGCTGGCCGAGACACGCCGGCTCTCCGATGCGCTGCGCGCTGACGAGCAGCGGCACCGGCTGGCGCCCTCACGGCAACCCGACGAGGGCTTCGTGCCGGCGGTCCACCGCTGGGCCACCACCGGCAATCTGGCCGCCGCACTGGCTGCGTCGGACGTCGCCGGCAACGGTTCGCCGCTGCCCGCGGGGGACTTCGTGCGCTGGTGCCGGCAGGTGCTCGACCTGCTCGATCAGGTGCGTAACGCCGCCCCGGAGTCGAGAGTGCGGACCACGGCCAAACGCGCCATCGACGACATCCGGCGCGGCGTCGTGGCCGTTGACAGCGGGTAGGGTTATCCAAACGCTACGGTGGGGAACGTGTTTTCGGGGCGAGAGCTCCTGACATCGAGGAGAGACGATGAGTGGTCCGCAGGGATCCGACCCCTGGGGCGACAAGCCTTACACCGGTTCCGATCAGCCCCCGGCGGCGCCGGTCTGGCAGCCCCCGGGCAGCGAAGCCCCGGCCTGGCAGCCTGCCGGCAGCGAGGCCCCGGTCTGGCAGCCGCCCGCGTACCCGCCGCAGTACCCGCAGTACGGGCAGCCGCAGGGCGTGCCCGGCTACCCGCCGCCGCAGCCCTACGGTGCGCCCGAGTACAACCCGGCTGCCTACGGCCAGTACCCGCAGCCCGGCGGCTATGGTGCGCCGCCGCAGTACGGCCAGTATCCCGGGCCGGGTCAGTACCCCGGGCCGGGTCAGTACCCGCCGCCGCCCGGGCAGCCCGGCCAGTTCCCCGGGTATGTGCCGCCGGGCGCCGAGGCGGCGGCCAAGCCGTCGAGCCGGACCATCGGGACCATCCTCGGCGTGCTCGGTGCGCTCGCGCTGGCGCTGCTGCTCATCCTCGGCTTCTGGAAGCCGGGCTTCTTCGTCACCACCAAGCTTGATGTCAACAAGGCTCAGCAGGGCGTGCAGCAGATCCTCACCGATGACTCGAACGGCTACGGTGCCAAGAACGTCAAGGACGTCAAGTGCAACAACGGCCAGAACCCGACGGTCAAGAAGGGTGACACCTTCAACTGCGAGGTCAGCATCGACGGTACCAAGCGCCAGGTGAGCGTGACGTTCCAGGACGACAAGGGCACCTACGAGGTCGGCCGGCCGAAGTAGCGGGCACTTCCCCCGAGCGTGCGTGTCGGCACGCCGACACGCCGCAACTGCGGGCAGATTGTGCACGCTCGCCCGCAGATCAGGGTGTCTCAGATTTTGTCGAGCGCCTTCTGCAACCGGGCGAGAGGTGAGCTGAGCCCGTAGGCCGTCGCCAATTCCGCGACCCGCTGGGGTTCGGCGGCGTGCAGGGGTAGCCGGTCGGTGTCGGTGTAGAGCCGCACCGGAGCGTCCCGGGCCACCCGCACCACGGGTATCGCCGCCGCGATGTAGTCCGTGGCAGCCAGCATTTTGGCGCGAAATGCTTTGGGCAAGGACGACTTCGGGTCATTCGCGGCGGCGATGATCGCTTCCAGCGACCCGTACTGGCTCAGCATGGTGGCGGCGGTCTTCTCGCCGATGCCGGGCACGCCGGGCAGGCCGTCGGAGGGATCGCCGCGCAGCAGCGCCAACTCCGCGTACGCCGCTCCCGCCCGCTCCAGTGGCACCCCGTAGCGCGAGGTCACTTCGGAAGGCCCGAACAGCGTCGCTTTCGCGAGCCCCTGTCCGATGTAGAGCACCCGCACCTGGACCGGTTCGTCGGCTACCAGTTGCAGCAGGTCACGATCGCCGCTGACCACCACCACCGGATCCTGACGTTCGGCCGCCGCCAGGGCGCCCAGCACGTCGTCGGCCTCGAACCCGGCCGCCCCCGCCGTGCAGATCCCGAACGCGTCGAGGATCTCCAGGATCATCTCCACCTGCGGGCTCAGATCGTCGGGCACCTCCTCGACATCGGCGGCAGCCCCCTCGCCCAGTGGGCTGCCCTCCTCAAGGACCCGGTGCGCTTTATACGACGGGATCAGCTCCACCCGCCACGCCGGGCGCCAGTCCAAGTCCAGACACACCACCAGCCGGCCGGGTCGGTGCTGGGTGATCAGGGTGGCGACGCTGTCGAGGAAGCCGCGGACGGCGTTGACCGGCCGGCCGTCCGGGCCGGTGATCGACGCGGGCACCCCGAAGTAGGAGCGGAACCACATGCTGGCGCCGTCGAGCAACAGGAGCGGAGCGGTCGCGGAAGAGGCCACGACACCCACGCTAGCCTGGCCTCCATGACAACTCGGTTCGGCCATGAGGTGTACGCACGACGGCTGGCGGCCGCGGCGGCCGGGGCGGCGCGGGCCGGTCTGGCCGGCCTGATCGTGACGCCCGGGTACGACATGCGCTATCTGATCGGTTCGCGGGCACAGACTTTCGAGCGATTGACCGCCCTGGTGGTGCCGGCCTGCTCCGGCGGTCAGGAGCGCAGCGACTCGGGGGTGGGCAGTGACCCCGTGGTGGTGGTGCCGCGCCTGGAGTTGGCCGCGCTGCGCGAATCGGCGGCCGGCGACCTCGGGCTGGAATTGCGGGACTGGGTCGACGGCGAGAATCCCTACGACCTGGTGGCGCTGGCACTGGGCGGGCATGCGCGGGTGGCGGTCACCGATTCGATGCCCGCGCTGCATCTGCTGCCGCTGGCCGAACGCCTCGGCGCCGTGCCGGTGCTGGGCACCGAGATCATGGCGGCCCTGCGGATGATCAAGGATCAGGCCGAGATCGAGGCGCTGCGCGCGGCGGGCGCGGCGATCGACCGGGTGCACGCCCGGGTGCCGGAGTTCCTCACAGCGGGCCGCACCGAGGCTGAGGTGGCGGCCGATATCACCAAAGCCATTGTGGCCGAGGGGCATTCGGAGGCGGCGTTCGTCATCGTCGGCTCGGGTCCCAACGGCGCCGATCCGCACCACGAGTGCTCGGACCGGGAACTGCAGACCGGTGACATCGTCGTCGTCGACATCGGCGGGCCGGTGGAACCGGGCTACAACTCCGACTGCACCCGCACCTACAGCATCGGCGAGCCCGCGCCGGAGATCGCCGAGCAGTACGCGGTGCTGCAGCGCGCGCAGGCCGCCGCGGTGGCCGCGGTGCGGCCCAGAGTGACCGCCGAGCAGATCGACTCCGCCGCCCGCGACGTGCTGGCCGAGGCCGGGCTGGCCGAATACTTCGTGCACCGCACCGGCCACGGCATCGGGCTCTCGGTGCACGAGGAGCCCTACATCGTGGCCGGCAACAGCCTGCCGCTTGCCGAGGGGATGGCGTTCTCCGTCGAACCGGGCGTTTACCTACCGGGCCGGTGGGGCGCACGTATCGAGGACATCGTGATCGTCACCGCTGACGGCGCGTTCGCCGTCAACCAGCGGCCGCATGAGCTGACGGTGGTGTGAGTCAGGACCGGCTGTGCGTCAGGACCGGTCAAGCAGCGTCGATGACCCGAGGACCCGCGTGACGAGCACCTCGATCGCCACCCGCCGCGGGTTGACCCTGGGCGTGCGATACCGCTGGGCGTAGCGCAGTTCGGCTTCCCGGACGCCGTCGGGATCGCGGTTGACGCTGGCGATGCCCTCCAGCGACAGCCAGCGGGCACCGTCGACCTGGGAGAGCACGCCGATCTTGCTGCGCTCGGCGTTGACGGCTTTCTGTGATCCGTCGCTGGTGATCACCCGGGCGATGTGGGTGTCGGGGTCGAAGGTGAAACCCACCGCGACCACGTGCGGCGACCCGTCAGCGCGCAGGGTGGTCAGCATCGCGAGATGACGTTCGATGAGGAACGCGAGTGCGTCGTCGGTAAGCCTGGCGGTGTTGGGCATCGAGGAAGACGCTAGCGCAGTGAATAATCCGATCCGTGGAAGACACAGCGACTGATCAGGGCACCGTCGTCATCTTCGGCGGACGCAGCGAGATCGGCGTGGAACTCGCCACCCGGCTCGCGCCCGGTGCGACGGTCGTGCTGGCGGCCCGCGACGCCGGCCGGCTCGGTGACGAGGCCTCCGCGGTGCTCGATGCCGGGGCGGCCGTCGTCCACACCGTCGAGTTCGACGCCGACGACCTGGACTCGCACGGACCGGTGGTGGATGCGCTGGTCGCCGAGTACGGGCCGATCGGAACCGCGGTGCTGGCGTTCGGAATTCTGGGTGATCAGACCCGCGCCGAAGCCGACCCCGGTCACGCGGTGGCGATCGTGCACACCGACTACGTCGCACAGATCAGCCTGCTCACCCGGCTGGCGTCGGCCATGCGCGCGGCCGGCCGGGGCCGGCTGGTGGTGTTCTCCTCGGTGGCCGGAGTCCGGGTCCGCCGCGCCAACTACGTCTACGGGTCGGCCAAAGCCGGTCTGGACGGGTTCGCCAGCGGGCTGGCCGACGCGCTGCACGGCACCGGGGTGAGCCTGCTCATCGTGCGCCCCGGGTTCGTGATCGGCCGGATGACCGAGGGCATGGACCCGGCGCCGCTGTCCAGCACCCCGGCGCAGGTGGCCGAGGCGACGGCCCGCGCGCTGGCCAGTGGACGGCGGACCGTCTGGGTGCCGCGGGCGCTGCGGCCGATGTTCTTCGGGATGAAGCTGCTGCCGCAGGCCGTCTGGCGAAGGATGCCCCGGTGAGGGACGTGCCATGCATCGTGGTGGTTGGTATCGGGGCCGACGGCATGGCCGGGCTCGCGGCGGAGTCCCGGCGCGAATTGGGCAGCGCCACCGTCATTTACGGTTCACCCCGGCAACTCGACCTGCTCGACGAGTCGGTCGCCGCCCCGAAGCGCCGCTGGCCCACTCCGATGCTGCCCGCGCTGGAAAGCCTGCTCGACGACGCCGCGCCCGGCGACATCCACGTGGTCGCCAGCGGCGACCCGTTGCTGCACGGCATCGGCGCCACGCTGATCCGCATTCACGGGCCCGGCCGGGTGCGGGTGCTGCCGCACGTCTCGTCGGTCACGCTGGCCTGCGCACGGATGGGCTGGGCCGGCCACGACACCGAGGTGATCAGTCTGGTGACCGCGCCGGTGCACACCGCGGTACGCCGCGGCGGCCGGGCTGTCGTGCTGTCCCGCGACGCCGCGACCCCGGCCGCCCTGGCGGCCGCGCTCACCGAAACCGGGCGTGGCGCTTCGGAATTCACCGTGCTGGAAAACCTCGGCGGACCGGGGGAGCGGATCACCACCCGATCCGCCGATGCCTGGTCGGCCGCCCCGCCCGACGTCGACGACCTCAACGTCATCGCCGTCCGCTACCTGCCCGCTCACGCCGAGGGCCCGGCTCTGTCCGATGATGCCTTCCGCCACGACGGCCAGATCACCAAACAGACCATCCGGACCCTGACCGTCGCCGCGCTGGCGCCGCGGCCCGGAGAACTGCTGTGGGACATCGGATCCGGATCGGGCAGCATCGCTGTGCAATGGTGCCGATCGGCTCGCGGCGCCCGGGCCGTCGCCTTCGAGTCCAACCCCGAGCGCGCACAGAACATTGCGCACAACGCCCGGGCCTTCGGCGTCGACGTCGCGGTGCGCGGCGAGGCGCCCGGCGACTTCGACGGCGCGCCCCGGCCCGACGCGGTGTTCATCGGCGGTGGTGTCACAAACCCCGGCATGGTGGCGGCCTGCCTGGACCGGCTGCCCGCCGGCGGGCGCCTGGTGGCCAACGCCGTCACCGCCGAGTCCGAAGCCCTTCTGGTGGAATGGCATTCGCGACTGGGCGGTGCATTGAGCCGGTTCCAGCACTACCGCGGCGAGCCGCTCGGCGGGTTCACCGGCTGGCGGCCGCAGATGCCGATCATGCAGTGGGCGGTGGCCGTCCTGTGACGGTCTACTTCATCGGCGCGGGACCGGGCGCGGCCGATCTGATCACCGTCCGCGGCCAGCGGCTGCTGCAGCGCTGCGAGGTCTGCCTGTACGCCGGCTCGATCATGCCGGACGACCTGCTCGCGGAGTGCCCGCCGGGCGCCCGGATCGTCGACACCGGACCGCTGAACCTCGACGAGATCGTCGCCGAGATCGCCCAGGCTCAGGCCGACGGTCACGACGTCGCCCGACTGCACTCCGGCGATCCGTCGCTCTACAGTGCCGTCGCCGAACAGTGCCGCCGCCTCGACGCCCTGCTGATCGACTACGAGATCGTGCCCGGCGTGCCGGCATTCGCCGCGGCCGCCGCCGCCCTCGGCCGTGAGCTCACCGTGCCCGGCGTGGCGCAGACGGTGACGCTGACCCGCGTGGCGACGCTGTCCACGCCGATGCCCAACCGCGAGGACTTGAGCATCCTGGCCGCATCCGGTGCGACGCTGGTGATCCACCTGGCCGCCCACCGGATCGACGCGATCGTCCCGCAACTGCTCAACGGCGGCTACCGTGCCGACACTCCGGCGGCGGTGGTGGCCTTCGCCAGCTGGCCCAAGGAAGTGGTGCTGCGCGGAACGCTCGACGACATCGCCGAGCAGGTGCACGACGCCGGCGTCACCCGGACCGCGGTGATCATCGTCGGGGATGTCCTTGCCGCCGAGGGATTCACCGACAGTTACCTCTACTCCGCCGGGCGGCGCCGGGGAGCCCGGCACTGATGCGGCTGCTGCTGCTGGGTGGCACGGGCGAGGCCCGCGCGCTGGCCGCCCGGCTGCACCCAGAGATCGACCTCGTCAGCTCGCTGGCCGGGCGGGTCCCCGACCCGGCACTGCCGGCCGGACCGGTCCGCAGCGGCGGCTTCGGCGGCACCGAGGGCCTGCGGGACTGGCTGCGCGACAACGGCATCACCGCCGTCGTCGACGCCACCCACCCGTTCGCCGCGACCATCACCGCGCACGCCGCCACGGCCTGCGCCGAACTCGGCGTGCGGCATCTGGTGCTGAGCCGGCCTGCGTGGGACGCCACCGGCGCCGCCTCGGTGGCCTCCGACACCCAGGCGGCTGAATATGTTGCTGATCAAGGGTATTCACGGGTGTTTCTCACCACCGGGCGCTTCGGGGTGGCCGCCTTCCGGGACAGCGACGCGTGGTTCCTGATCCGGGTGGTGACGCCCCCGGACCCGGACACCCTGCCGCGAGCCCATGAGGTGCTGCTGTCCCGCGGCCCCTACGGCTACGACGACGAACGCGCGCTGATGTCGCGGTACGGCGTCCAGGCCGTCGTCACGAAGAACAGCGGGGGAGCGATGACCAGCGCCAAACTCCAAGCGGCACAGGACCTCGGCATCGATGTGGTGATGATCCGGCGCCCTGCCCTGCCGTCGGGTGTGACGGTTGTCGGGACCGTCGAGGAGGCGCAGGCCTGGGTGCTCAGCCGGGATAGCGCCGCGGAGTGAACACGGTATCGCCGTACCACTGCGTCTGCGACGACCCGACGATCAGCAGGCAGCGCATGTCGACCTGGGCCGGGTCCAGGTCGGCCAGCCGGACCACCGTCACCGACTCGTTCGGCCCGGACACGTCCCGGCCGATCACCACCGGGGTGCCGGCGTCGCGGTGTTCGAGCAGCAGATCCCGCATCGCCGCGACCTGCCAGGTGCGGCTCTTCGACGCCGGGTTGTAGATCGCCAGCACCAGGTCGGCCGCCGCGGCGGCCCTCAGCCTGGATTCGATGACCTCCCACGGCTTGAGCCGGTCGGACAGCGACAGCACCGCGTAGTCGTGGCCCAGTGGGGCGCCGACCCGGCTGGCCACCGCCTGCGCGGCCGTCATCGCCGGGATCACCCGGACCTCGACCCCCGGCCACTGCTTGGCCTCCTCGAGAACCGCTGTGGCCATGGCGAATACGCCAGGATCGCCGGAGGAGACGACCGCGACGGCGCGGCCCTGCTCGGCCAGCTCACAGGCCAGCCGGGCCCGCTGCGGTTCGTCGGTGTTGTCCGAGGCGTGCCGGCACTGGCCGGGCCGCAGCGCGATCCGGTCCAGGTAGGGGCCGTAGCCGATCAGGTCGGTGGCCGCGGCCAATTCACGGCGGCTCTGCGGAGTCATCCAGTCGGTGTCCCCGGGGCCCAGGCCCACCACGACGACCGTTCCCGGGCGCCGCCCGACGGTCAATCCGCAAGCGTCGCTCCGTTGATCCCGACTTCGGGGGCCGGGCAGCAGCGCCAGCGAGAAGTACGGGACCTCGCCGTCGTCGACGTCGGCAGCCGGTAGCACCCGCTGCCCCAGGGTGCTGGCCCGCTCGACGTAGATCGCGTCGTCCAGCCGGCCGGCGAGCGAAAGAGCCTCGCGCACTTGGGGATAGGTGCGGCCGAGCTTCATCACCACCGCGGCGTCGGTGTCGGCCAGCCGGCGGGCCAGTTCGGCCACCGGTAGCGTGCCCGGCAGGATCGACAGCACCTCATCGCCGGTCACCAGCGGGATGCCGGTCGCCGCCGAGGCGGCGCTCACCGACGTCACGCCGGGGATGATCACCGCGTTGAACCGCTCGGTCAGCCGGGTGTGCATGTGCATGTAGCTGCTGTAGAACAGCGGATCACCCTCAGCCAGCAGGGCGACGTCGCGGCCGGCGTCGAGGTGCGCGGCGATCCGTTCGGCGGCCTCGGTGTAGAAGTCCTCCATCGCGCCGCGGTATCCGCCCGGGTGGTCGGTGGTTTCGGTGGTGACCGGGTAGACGAGGTGTTCCTCGATCTGGCCGGGCTGCAGATACGGCTCTGCGATGCGGCGGGCGATGCTGCGCCCATGGCGCGCACTGTGATAGGCGACGACGCCGGCCTCGCCGATCACCCGGGCCGCTTTGACCGTCACCAGTTCCGGGTCGCCGGGACCCAGTCCGACCCCGTACAGCGTTCCCCTCATTCGCTTTTGATGGCTCATTCGGCGAGCCTCATTCGCTGTTGATGGCTCATTCGGCGAGCCTCATTCGCGTGCACTCGCGATCGCGTTCACCGCAGCCGCCGCCATCGCACTCCCGCCGCGCCGCCCGAGCACCACCAGATACTCCATGCCCCGCGGATCGGCGACGAGTTCGTCCTTGGATTGCGCCGAGCCGACGAACCCGACCGGGCCGCCGAGCACCGACACCGGGGCCGCGGCGCCCTCGTCGATCAACTCCAGCAGCCGGAACAGCGCGGTCGGGGCGTTGCCGATGGCCAGCACCGCACCGCCGAGACGGTCGGCCCACAACTGCACCCCGGCAGCCGAGCGGGTGGTGCCCATCCGCTGGGCCAGGTCGGCTGCCCGCGGGTCGGCGACCAGCGACACCACCTCGTTGCCGGCCGGCAGTCGCGCGGCGGTGATCCCGGCGGCCACCATCGACGAATCGCACAGGATCGGCGCCCCGGCGGCCAGGGCGGCGTGGGTGGCGGCGACGACGTCCGGAGTGAAGGCGACGTGCTCCGGCAGGTCCACCTGACCACAGGTGTGGATCATCCGGACCACCACGCGGGCGACGTCCTCGGGGAAACCACCGAGGTCGGCCTCGTCCCGGATGGTCGCGAACGACTGCCGGTAGATCTCGCCGGCGTCGCGGATGTAGTCCAGCACAGGCTCACCCTACGGTCGGGCGGTCCAGATTCTGGAAGCCCTCGCCGGTTGCCACCAGCACCGGGCCGTTCAGCGGGCTTCCGCAGGCCCGCTCGCAGCCGACATAGTGGCCGGCGCCGGCCCCCGAGGCCGCAGCCTTGGCGGCGTCGGCCCGGACGTCGGCGCGCGATCGGTCGCAACCCGGGCTGCCCACACAGGCGCTGATCCGCAGCCACGGCGAGGTGTCGTCGAACACCAGGCCCATCGGCGCCAGCACCCGCACCGCGGTGTCGGCCACCCCTTCGGTCAGGTCGCACACCAGCACCGACCGCCACGGGGTGATGACGACCGGGGCCTCGATAGCCGCCAGGAACTGAGCCTGCCGGGCGGTCAGCACCCCCAGGGGAACCGCGGCGCCCAGTGCCACCCGCCCGCCGTCGGGCCAGTCCTGGTCGATCCAGCCGATCGGCGGCCGGCCCGGGGGGAACCGCTGTCCGGCCGGGGCCACCGGGCTCAGCCCGGCGAGCAGCGGTGCCGGATCGGTCAATTCCCTGACCCGCCAGGCCTTTCCACGTACCTCAAGGAACCGGCGGGCCACCTCGATCAGCGTCGGAACGCCGTCCGACGGACTCAGCCGGACGCCGGTGTCGACGCCGTCGAGCAGCAGCGCCAGGGTGGCGCTGCCCATCACATGGAGACCCGCGTCCGAGCAGAGCCCGGACACATCCCCGGTCGCGTCGTCGATGCTGAACCAGAACCGGCCCGGCAGGGCAGCAAGTTCCGGGTCCGCCTGCACCGCGCGGTCCAACTCGCCGACCCACTCCCGGACGTCGGTGCGTCCGCCGGACCGTCCCGTTAACGGGGAGGCGACGATATTGCGTACCCGCTCGTGCGTCGGGGAGGGCAGCAGGCCGGCAGCGGCCACCGCTTCGGCGACCGCCTCAGGCACGGCGATCCCGCGGATCTGCACGTTGCCGCGGGTGGTCAGCTCCAGCGTTCCGGCACCGAACCGCTCGGCGGCGTCGGCCAGCGCCGCAAGTTGGTCGGCGCTGATCATCCCGCCCGGAAGCCGGATGCGGGCCAGGGCGCCGTCGGCCGCCTGGTGCACCTGCAGCGCCCCCGGGCAGCCGTCGTCGTCGCGGGTCCGGGTCACGTTCCCACGGTACGGCGGAGCCCGTGCCACGATGGAGCGAGTGAAGATTCATGCCGGGCAGTCGCGCGGAGCGGTGGGGCGGGTGGCTCTGCTGCTCGTGCTGCTCCTCGCCGCCGCGGTGGCTCTGCGCGGCCGGCTGCCCAACCCGCAGCAAACGCCCCGCAGCGAGGCCTCCGAGGATGGCTCGCTGGCCGGTGTGGTGGCGCTGCTGAGTGTGTCGATGCTGGTGATGGCCTTCGCCATGCTGCAGCGGAAGTCGGGCCCGCCGCGCCCGCCGGCTCGCGAATTCCCGGAGGGTCCGCGCGGCGCGCGCAGGGGACTGAATCTGCGCCTCGGGTTGATCGCACTCGGCCTGCTGATCGCGTGGCTGGTGGCCGTCGCCGTACTCAACCGGCTCGGGGTGGACCACGGCTCCCAGCAGATCGCGTCCCCCGACGCGGTGCCCGACCCCACCGGCGCGAAGCCCCCGGACACCTCGCCGACGACGACGCCGCCGAAGCGCAACGACACCTCCCGGCTGCTCATCGCCACCACCGCGGTGCTGATGCTGATGATGGTGGTGGCCACGGTGCTCAGCGCGATGCGCCGGCCGCGCCGGCAATCGGTGCCGCTGACCGATGCGGCGGATGCCGCCGCGCCCGCCGGTCCTGAACCCCTGGAAGTCGCCGCCGAACGCGGACTCGCCGAAGTCGCCAATCCCAACTTGCCGCCGCGAGAGGCCATCATCGCCTGCTACGCGGCGATGGAGCAGGCCCTGGCCGGCGCCCCGACCACCGCCCCGCGAGCCTCCGACACCCCGTCGGAGGTGCTGGCGCGGGCGGTCGCCACCCGGGCGCTCAGCGCCGGCACCGCCTCCCCGCTCGTCGACGTGTTCACCGAGGCGCGCTACAGCACCCACGTGATGACCGAGCAGCACCGGCAGACCGCCCAGCAGGCACTGCGGTCGGTTCTCGGCGAGCTTCGGAGCCCGGTGTGACCCGGCTCCTGGCGTCGGGCTTGATCGGGGTGCTGGTCGCCGAGGTGGTCGGCGTTCTGATCGGCTGGCGTTGGGCGCTGCCCGCCGCCGGGGTGGCGGTGGCGCTGTTCGGCCTGCAGATCGCCGCCAACCTGGCCGCGGCCAGCCGACCCGCCCCGGCTGACGCCTCCGCCGACCCGGCTCTGGAGTCGCTGTACCACTGGAAGGCGCAGACCGAGTCGATGTTGCAGTGGGCCGACGCCACCCGCGGTGAATGGGACCGCTACCTGCGGCCCAAACTGGCCCGTGACTTTCTGCAGGCCACCCGGCAGAAGGACCCGGCCGCCGTCAAAGCGGCCGGGCGACTGCTCTTCGGCAACGATCTGTGGCAATGGGTCGATCCGGACAACGTTTCACCGTCCCGACGCGAGGAACCCGCGCCGGGCCGTGCCACCCTGGAGAACATCCTCGTGAGACTGGAACAGGCATGACGACATCAGCAGCACAGACCACCGCGCTGTGCGAAGCGGTCCTCGACGAGATGGAACGCGCCGTCGTCGGCAAACGGGCCGCGCTCACCTTGATCCTGACCACCGTGCTCGCCGGCGGCCATGTTCTGATCGAGGATATGCCCGGCATGGGCAAGACGCTGATCGCCCGGTCGTTCGCCGCCGCCCTGGGCCTGCGGTTCACCCGGGTGCAGTTCACCCCGGACCTGCTGCCCGCCGACCTGCTCGGCTCGACGATCTACGACATGCGGTCGGGGCAGTTCGACTTCCGCCGCGGACCGATCTTCACCAACCTGCTGATGGCCGACGAGATCAACCGCACGCCGCCCAAGACCCAGGCCGCCCTGCTGGAGGCGATGGCCGAAGGCCAGGTCAGCATCGACGGCGAAACTCACCGTCTCCCAGCACCGTTCACCGTCATCGCCACCGAGAACCCGATCGAGTTCGAGGGCACCTACCCGCTTCCGGAGGCCCAACTCGACCGATTCGCGGTCAAGGTCGGTCTGAAGTACCTCAGCGAGCAGGAGGAGGCGTCGATGCTGCGCCGCCGTCTGGACCGCGGTTCCGCCGAGGCGGTGATCTCCGAGGTGGCCGACGCCGACCAGTTGCGGGCCATGCAGGAGTCGGTCGAGGAGGTCAGCGTGCACGACGACGTGCTGCGCTACGTGGTCGCCCTCGCGGTGGCCACCCGCAGCCATCCGCAGGTGGTCGTCGGCGCCAGCCCGCGCGCGGAACTCGACCTGGTGCAGCTGTCGCGGGCCCGTGCGCTGCTCAACGGCCGCGACTACGTGGTGCCCGAGGACGTCAAAGCGTTGGCGGTGGCCGCGTTCGGCCACCGGATCAGCCTTCGTCCGGAGATGTGGGTCCGCAATATGGCCGGCTCGGACGTGGTGGAGCAGTTGCTGAAGAAACTGCCCGCACCGCGGACCCCAGGTTAGCCACCCGATGAGCACCACCCGTCAGGCCGATGTCGTATTGCGTTGGCACACAACCGAACTCGCCCGGGTTCTGTTGATCTGCGCCGCCGCCGCGCTCGCTGCAGCGCTGATCTCCGGGCGCTGGCAACTGGTGGCCTTCGCCGCGCCGATGCTCGGTGTGCTGGCCTCGGTCGGCTGGCAGCGGCCGGCGGGCCGGGTGTCGGTGCAGGCCAACCCGGACCTGATCCGCAGCTTCGAAACCGAGCAGGTCACCATCCGGATGGATCTCAGCACCCCGCCGGAGGGATCGACGGCGGCCCTGTCGGTCAGCGCACCGGCGGGCATGCAGACCGAGATTCTCGACGACGACGACCCGCACAGCATCACTGTCGGCGCATCCGCCGGCCGGTGGGGCCGCTATCCGCTGACCGCCCGGGTGCGGGTCGTGGCCTCCGGAGGGCTGCTGGCCGGCACCGGCGCGGTGGATATCGCCGACGTGTTCGTGTTCCCGATGACGCCGCCGGCGCCGACACCCCTGCCCCGGACCGAGATGCTGGACCGGATCGGCATCCACCTGACCCGCCACATCGGTCCGGGCGTCGAATTCGCCGACATCCGGCCCTACGTCCCCGGCGACCAGTTGCGCACCGTCAACTGGGCGGTCAGCGCCCGCCGCGGCAGCCTGCACGTCACCCAGCGGTTGACTGACCGTTCGATGGACGTCGTCGTCGTGGTCGATCTCAGCCACCAGCCCCCCGGACCGGCCACGACGGCTACCCAGCGCGCGGTCGAGGGGGCCGTCCAGGTCGTCCAGTCGTCGCTGCGCAACGGCGACCGGGCCGGGGTGGTCGGGCTGGGCGGTCAGCAACCGCGGTGGGTGGGGCCCGACATCGGGCAGCGGCAGTTCTACCGCGTGCTCGACACGGTGCTGGGTACCGGCGCCGGCTACCAGACCATGGCCGGCACGGTCGCCCCGAGAACCGCCATCCCGCCGGGGGCGGTCGTGGTTGCGTTTTCCACGCTGCTGGACGGATCCTTCGGCCTGGCGCTGATCGAACTGTCCCGGCGCGGCCATCTGGTCGTAGTCGTGGACGTGCTCGACGGCTGCCCGCTGGGTGAGGACCTGGACCCGATCGTGACGCGGATGTGGGCACTGCAGCGCGCCGCGATGTACCGCGACATGCGGGTGGTCGGTGTCGAGGTGGTGGCCTGGCCGACGACCGTCCCACTGGAGGCGGCGATGCGGTTGATGCCCGACGCCGGCCGGATCGCCGCCTCCAGGCGAATCCGATGATGCGCCAGGCGAATCCGATGATGCACCAGGCGAATCCGATGAGCCGCGCGCTATCGGCGGCGTTCGGCGCCGTCATGGTGCTCACCGCGGGGATCGGCGGTGGCCCGGTGGTGCTGGCGATTCTCGCGGCGGCCGGCGCCGCGGTGGCAGCCGGCCTGTTCGACCGGCGAGCGGCGCTGGTCGCGGTGCTGGCGACCGTCGTCGCGCTCGCGGTCGGCACCCCGACACCGTTGTTCGCGGCGGTGTCGGGCCTGGCCGCAGCCACCTATCTGCTCACCGGGTACGCCGACCGCACCGGGGCGGTCACGCTCACCGTGCCGACCGTGGCCGGCCTGGTCGGATTCACGCTGGCCGGCCTGGCCGCCACCGCGGTCACCACCGCCGTCACCTGGGCACCGCTGCTGGCGCCCGCGGTCATGGCGGCGGTCCTGATCGTGGTGGTGATCCCCTTGCTGGCCGGCGATCGGGCGGGACCCGCTGGCGACGACGATCCGGCGGGTGGGTACGAATAGCCGGTGTCTAATCCTTCTCAGCCCGACCGCCCCACCGTCCTGCTGCTGTCGACGTCGGACACCGACCTGATCACCGCCCGCGCCAGCGCTGCGGACTATCGGTGGGCCAACCCGACCCGGCTCGGCCCCGGCGAACTCGACGGTCTGATCGACGTCGCCGCCGTGGTGGTGATCCGCGTGCTGGGGGGCTACCGGGCGCTGCAGAAGACCATCGACACCGCGCTGGCCAGCGGGGTTCCGACCGTCGTGGTCAGCGGCGAACAGGCTCCCGACGCCGATCTGATGGAGCGGTCCACCGCGCCGGCGGGGATCGCTCTGCAGTCCCATATCTATCTGGCTCAGGGCGGGGTGGTGAACCTGCGCGAACTGCACGCCTTCCTCTGCGACACCGTGCTGATGACCGGCTACGGCTTCGCCCCGCCGGCGGATACCCCGTCCTGGGGGGTGCTTGACCGGGTCTGCGTCACCGCATCCGGCTGCCCCGGCTGCCCGGGTGGCACCGCCTGCTTCACCGGGATGGAGTCCGCCCGGGCCGCGGTGCCCGCCGACGCCCCCACCATCGCGGTGCTGTACTACCGAGCCCAGCAACTGGCCGGCAACACCGCCTACGTCGAGGCGCTGTGCTGCGCTATCGAACGGGCGGGCGCGCGACCACTGCCGGTGTACTGCACCTCGCTGCGCACACCTGACCCCGAACTTCTGGAGCTACTCGGTGGCGTCGACGCGATGGTGGTCACCGTGCTCGCCGCCGGTGCGGCGGTGCCCGCGATGGTGACCGCCGGGGGAGACGACGACAGCTGGAACGTCAAACATCTTGCCGCCCTGGATATTCCGATCCTGCAGGGACTGTGTCTGACGAGTTCGCGGGCCACCTGGGCCGCCAACGACACCGGTCTGAGCCCCCGCGACGTGGCCACCCAGGTGGCGGTTCCGGAGTTCGACGGCCGCATCATCACGGTGCCGTTCTCGTTCAAGGAGATCGACGCCGAGGGTCTGATCTCCTACGTTCCCGACCCGGAACGCTGTGCCCGGGTGGCCGGCCTGGCGGTCAACTACGCCACGCTGCGCCGGGTCGCCGCCCCCGACAAGCGGGTGGCACTGGTGTTCTCGTCGTATCCGACCAAGTACTCCCGGATCGGCAACGCGGTCGGCCTGGACTCGCCGGCCAGCATGCTGGCTTTGCTGAATGCGCTGCGGGACAACGGCTATCGCATTGGCGACGCCCCCGGCGTCGAGGCGGGCGATGGTGACGCCCTGATGCACGCGCTGATCGAGCGAGGCGGCCTGGACCCGGACTGGCTGACCGACGCGCAACTGGCCGAACGGGCGATCCGGATTCCGGCGGCGCGCTACCGGACCTGGTTCGAGACGTTGCCGGCGGAACTGCGCGAGGCCATGGAACGGCACTGGGGACCGGCGCCGGGTGAGTTGTTCGTCGACCGCAGTCGTGATCCCGACGGTGAGATCGCCGTCGCCGCAATCCAATCCGACAACATCGTGATCCTGGTGCAGCCGCCGCGCGGATTCGGGGAGAACCCGATCGCCATCTACCACGACCCCGATCTGCCGCCCAGCCACCACTATCTGGCCACCTATTTCTGGCTGCGGCACTCCTTCGGCGCCCATGCGGTGGTGCACATGGGTAAGCACGGAAACCTGGAGTGGCTGCCCGGCAAGACCGTCGGGATGTCCGCGAACTGCGGTCCCGACGCCGCGCTGGGCGATCTGCCGCTGATCTACCCGTTCCTGGTCAACGACCCCGGCGAGGGCACCCAGGCCAAACGGCGGGCGCACGCCACCCTCGTCGACCATCTGATCCCGCCGATGGCCCGCGCCGAGAGTTACGGCGACACCGCCCGGCTGGAGCAACTGCTCGACGAACACGCCAACATCGCCGCACTCGACCCGGCGAAGCTGCCCGCGATCCGCCAGCAGATCTGGACGCTGATGAGCGCGGCGAAGATGGACCACGACCTCGGCCTTGCCGAGCGCCCCGAGGACGACTCCTTCGACGACATGCTGCTGGGAGTCGACGGCTGGCTGTGCGAGATCAAGGACGTCCAGATCCGCGACGGTCTGCACGTTCTCGGTGCCGCCCCGACCGGGGAGGCCGAACTGGACATGGTGCTGTCGATCCTGCGGGCCCGGCAGTTGTTCGGCGGTGAGCAGAGCATGCCCGGCCTGCGCCAGGCCCTCGGGCTGGCTGAGGACGGCACCGACGACCGCGCCACCGTGGACGAGGCCGAAGCGCAGGCCCGGGAACTGCTGGCCGGTCTGCAGGCGGCCGGCTGGGACGCCGGGCACGTCGACACGCTGACCGACGATCCGGAAGTGGCGCGGATCCTGCGCTTCGCCGCGGCGGAGGTGGTGCCGCGCCTGGCCGGAACCGCGGGGGAGATCAGCCAGGTGCTGCGGGCGCTGGACGGCCGCTACATCGCCGCGGGCCCGTCGGGGTCGCCGCTGCGCGGACTGGTCAACGTGCTGCCCACCGGACGCAACTTCTACTCCGTCGACCCCAAGGCCATGCCGTCGAAGCTGGCCTGGGAAACCGGCGTCGCGATGGCCGACTCACTGCTGGAGCGCTACCGCGCCGATCACGGCGAGTGGCCGAGATCGGTGGGCCTGTCGGTGTGGGGCACCTCGGCGATGCGCAACTCCGGCGACGACATCGCCGAAGTGCTGGCGCTGCTCGGGGTCCGCCCGATCTGGGACGACGCCTCCCGGCGCGTGGTCGATCTGGAGGTGATCGCACTCGACGAATTGGACCGGCCCCGCATCGACGTCACCGTGCGGATCTCCGGGTTCTTCAGGGACGCCTTCCCGCACGTGGTCAACATGCTCGACGACGCGGTGCGCCTGGTCGCCGGCCTCGACGAGCCCGCCGGGCAGAACTTCGTCCGGGCCCACGTCCAGGCGGATCTGGCCATCCACGGCGACGAAAGACGATCCACCACAAGGATTTTCGGTTCAAAACCGGGTACCTACGGCGCCGGCCTGCTGCAGGTGATCGACAACCGCAACTGGCGCGACGACGCCGACCTCGCGCAGGTGTACACGACGTGGGGAGGCTTCGCCTACGGCCGCGACCTGGACGGCCGCCCGGCCGCCGAGGATATGTCCATGCAGTACCGCCGGATCGTGGTGGCGGCCAAGAACCTGGACTCACGCGAACACGACATCGCCGACTCCGACGACTACTTCCAGTACCACGGCGGCATGATCGCCACCGTGCGGGCACTGACCGGGCAGGCCCCGACGGCCTACATCGGCGACAACACCCGATTCGACTCGGTACGCACCCGCACCCTGACCGAGGAGACCGCCCGGGTGTTCCGGGCGCGCGTGGTCAACCCGCGGTGGATGGCGGCGATGCGCCGGCACGGCTACAAGGGCGCCTTCGAGATGGCGGCCACCGTCGACTACCTGTTCGGCTACGACGCCACCGCCGGGGTGATGGCGGACTGGATGTACGAGCAACTCACCGAGCAGTACGTGCTGGACCCGGAGAACCGCAAGTTCATGAACGAGTCCAACCCGTGGGCGCTGCACGGAATGGCGGAGCGCCTACTGGAGGCGGTGGGCCGGGGAATGTGGCAGCAGCCAGACCCGGCCACCCTGCGCGGGCTGCGGCAGGTGCTGCTGGAGGCAGAGGCGGACCTGGAGGCGCGCTAGGGTGGCGGCTTGACATAGGAGGAACACATGGCAGCCACTTTCGACGATGTCTCCAAAGCCCAGTACGTCCTGCTGACCACGTTCACCAAGGACGGCCGCCCCAAGCCCACCCCGATCTGGATCGCCCGCGACGGCAACCGGGCGTTGGTCATCACCGAGAAGAACTCGTGGAAGGTCAAGCGCATCCGCAACACCCCGCGGGTCACCCTCGCGGTCTGCGACATGAAGGGAAGGGTCAAGGACGGCGCCGAGACCATCGAGGCGAAGGCCAGGGTGCTCGACGACTCCCACACCGAGGACGTCTACCGCGCGGTCATCAAGCGCTACGGCATCGTCGGCCGGATCTTCACGATCTTCTCCAAGCTGCGCGGCGGCGCCGGGCGCACCGTCGGCCTGGAAATCACCTCGGCTTGATCGAGCACTCCACGTTGCGTCTGACGAGAGTTCACGCAATCGTGACCGTTAGCCGGAACAGAACCCCTGCGCAGCTCGTTTTCCAGGCATGCTGATCCGCCCGCTCCTGCGTTACGTCGCGCTCTACGCCGCTGTCGAACTCGCCGCTGTTGCCGCCTTGATCTGGGCGATCGGGCTGGGCTGGACGATGGTGGTGCTGGCGGTCGCCTTCCTGGTCGGGCTGGTGCTGGCCGCCTCGCAGGTGAAGGGTCAGGTCGGTGCGATCCGGAAGGCCCGGGCCAACCCGCAGGGTGCGGTGGCCGACGGCGTGCTGGTGGGGCTCGGCTCGTTCCTGGTGTTCCTGCCCGGGCTGGTCACCACCGCGGCCGGCGCGTTGATGCTGGCCCCGCCCACCCGCGCGGCCATGCGGCCGCTGGCCGCCACGCTGGTCGGGCGCGGAGTGGTCCGCGGCGTCAACGCGATCAACCTCGACTCGGTGGCGAACCTCGGCGCGTTCTCTGACCGCGGCTCCTCCCGGGTCGGCCGCGGCGACTACATCGACGGTGAGGTCATCGGCGAGCCGGTCCGCCGGAGCGCCCCGGCCCGCACCGCGATCGTCCGCCGCGCCAACTTCTGAGCCCACGTGGCACAGCTGTTCCTCAACGGGCGCATCTACAGCGCGTCGCATCCGGACGCCACCGCGATGGCGGTTCGCGACGGGGTGGTCGCCTGGCTGGGTAGCGACGACGTCGGCCGGGCCCAGTTCCCCGACGCCGACGTCGACGATCTCGACGGCGCGTTCGTCGCCCCGGCGTTCGTCGACAGCCACGTACATCTGACCGCGACCGGGTTGCGGATGACCGGGCTGGATCTCGGCCCCGCCGAAAGCCCGGAACACTGCGCGCAGTTGATCGCCGCGCACGTCGCCGCCCAGCCCGGCCGGCCGGTGTGGGGACACGGCTGGGACGACAACGCCTGGTCGCGGCCGCTGACCACCGCCGACGTCGACGCCGTCGTCGGCACTTTGCCCGCTTATCTGGCGCGGGTCGATGTCCATTCGGCTGCCGCATCCAGCGCCCTGCGGGCGTTGGTGCCCGGTCTGGCGGCGTTCGACGGCGTCGATCCGCAGTTGCCACTGACGGCCGAAGCCCACCATCTGGTGCGCGCGCAAGCACGGGGGCTGCTGACCTGGCAGCAACGCGACCAGGCCCGCTGGGCCGCGTTGGACGCTGCCGCGGGGGCCGGCATCGTCGCGGTGCACGAATGTGCCGGCCCGGATATCGGCGGAGCCGAGGACTGGCAGGAACTTCGCGAACTGGGCCACGGCGTCGAGATCGTCGGCTACTGGGGTGAGGCGGTGTCCACCGTCGCTGAGGCCCGGGCGCTGGTCGACGCTACGGGGGTGCGCGGCTTGGGCGGTGACCTGTTCGTCGACGGCGCCTTGGGTTCGCGAACGGCCTGGCTGGCTCAGCCCTACGCCGACGCCCCCGGCTGCACCGGCAACGAATACCTGGACGGCACAACCATTTTCGAGCATCTGGCGGCCTGCACGGAAGCCGGGATCAGCGCCGGCTTCCACGTGATCGGCGACGGGGCGGTGACCGCCGTGGTCGAGGCGCTCCGGGGCGTGGTCGAGCGGTTCGGCGCCCCGGCGGTGGCCCGGTGCGGGCACCGGCTGGAGCACCTGGAGATGGTGTCTGCCGATCAGGCCGGCACCCTCGGACAGTGGGGGATCGTCGCCAGCATGCAGCCCGGGTTCGACGCCCGATGGGGCGGCGAGGACGGGATGTACGCCCGCCGGCTCGGCCGTCAGCGCGCCGCCGGGCTCAACCCGCTGGCACTGTTAGCATCGGCAGGCGTGCCCCTGGCCTTCGGCTCCGATACCCCTGTGACCTGCATGGATCCCTGGTCCTGGGTGTGGGCGGCCAGCCGCCACCAGACCCCGGGCAGCGCGATCTCCCCGCGGGCGGCGTTCGCCGCGGCCACCCGCGGAGGGTGGCGGGCCGGCGGTGTCCGCGACGGCCTCACCGGCACGTTGGTGCCGGGCGCACCGGCGTCCTTTGCGGTGTGGGAGACCGGCGAACTCGACGTCACCGCCCCCGCCGACAGCGTGCAGCGCTGGTCCACCGACCCGCGGTCGGGGGTGCCGGCGTTGCCCCGGCTTGACCCGGCCGGTCATGCGCCGCGGTGCCGCCGGACGGTGCACCGGGGAGTCGTGATCCATGGTTGATCGCACCGCGTTGACGAATAGAGAAGACACCGACGTTCCGGTCGGCCGGCGGGGCGCTTCGTTGAGCGCTGCCATGCTCCCGCGGCTTGCCCGGGTCGGCGCCGCGGTGGGGGCCGGCTTGTTGTTCTACCTCAGCTTCCCGCCGGCCGGGCTGTGGTGGGCGGCGGTGCCGGCGCTGGCCCTGCTCACTTGGGTGCTGATCCATCCCGCCACCACGCTGGGCGGCGGCTTCGGGTACGGATTGCTGTTCGGCCTGGCGTTTTACCTCCCGCTGCTGCCCTGGATCGGCGGTCTGGTCGGCCCGATGCCCTGGATCCTGCTGGCGCTGATGGAGGCGTGCTTCCCGGCGGTGTTCGGGGTGTTCGCCGTGCTGGTGTCCCGGTTGCCGGGCTGGCCCTTGTGGCTGGCGTGTCTGTGGTCGATGCAGGAGTGGCTGAAGTCCAGCATCCCGTTCGGTGGATTCCCTTGGGGTGTAACGGCTTACAGCCAAACAAATGGACCGTTCCTGGTCCTCGCGCAGTGGGGCGGCGCGCCGCTGGTGTCGTTCGCTGTCGCCCTGCTCGGCACCGCACTGTGCGCGCTGACCGTCGAGATCGTCCGGTGGGTGCGCCACACCGGAGACGACGATCACCGGTACGCCCACCTACTCGTGCCCGGCGCACTGCTGGTCGCGGTCCTGGCGATGACGGCGGTGGCCGCGCCCGGGGTTCGTCGGGCCGCGTCGGGGGTGGACGACGAGACTCCCGTCACCGTCGCCGTCGTGCAGGGCAACGTGCCGCGCCTCGGGCTGGACTTCAACAGCCAGCGCCGGGCCGTGCTGGACAACCACGTCCAGCAGACACTGCAACTGGCCGAGGACGTCCGGGCCGGCACCGCGCCGAACCCCGCGTTCGTGATCTGGCCGGAGAACTCCTCCGATATCGACCCGCTGGCCAACCCCGACGCCGCCGCTCAGATCGAACTCGCCGCCCGGGCGATCGGCGTGCCGATCCTCGTCGGCGCCGTCGTCGACCGGCCCGAGGCCACGCCCGACAACCCCGCCGCGTCGAACACCGTCATCGTGTGGGACCCGGTCAAAGGCCCCGGCGAGCGGCACGACAAGCAGATCGTCCAGCCGTTCGGGGAGTATCTGCCGTGGCGATCGTTCTTCAAGCACCTGTCGTCGTACGCCGACCGGGCCGGCTACTTCGTCCCGGGCACCGGCAGCGGCGTCGTGCATCCGGCCGGGGTGCCGGTCGGGGTGGCCACCTGCTGGGAAGTCATCTTCGACCGCGCGCTGCGCCAGTCGGTGCGCAACGGCGCGCAGATTCTCGCGGTGCCGACCAACAACGCCACCTTCGACCAATCCATGAGCGAGCAACAACTGGCCTTCGCCAGACTGCGCGCCGTCGAGCATGGCCGGTACGTGATCGTCGCGGGGACCACCGGCATCAGCGCCGGCATCGCGCCTGACGGCACCGAGATCGCCCGCACCGAGTTCTTCACCCCGGCCTACCTGGACCTGCAGGTCCGGCTGCGGACGGCGCAGACCCCGGCGACGAACTGGACGGTGCCGCTGCAATGGCTGATCGTTGCCGTCGCAGTCGCCGCGATCGGCGCCGCGATGTTGCAGAATGGCTTTATTTGCGCGGCCGCTGCGCGGCGGACCGCGCGACGATCACACGGTCGCCGATGAAGGAGTCGCATGAGCACCCAGGGCAGGGCCGGCCAGGCCGACTCCATGGACCCCGCCGAGCGGCCGACCCGGCGGACTCTGGTGATCATCCCCACCTACAACGAGCGGGAGAACCTGCCGTTGATCGTGGGCCGGGTCCGCAACTCCCTCCCGGATGTGCACATCCTGATCGTCGACGACGGCAGCCCGGACGGCACCGGCGCGCTGGCCGACCAGTTGGCGTCGAACGAGCCGCACCGCATCCAGGTGATGCACCGGACCGCCAAGGACGGTTTGGGAGCGGCCTATCTCGCCGCCTTCGAGTGGGGGCTGGACCGCGGCTACACAGTCCTGGTCGAGATGGACGCCGACGGCAGCCATGCGCCCGAACAGCTCTACCGGCTGCTCGACGCGATCGACGCCGGCGCCGACGTGGCGATCGGCTCGCGCTACGTCGACGGCGGGACCGTCCGCAACTGGCCCTACCGGCGGCTGGTGCTGTCCCGTTCGGCCAACACCTATGCCCGGCTGCTCCTCGGCGTCGACATCCACGACATCACCGCGGGGTACCGGGCCTACCGGCGCGAGGTGCTGGAGAAGCTGGACCTGCGCACCGTCGAATCCAAGGGGTATTGCTTCCAGGTGGACCTGACGTGGCGGGCCATCACCAACGGTTTCATCGTCGCCGAGGTCCCGATCACCTTCACCGAGCGTGAACTCGGCGTGTCGAAGATGAGCGGGTCGAACATCCGCGAAGCGATGGTCAAGGTCGCCCAGTGGGGGATCGGCGGCCGGATGAAGCGGCGTGCCTCGGCGAAGCGGTGAATCGGGCGGCGTCGAATAGTTAGCCGCGACGCTTGGACTTGATCAGGTCCAGGCGTTCTTTGAGCAGCTCCTCGAGTTCCTCGACCGATCGGCGCTCCAGCAGCATGTCCCAGTGCGTCCTGGGCGGCTTGACCTTCTTGGGCTCCGGGATATCGCCCTCGATGAGGGTGCCCTCCAGGCCGTTGCGGCACAACCAGTTGCCCGGAATCTCGGCATCGTCGGCGAACGGAACCTCGAACTCCTCACCGTTGTCGGTGCGGTAGCGCGCGACCTGCCGCGGCGCCAGGTCGTGGTTGCGGTCGGTCTCGTAGCTCACGGCGCCGAGCCGGCTGCCCCTCAGCACACGATCAGCCATCTTCGATTCTCCTTGTAGGTCGTTAGTCGAAGCAACGCATGACCATTGGCTTTGCGTTCCCGACCCGGCCCCCCATGATACCGGTGCGACGGAGTTGCGCGGACTACGCTTTCCCGGCGTGACCCGCCGAAGCCGACCCCAGCCCTGCCGCTGGTGCGGCCGCGAGGTCGCCGACGTCGGCTTGGGCCGTCGGCGCCAGTACTGCCGGCAATCCTGCCGTCAGCGGGCCTACGAGCAGCGCGCGCTGGTCAAAGGCTCGTCCGTACCTGCCGATGCCGTGGTGCTGACGGCGGACGAGGCGGCACAATTGTCCGACCGGGTTTTTCAGGTGCGCTGCGCCGCCGAGGACGTGGCGACAGCCGTCGACGAAGGAGCGCCGGCTGACGAAGTGCGAAAGTTGTGTGTAGAACTGTTGCGGGCAGCCAAAGCCGCTGACGGGTGGCGGTGATGGACGCCAGTGAGGATCGCTTGAGTCCATGCGTATCGGTCCGGCGTCTGCCTGCTCGCCCATTCGGCCGGCGGCATCGTGGCAGCGTTGACGGCCTCGGAACCGGCGGTCTCCAGGCTGGTGTGCTTCGGGTACCCGTTCAAACATCCCGAACGCGCCGACGAGCCCTACCGGACCGCCCACTTGCCTTCTGTCGCAAAGCCTTTCCTGATCATTCAAGGCGACCAGGATGAGTACGGGACCGCCGACGACGCCCGGCGCCACCCGTTGTCGCCCAGCACCACCGTGGTCGGCGTCAGCACCGGCCACGACTACGGCCAACTCGAACCGATGCAGTACCGGGCCTGTCGTGAGCTGGTTCTGAAATTCGTCGGCGGTCAGTCACCTCCCGCTTTCTGACGGCGACGACGCTGGTGCCCTCGGTGAGATTCGAACTCACACTGCACGGGTTTTGAATCCGTTTCCTCTGCCAGTTGGGATACGAGGGCTCGCCCGTGGCGGTGTCCCACGATAGTTGATCGCGTCGACCCCGAGTCGGGCCGTCCCCCCGATTTCCCTCCGATTTCCCCCCGGCCGGCCGCAACGCCACAATTGCCCCATGACCGATCGTGACGGATCCGCCCCGCGGCGGGTGCTCATCGCCGAGGACGAGGCCCTGATCCGGCTGGATCTCGCCGAGATGCTGCGGGAAGAGGGCTACCAGGTCGTCGGCGAGGCCGGAGACGGCCAGGAAGCCGTGGATCTCGCCGAGAGCCTGCGCCCCGACCTGGTGATCATGGACGTCAAGATGCCCCGCCGCGACGGGATCGACGCCGCCGCCGAGATCGCCGCCAAGCGCATCGCCCCAGTGGTCGTGCTGACCGCGTTCAGCCAGCGCGACCTGGTGGAGAAGGCCCGGGACGCGGGTGCGATGGCGTACCTGGTGAAACCTTTCTCGATCACCGACCTGATCCCGGCCATCGAGGTGGCGGTCAGCCGGTTCGATGAGATCGCCCAGTTGGAACGCGAAGTCGCCACCCTCGGCGAACGTCTGGAAACCCGCAAGCTGATCGAGCGCGCCAAAGGACTGCTCCAGGTCAAGCACTCGATGACCGAACCCGAGGCTTTCACCTGGATGCAGCGGGCGGCGATGGATCAGCGCACGACCATGAAACGAGTCGCCGAGGTGGTTCTGGAGACGTTTCAGACGCCCCCGGAAACCCCGTCAGACGACCCGTCGTCGCAGTAAGTCCCGCGTTTCGCGGGACCACCACGCGCACTATTGCCCGGCGTTGGCTATGTTCTACCGGAAGCGTCGGCGTACAGGCCCGGGGAGCGGCCCGCGTGCTTGATGCCTGACATTGACCACTGACCATTGACCAATGACCCGGAGGTAAACGTGCGCGGTCGGACGACACGGAATGTAATCGCAGCGAGTTCAGCTGCCCTTTTGATGCTGGGAATCGCCGGCTGCAGCAAGCAGGAAGCACCCAGCGGCGAAGCCTCGTCGTCGGCAGGCTCGTCGGCCAAGTCGGCGGAAGCCGCTGCGCCCGTCGACCTGAAGATCGTCGAGCAGGTCCAGATCGACCAGGACGGCAAGGAGGTCAAGGCGGCCGCCGGTACGGTACCTGCGGACCCGGCCGGCGACGGCAAGGCCACCTGCGCTCCGGTCAAGATCGCCATGGCCGGCGCGCTCAACGGCCCGGACGCCGCCCTGGGCATCAATATCAAGAACGGCGTCCAACTCGCCCTCGACAAGCACAACGCCGCCAACCCCGGCTGCCAGATCGAGCTGCGCACCTTCGACACCGAGGGCGACCCGCAGAAGGCCACCGCCATCGCGCCGCAGATCGTCGACGACGCCTCGATCATCGGGTTGGTCGGCCCGGCGTTCTCCGGTGAGACCAAGGCCACCGGCGGCGTCTTCGATCAGGCCGGTCTGGTCGCGGCGACGGCGTCGGCCACCAACGTCACGCTGTCCGCGCAGGGCTGGAAGACGTTCCTGCGCGGACTGGCCAACGACGGCGTGCAGGGGCCGTCGGTCGCCAACTACCTCAAGACCACCATCGGCGACAAGAAGATCTGCGTCGTCGACGACAGCACCGACTACGGAACCGGGCTGGCCAAGGCTGTCCGCGACACCCTCGGTGACGTGGCCGACGCCGCCTGCAACATCTCGGTGAAGAAGGGCGACAAGGACTTCTCCGCGGCGGTGACCCAGGTCAAGGGCCAGTCACCGGACTCGGTGTTCTACAGCGGCTACTACTCGGAGGCGGCCCCGTTCGTCCAGCAGTTGCGTGACGCCGGCTTCGCCGGCAAGTTCGTCAGCGCTGACGGCACCAAGGATCCGGAGTTCGTCAAGCAGGCGGGCAATGCCTCCAAGGACGCCCTGCTGTCCTGCCCGTGCGGCCCGGCCAGCGCGGCCTTCGCCGACGAGTACACCAAGAAGTTCAATCAGGGCCCGGGCACGTACAGCACCGAGGGCTACGACCTGGGCACCATCCTGGCCAAGGGCATCGACTCCGGTGCCGTCACCCGCGAGGCGCTGCTGAACTTCGCCAAGACCTACGACGGCCAGGGTGTGGCCCGCAAGTACCAATGGACCGACCAGGGCGAGCTGACCACCACCCTGATCTGGATCTACAAGGTCCAGTAGTTCTTCCGCGGGGCGCGTCCGGGACCGGGTAATCGGTCCCGGACGCGTCTTCGCCTAGAGAGGGACCAGCAAGGAGCCCGTTGCGCGGATGATCCACGAGTGCTTGAGCGGACTGGGAAGCCATTACACCTGCCTTGCGGGGGACATCGGTTTCAACGTGTCGAACCTGCGAAACGGGTTCTGGCAGTTCACCGTCGACGGTCTGGCCTGGGGTGCGATCTACGCGCTGGTCGCGGTGGGCTACACCCTGGTGTTCGGCGTCCTGCGTCTGATCAACTTCGCGCATTCCGAGATCTTCATGCTCGGCATGTTCGGGGCGTACTTCTGCCTCGACGTCATCCTGGGCTTCACTCCGAGCGGCAACGCCTATAACCGGGGCGTGGGGCTGACGATCCTCTATCTCGGCGTGGCCATGCTGTTTGCGATGGCCGTATCGGGCTTGGCGGCGGTCGGATTGGAGGCCGTGGCCTATCGGCCGCTGCGAAGGCGCAATGCCCGGTCACTGACCTTCCTGATCACCGCGATCGGGATGTCTTTTGTGCTGCAGGAATTCGTCCACTTCGTGCTGCCGAAGATCCTGGAAGGTTACGGCGGCAGCAACGCTCAGCAGCCGATCATCCTGGTGCAGCCCAAGACTCAGTTCCACATCTTCGGCGCCTCGGTGTCCAACGTGACGTGTGTGATCGTCGGCTCCGCGCTGGTGCTGGCCCTGCTGACCGACGTGCTCATCAACCGCACCAAGTTCGGCCGCGGTATCCGGGCCGTCGCCCAGGATCCGACCACCGCCACCCTGATGGGGGTGTCCCGCGAACGCATCATCACGCTGACGTTCCTCATCGGAGGCCTGCTCGCCGGCGCCGCCGCACTGCTCTACACGTTGCGGGTACCGCAGGGCATCATCTATTCCGGCGGCTTTCTGCTGGGCATCAAGGCGTTCTCGGCCGCTGTGCTCGGCGGTATCGGAAACCTGCGCGGCGCATTGCTGGGCGGCCTGATCCTCGGGGTCATGGAGAACTACGGTCAAGCCCTGTTCGGCACCCAGTGGCGTGACGTCGTCGCATTCGTCCTGCTGGTCCTGGTGCTGCTGGTGCGACCGACCGGCATCCTCGGTGAGAGCCTGGGGAAGGCCAGGGCATGACGCACCGCACTAGCTCCGTGTTGGCCCCCGGCGACGTCCTGCGCCGCTGGTGGGCGGATATGACCCGGTTCCAGAAGTGGGGCATCGGCGTCGTCGTGTTCGGGCTGCTGGCCCTGCTGCCGCTGTTCCCGCCGCCGTTCCTCGATACGCCCGGCATCAGCTTCGGCGGCACGATGGCCCAGTTCGCGATGGTGGCCATCATCGCCATCGGGCTCAACGTCGTTGTGGGTCAAGCGGGTTTGCTCGACCTGGGGTATGTCGGCTTCTACGCGGTGGGCGCCTACACCGTCGCCCTGCTGACCAGTCCGGACAGTCCGTTGAACCAGATCGGCCACGGGTTGTTCACCACCAAGTGGGCGTGGCTGTCGTGTGTGCCGATCGCCATGGCCGTCACCGCGCTGGCGGGGCTGATCCTCGGCATCCCCACACTGCGACTGCGCGGGGACTACCTGGCCATCGTCACCCTCGGATTCGGCGAGATCATCCGGTTGCTCGCCGACAATCTGGCCGGGGTCACCAACGGTCCCCGCGGACTCAACCAGGTCGCCTATCCGCGGGTGGGGGAGACCGAGAAGCTGCCCAACGGCGTGTTCTCCAGCGGCAATTCGACCGGCCAGGCCAATTACGGAACCTGGTGGTTCTGGCTCGGCCTGATCCTCATCGTGGCGCTGCTGATCCTGGTGGGCAACCTGGAGCGCAGCCGGGTGGGGCGCGCCTGGGTCGCCATCCGCGAGGACGAGGACGCCGCGGAAATCATGGGCGTCAACACGTTCCGCTTCAAGCTGTGGGCGTTCGTCATCGGCGCTGCCATCGGCGGGCTGTCGGGTTCGCTCTACGCCGGGCAGGTGCAGTACGTCGCACCGCCGACGTTCAACATCATCAACTCGATGCTGTTCCTCTCCGCGGTCGTGCTGGGCGGCCAGGGCAACAAACTCGGCGTCATCTTCGGTGCCTTCATCATCGTGTACCTGCCCAACCGGCTGCTCGGCGTGGAATTTCTCGGTATCAACCTCGGTGACCTGAAATACCTGTTCTTCGGCCTGGCGCTGGTGGTCATGATGATCTTCCGGCCGCAGGGCCTGTTCCCGGTGCGCCAGCAACTGCTCGCCTATGGCCGCTCGGCCCGCCGACTGCTATCCACGGCCGCCCCGGACACCGACAGCAAGGCCGCGTCATGACACAGGATGAGAACGTGGCGATCGACGCGGGCATGGCCACCCTGACCCGCGACGTCGGCGTCGCGGATGGGGAGGTGCTGCTGCAGGCCACCGGGTTGACGGTCCGTTTCGGCGGTCTGACCGCCCTGGACTCGGTGACTTTCGACATCAAGCGCGGCGAGATCCTGGGCCTGATCGGCCCCAACGGCGCGGGCAAGACCACCTGCTTCAACGCCATCACCGGGGTGTACCGGCCGTCGGCGGGGAGTGTGCACTTCGACGGTGAGCGCATCGGCCGGCGCAAGCGCCACCAGATCACCCGGATGGGCATCGCCCGGACGTTCCAGAACATCCGGCTGTGGGGCGAGATGACGGCGTTGGAGAACGTCGTCGTCGGCACCGACGCCCGCCACCACACCTCGGTCCCCGGCGCGCTGATCCGCTCACCCCGCCACCGCCGCGAGGAACGCACAGCCATCGAGAAGGCCGCGGCGCTGCTGCAGTTCGTCGGCATCGCCCACCGCGCCGAGGAGAAGGCGCGCAACCTGCCCTACGGCGACCAGCGGCGGTTGGAGATCGCCCGCGCACTGGCCACCGAACCGAAACTGCTCTGCCTCGACGAACCGGCCGCCGGGTTCAATCCGTCAGAGAAGGCGGCGCTGATCGACCTGATCCATGCCATCCGCGATGACGGCTACACCGTGCTGCTCATCGAACACGACATGCGGCTGGTCATGGGTGTCACCGACCGCATCGTGGTGCTGGAGTTCGGCCGCAAGATCGCCGACGGCCTGCCCGCCGAGATCCGCGACGATCCGGCCGTGATCGCCGCCTACCTGGGGGTGCCCGATGACCAACTCTGAACCGCCGGTGATGAGCGCCTCGCGCGAAGAGCGGACAGCACTGTTGGAGGTGCGCGACGCGGTCGTGCACTACGGCAGAATCGAAGCGCTGCATGGTGTTTCGCTGGCGGTCTATCAGGGGGAGTTGGTCACCCTGCTCGGATCGAACGGCGCGGGCAAGACCACCCTGATGCGTGCCATCTCGGGTCTTCGCCCGTTGTCCAAGGGTTCGATCTGGTTCGACGGTCGCGACATCACCAAGGTCAAGGGCCACCAGCGGGCCATCGCCGGACTGGTGCAGGCTCCCGAGGGGCGCGGGGTTTTCCCCGGGATGACGGTCAACGAGAATCTTGAAATGGGTTGCTACGGAAGGAAATTCGACTCCAAGGCGGCGCACGACGAGCGGCTGGACTGGGTGTTCGAGACCTTCCCCCGGCTGGCTGAGCGGCGCAAGCAGGTCGGCGGCACGTTATCCGGGGGAGAGCAGCAGATGCTGGCGATCGGTCGCGCCCTGATGGCGCGGCCCCGGGTGCTGCTGCTCGACGAGCCGTCGATGGGCCTGGCGCCCATGGTGATCTCGCAGATCTTCGCGATCATCGCCGAGATCAACGCGGCCGGCACCACCGTGCTGCTGGTGGAGCAGAACGCCCAGCAGGCGCTGAGCCGCTCGGATCGTGCCTACATCCTGGAGACCGGGACGGTCACCCGCACCGGCCCGGCGCGGGAACTGCTGGCCGACGACAGCATCCGAGCGGCATACCTCGGGGTCGCCTGACCGCGACCTATCCCTGCCAGACCTATCCCTGCCAGACCTATCCCCGCCAGGCGCTGCCCATCAGCACGTTGGGCGGTTGCTGCGGATCCTCGAACTTCCGCGCCTGCTCGACACCGGTGACCGGAAGCCCTTCCGGATCGAGCACTCCGATCTGCACCAGCACCGAGGCCTGATCCCAGTAGATGCGTTCGCAGGCGATCTTGTCCCCGTCGAACGGCACCACCGCCACCATCGGGATCTCGACTTTTCGATGGGTGGGAGCGATGCCCGGCAGCATCCAGTCCATCTCGACGTCGTGGGTGAAGCAGAACACGAACTCGTCGATCACCCGGCCGTTGCCGACTGTCCGGCAGAACTGCCGCAGCCCGGCGTCGGCCGGCATCTTCGGGATGAAGTGGTTTCCGTAGAACGCGAGTATCTCGTCGGTGCCGCGGCCACCGGTGCACACCGGGACGTGGTTGACGTAGCTGTCCGGCGTCATCGTAACGACGGTGGCTGCGGGGTCCTTCGTCGCGAATTCCAACTCCATGTGCCGCTCCCACAGCCGGGTCAACTCGTCGTCAGAGATGTTGTCGCTCATCGGTGTCCCTTCGCCGGCGGAGTATCAGTTGATCCGGAATCGCTTCAGCCGCGAGGTGGCACCGGACACCAGTTCGAGACTAGAGCGGGCCACCGAGAAGTGCTCGGCCAGTAGCCGCGCGACGGCCTCGGTGGCCTTGCCGTCGACGGCCCGTTCCCGGACGAAGACGGTCAACGTGCCGTCGTCGCCGACCTCGACCAGGGGCCCCTTGCTGCTGCCCGGCTTGACCTGTACGGCGATCATCCGCGCCACGTCAGCGGGCCACGATCACCGAGGATCCATGTCCGAACAGTCCCTGGTTGGCGGTGACGCCGACCGTGGCGCCCTCGACCTGGCGGCCGGTCGCCTGACCGCGTAACTGCCAGGTGAGCTCACAGACCTGGGCGATGGCTTGGGCCGGGATCGCCTCGCCGAAGCAAGCCAGCCCGCCGGACGGGTTGACCGGAATCCGGCCGCCGACCGCGGTGGCTCCCGAGCGCAGCAGTTGCTCGGCCTCACCCTTCGGGCACAGCCCCAGATGTTCGTACCAGTCCAGTTCCAGCGCGGTGGACAGGTCGTAGACCTCCGCCAGGCTCAGATCCTCCGGGCCGACCCCGGCCTCGGCGTAGGCGACGTCGAGAATGTGGTCCTTGAACACCCGCTCCGGGGCCGGCACGACGGCAGTCGAATCAGTGGCGATGTCGGGAAGTTCGGGCAGGTGCTGTGGATAGACGGGCGTCGCACACGACACCGCGCGCACCGACGGGACCCCGGCCGTCGACCCGAGGTGTTTTTCGGTGAACTCCTTGCTGGCCACGATCAGCGCGGCGGCGCCGTCACTGGTGGCACAGATGTCCAGCAGCCGCAGCGGGTCGGACACCACCGGGCTGGCCAGGACGTCGTCGACCGAGGTCTCCTTGCGGTAGCGGGCGTTCGGGTTGTGCAGGCCGTGCCGCGAGTTCTTCACCTTGACCGCGGCGAAGTCCTCCAGCGTGGCGCCGTAGAGGTCCATCCGGCGGCGGGCCAGCAGCGCGAAGTACACCGTGTTGGTGGCGCCGATCAGGTGAAAACGCTGCCAGTCGGGGTCGTTGCGACGCTCGCCGCCGACCGGGGCGAAGAACCCCTTGGGGGTGGTGTCGGCGCCGATGACCAGGGCCACGTCGCACAGCCCGGCCATGATCTGGGCGCGTGCGGACTGCAGCGCCTGGGATCCCGACGCGCAGGCGGCGTAACTGGAGGACACCGGGATGCCGGTCCAGCCCAGTTTCTGGGCGAACGTCGCGCCGGCGACGAAGCCGGGATAGCCGTTGCGGATGGTGTCGGCACCGGCGACCAACTGGATCTGGCGCCAGTCCAGCCCGGCGTCGCGCAGCGCGGCCCGGGCGGCGACGACGCCGTACTCGGTGAAGTCGCGGCCCCACTTGCCCCATGGGTGCATGCCGGCGCCGAGGATGTAGACGGGGTCCGGCGGGCAGGAGCGAAGCGACCCGGGGAGAGATACGGGGTCGTTCACGCGACCCTCCAGGCGTAGACCATGCGTGTCGCCCCGTCGTCGTCGGTGTAGAGCGGCATCGTTGTCAGCTCCATTTCCATGCCGACCTTCAGGTCGGCGGCCAGGGTGCCTTCGACGACCTTGCCGAGCACGATGATGCCCTCGTCGGCCAGCTGCACCGCGGCGACGGCGAACGGCTCGAACTGCTCGGACTGCGGATACGGCACCGGCGGCTGGTAGCGGTTCTCGGTGTAGCTCCACAGCGTTCCGCCGCGCGACAGCGCAACAGGCTCCAACTCGTCGGCCGCGCACCCCGGATTCGGGCAGTTGTTCTCCCGCGGCGGGAAGACGTACGTCCCGCACTGCGGGCACTTCGACCCGACCAGATGCGGAGCGCCTGAACTGTCGAAGGACCACCAGCCGTCGATGGCGGCGATCTGTGGCGAACCGGGCACGCAGGTCAGCGTAGTCCGTGCTTAGAGTGTGAGCCGTGAGCGCTGGGAAGACGGCCCTGGAAAGTACCGGGGCTAAGCCGACATTGATGTTGCTGGACGGCAATTCGCTGGCGTTCCGGGCGTTCTTCGCCTTGCCTGCGGAGAACTTCAAGACGAAGAACGGCTTGACCACCAACGCGGTGTACGGCTTCACCGCGATGCTCATCAACCTGCTGCGAGATGAAGCACCCAGCCACATCGCGGCCGCCTTCGACGTGTCGCGTCAGACCTTCCGTGCCGACCGCTACCCCGAGTACAAGGCCACCCGCAGCGCCACGCCCGACGAGTTCCGCGGCCAGATCGACATCACCAAGGAGGTCCTCAACGCCCTGGGCATCACGGTGCTGGCCGAACCCGGCTATGAAGCCGACGACATCATCGCCACCCTGGCCACCCAGGCCGACGAAGCGGGCTACCGGGTACTGGTCGTCACCGGCGACCGCGACTCGCTGCAACTGGTGAACCCGAACATCACCGTGCTGTATCCGATCAAAGGCGTCAGCACGCTGACCCGCTTCACGCCTGCGGCGGTCCAGGAGAAGTACGGCCTGACCCCGGAGCAGTACCCCGATTTCGCGGCCCTGCGCGGGGATCCGAGTGACAACCTGCCCGGCATCCCCGGGGTGGGGGAGAAGACGGCCGCCAAGTGGATCGTCGAGTACGGATCACTGCAGGGTCTGGTGGACAACGTCGACGGCGTCCGGGGCAAGGTCGGAGATTCCTTGCGCGCCAACCTGTCCAGCGTCGTGCTCAATCGTGAACTGACCCATCTGGTGCGCGACGTCCCGCTGGCCCAGACACCGGACACGCTGCGTCTGCTGCCGTGGGACCGCGACCAGATCCACCGGCTGTTCGACGATCTCGAGTTCCGGGTGCTGCGCGACCGGCTTTTCGAAACCCTGGTCGCCGTCGAACCCGAGGTCGACGAAGGCTTCGACGTCCGCGGCGGCGCCCTGGAACCCGGCACGGTGGCGGACTGGCTGGCCGCGCATGCCCGCGACGGAAAGCGGTCCGGTCTGGCCGTGGTCGGCACGCATGCGGTGTATGACGGGGACGCCACCGCACTGGCCATCGCCACCGCCGACGGCGAGGGCGCCTACATCGACACCGCCACGATGACCGCCGACGACGAGGCCGCGCTGGGACGCTGGCTTGCCGACGAAGACGCGCCAAAAGCGTTGCACGAAGCCAAGATCGCCATCCACGATCTCGCCGGCCGGGGCTGGGCGCTGTCCGGCGTCACCTCCGACACCGCACTGGCGGCCTACCTGGTCCGGCCCGGGCAGCGCAGCTTCGCCCTCGATGACTTGTCGCTGCGCTATCTGCGCCGCGAATTGCGCGCGGAAACCCCTGAGCAGCAACAGCTTTCACTGCTCGACGATACCGATGGCGTCGATGACCAGGCGGTGCAGACGTTGATCCTGCGGGCCCGCGCGGTCACCGACCTCGCCGAGGCCCTCGACGCCGAACTGGATCGCATCGACTCGGTGTCGTTGCTGGGCGAGATGGAACTGCCGGTGCAGTCGACGCTGGCCGCCATGGAGACCGCCGGCATCGCCATCGACACCGACAAGCTCGAAGCGCTCCAGCGTGAGTTCGGTGATCAGATCCGCGACGCCGCCGAGGCCGCGTACGCGGTGATCGGCAAGCAGATCAATCTCGGCTCGCCCAAACAGCTCCAGGTGGTGCTGTTCGACGAACTCGGCATGCCCAAGACCAAGAAGACCAAGACCGGCTACACCACCGACGCCGACGCGCTGCAGTCGTTGTTCGACAAGACCGGGCATCCCTTTCTGGAGCACATGCTCGCCCACCGGGACGCCACCCGGCTGAAGGTCACCGTCGACGGTCTGCTGAAGTCGGTGGCCGTCGACGGCCGCATCCACACCACTTTCAACCAGACGATCGCCGCGACCGGCCGGCTGTCGTCGACCGAGCCGAACCTGCAGAACATCCCGATCCGCACCGAGGCCGGCCGGCGTATCCGGGACGCCTTCTGTGTGGGCTCAGGACCCGATGGGGCCTACGCCGAACTGATGACCGCCGACTACAGCCAGATCGAGATGCGAATCATGGCGCACCTGTCTCGCGACGAGGGGCTCATCGAAGCTTTCAATACCGGCGAGGACCTGCACTCCTTCGTGGGGTCGCGGGCGTTCGGCGTGCCGATCGACGAGGTGACCCCGGAACTGCGCCGCCGGGTCAAGGCGATGTCCTACGGTCTGGCCTACGGCCTGAGCGCCTACGGCCTGGCCGCCCAGCTGAAAATCTCCACCGAAGAGGCCAAGGAGCAGATGGACGCCTACTTCGCCCGGTTCGGCGGGGTGCGGGACTATCTGGAGGGTGTGGTCGACCAGGCCCGCAAGGACGGTTACACCTCCACGGTGCTGGGCCGTCGCCGCTACCTGCCCGAACTGGACAGCAGTAACCGCCAGCTTCGGGAGGCCGCCGAACGCGCCGCGCTCAACGCCCCGATCCAGGGCAGCGCCGCCGACATCATCAAGGTCGCGATGATCGGCGTGGACGCCGCCCTGCGCGAGGCGGGCCTGGCGTCCCGGCTGCTGCTGCAGGTACACGATGAATTGCTGCTCGAGGTCGCACCGGGGGAGCGGGAGGCCGTCGAGGCACTGGTCCGCGACCGGATGGGCGGCGCGTATCCGCTGGACGTGCCGTTGGAGGTGTCGGTGGGATACGGGCCGACCTGGGATGCGGCGGCCCATTAGCATTAGGTTTTGCCCCCGCAGTCAAGGTTCAGTGTGGGTGTGTTTGATCGAGGGCATGCAGGCGTGGCGGTCGTCAAAGACACTTTCTTGCTGGTCTGCGACGGTCTCAAGGGACTGCCTGACAGCGTGTTCGCAGCGTCCCCGTTGGCCATCATCCATTTGATCCGCAATCCCTTGCGCTCGACCAAAGCGATTGACAGCCGCCGACGAACGCTGATCCCGAAGAAAGAAAATCCGACCAACGCCACTTAATATCGGACAAGGGGATCACGCCCTGATCGCCCGTCCCCGGCCGCTTGCCTTCGCTAACTCCGGAGAAATCGTCGATCGGATGGTTCAGTCCCTTTATAACGGTCCACGAGTGACGACCCTTGTCGGCCACGACGACCAGGTCACCAACGTAGCTGGATTGCTTGACGTCCATTGGCACGTGCCCGGGATCGCTGCGGATGACGTAGGCCCTGCCGGCGCGATCGTGTTCGAGGTGTTGGGCAACAAGGCCGGCGACAAGGCGGTCCGAAGTTACTACCGGGGTCAGGCCCTCGATCAGATTCGTACACTCAGCGACGGCGACGCAACATGGGTAAAGTTGGCGCCGCCGGGCTGCGCCGGTCAATCACCTTGCCCGCGCGGCACATTCGCCGCACTGCTCTCGCCACCCTGATCATGCGTCGTCTGCTGGTTCGACGGGTGTGATGTCGGTGGGGCGGTCGAGAAGTTTGTCTTTGTCGAAGACCGCGCCTGCGGGCGACCAAGTACGGGGCGTTGACGAGCCGACCTGCGCGGCCGGGATCGCCATGGTCTACAAAGGTAGGTATAGGTGTGCTCGCCTCGGGCCGATGCTGCGCGCGGAGTGGGCTTCGGCCGGCTGCGCAAACTGGCGTTATCCGACTTTTTGTCGCCCTATGATCAGGCAGTGCTCTTCGCGGGTTGTGTCCCAGCGGCGGTGTAAATGAGGACGGACGTAGGTTCCTTCTAGAGCTACCAACTCAACGAAGGAAGGACTACGCCCGTGCCAACACGAGTATCACCTATCGAGAAGATCCGCGGCGAGATCGACGCCTTGTT
>CAIRCP010000100.1 GCA_903877095.1 uncultured Actinomycetes bacterium | reverse complement strand
CTAGTTGTATTGCGTTGGCGCGCATCCAGTTCAGGAGTGCCACCGCGGCCCGGAGATTGAGTTTCGCGTGGCCGATCGTGGTGGTCGTGGTGGGTCGCTGCTGGGAACGCCGACGTGCGCGGTGCAGGATCCGCCAGGTCGCGTAGGCGGTCAGAGTCCGTCGATCGTTGAGGTCTTCGACCTCGGCGAGCAGATCCGCGACCGCCCTCTCCAGGCGGGCCAGCGGTTCGTCGCGAGGCGGCAGTGCCTTGTGGGTGACGAGCATGGCCCGCAGGTAGTCGGCTGATCGACGGCTGGGATGGCTGTCGAGCGCTTCGTGGGATAACGCCGTGTCTCCGTGTGCGATCGACGCGAGGATCGGAGCGGCAGCGCCGGTACGGAGCCAGTTGATCGCGGTGAGCGGGTTGGCGGCATCGACGATCGCACCGCGCACCGCCACGAGCTCGGCCGGCACCTGTCCGTCACGTCCGGCGAGCATCTCATCGGCCCGCTGCGCCAGCGTGCATCGAGTGCAGTAGCTGCGGGTGAACAGCTTGTCCTCGGTTCCGCAGCCTGCGCAGACGTGCCCGGGAGGGCCGTCTCCGGAGCAGTCGCGGCAGGTGGTCGCTCCATGGCCAGGGGGCGAGACCAGTCGGCGGTGGCGCCCACACAGCACACACTCGCCTGCGCGGCGCAGGGCGGCGGTGTAGCAGGTGTCGCAGACCGGGCCTTCTGGCCAGCGGGCGGTCGGAGGCTTGGTTTGGCCGCAGTGCGCGCACGGATCGGTGCTGCGAGGACGGCAGCGGTTGCAGACCGGATGTCCGGCGGCGACACCGTTGCAGGGGCGTTCCCGACCGCAGACGGTGCAGGTCGCGGTCGGCGGTCGCCAGCAGCTCGAGCAGATGTCCGGCTCGTCCGTGCCAGCTCGCTTGGTGATCGGCCGCACACGTCCGCATCGACCGCACAATCGCGCGGTGCCGGCACTCACGTCGAGCTCTTCGGATCTGCAACGATGCGTGCCCGTTTGGGTCGGAGATCGCGCGGAACATCCTGTGGTGGTGATGCTTTCGCACCGACGGCACGTTTGGAACCGGCTGCGGATTCAGTCGCCGTCTCGATCAGATCCGATGGGCCGCAGTCCAGGATGTCGCACAGCGCTGCCAGGGTGTGCAGAGACAGTCGCTCAGGAGTGCCTGCCGCCAGACGGTAGACCTGCTCTCGCGAGAGAACGACGCCACGTTCGGCCAGCAGCGGGCCGAGCTCCGTGGTGGCGAACATGCCGCGTTCGGCCATCCGCAGACGTAAATGCCACTGGTACCCCACGCTCCGCTTCATGACGAATGTCCTTGGGACACGGGGATGAATACCTTCTCCAGGGCGGTTCGCAGCATCCGGTTGGTGTGGTCGGAACCGACCGTTGTGTAGCCGGCGGTGGTCGACGCCCACGAATGCCCGACCTGGTGTTGCACGAACGTGGGGTCGACGCCGTCCTCGATCAGGTGGGACACGTAGGAATGGCGTAGGCAGTGCGGCGTCAAGTGATCAGGCAGCCCGGCGGCGGCACGGCAGGCGGCGAACCGGGCGTCTACTTGCCGCACCGAGATCCGCGCGCCACGCTCGGTCAGGAACAACGCAGGGTGCTTGGCGGACGAATAGTGTGGCCGGACCTCGGTGATGTACTCCTCCACGACGTCAGCGGCCCAGGGCATCACGGTCGCGACCTGCCGACGCCGCGGCGGCGAGCCGCGCATCGCCTTGCCGTAACGCACCGCCAGGGTGCCGAACCGCCCAAACTCGGGGACCGCCGGATTGGTGCTGAAATCCGCCACATCCAGCATCGCCGCCTCCCGACGCCGCAACCCCCACGCGTAGACCACTTTGAACAGTGTGGCGTCCCGGAACGCCGCCAACCAGCCCTTCTTACCCGTCGCGCGCACCGCGGACACCTGGTCGTCGACGTGATCGAAGAACGCCTGCAACTCGTCCCGAGTGAACGGCCGACGATCCGGACGACCCTCGTAGTCCGCGACGTGCACCGCGGTGTTCCATTCGTGGCAGATCTGCACCGGATGCGTGCCGAAGCGGTCCTCGCACTCTGCGGCCCACCCGTACCGCGCGTCGACCACGTAGTCCAAGAAACACGCCACCGCCCCCTGATAGGAACGGATGGTGCTGTGCGAGTGACCATTCCGCGACAACAGGTGACTCGTCCAGTCCTCCATATCCGACGCGGTCCAGGCCCACGGGAATCCGTCAGAGAACTCAGCGAACCGACGTACCAACCGCTCACGCCACGTCACCGTCGTCTCAGCCAGCAGCCGACTACGCTGCTGCGCCTGCCACCCTGCGAGCATCGCCTCGAACACCGCACGCTCTGGGTGCAACAGGGCCGGGCCCTGCACCAACGCCAGTCGAGCAGCCCCCGCCAACGAGCCCCGTTCCCGCGCCTGCTGCGGCATCATCACGCGCCCTTCTCCCGCTTAGAGTAGACGCCTCAGTGTTGCACCAGCTGCATCTCCGGTCAGGACGATCCGCATCAACACAGCTCACAAGGCATGTCCAATGAGCCGGTGACACGACGACGACGTCACCCCGGATCACCAGATCACCACCGCCGCAACGTTGCGAGGCACCGTCGAATGATGCATCCAGCGCAACTCCGCGCACTT
>CAIRCP010000099.1 GCA_903877095.1 uncultured Actinomycetes bacterium | reverse complement strand
TCGACGGCCCCAACATGCGCCGACACGGCCATCAGCAGGACACCACCTGACCACAGCGCAGGCGCGGGGACCGCTACCAGATCCCCGCGCCCGCGCTACCACTTCCTCACACAGCCGCTACCAACAACCCCGGCTAAACACATAACGGGGCGCGATCAAATGGGTGACACCGCGGACAGCTCATACGCCGCTGAACGGGCTACACAGCCGCGTCGTCAACCGCCTCGGCCAGTTGTCGCTGGTAAAACGCCAGCACGGCCGGCATCGCGACAGTGATCACGCCGGCCACCCCCAGACCTACCCACGCCCCGGTATCACTCCCCGAGGCCAACAGGTAGCTCCCCGCACCCACGAAGATCATGGCCAGGCCCATCGCCCCCAATAGCGCCACCGTCCCCCGCAGCCACAACCGGTCCAGCACAGCGCTGGGGACTGCGTGGAGCGACCTCGGCGTCTCCAGCCGCGGCTCGGCGTACGGGTCGACACCGAATACCCGCATCTTCTCGGTGGACGCATCGGGCGGGCGAACCGGGGTGCGAGGCTCATCCAGCAGCGCCGCGCGCGACTCGGCGGAAACCGGCACCCCTGCAGCCCCGCGACGTGCCCTCAGCAACAGCGGGATCGCGCCGACAATGATCAGCGCGGAAACCGCGATGATGCTGTAAAGCAGCCACGGGGAATGCCGTTCTCCCCCACCCGCATGACCGCTGGCCAACCGGGCGAGGGCAACGGTCGCAATAACGCCCACCGCCAATGCCGCCAGCCAGATCGCGCCACAGGCACCCACCATGATGCGGTCGACAGCCTCCGCTGACCGTCCGCCCCGCGAGTCATGCCGTGCGTGGTCCGTCAGCAGCTCGTCTGCGCCGCGTTGTTCTGGTTCGATGACAGCACCGTCCCGTTGCTCGTAGTGATGGAGCAGTTCAGCCTACTGACCAGGAACAAGCTGGACGCCTGGACTGAACCGACGTCTGACTGAGAAATCGGCGTGACCGTCAGCGACCAGGGGATATAGACGTTGCGCTGGGTCCGGCGCCGGCCGGAGGCGTCGACATAGGTGACCGTGATGATGTCGCCGGGCGCCTTCGTGCCGGTCACGGTATAGGTGACCTGACGCGGCCCCGCCGGCGTAGTCGTGACCGGTGGCGGAGGTGGCGGGGCGGCACTCGTCGTCGCCGGGGGCGGCGGCGGGGGTGGCGGCGCCTCGGATGGCGGTGGTAGTGGCGGCTCCGGGGTGACGGTGACGGTCTCGGTCTCCGGTGGCGGCGGCTCTGCCGTCGTCGTCTCGCTCAACGGGGGTGGTGGCGGAGCCGGCGTCGATGTCGTCGTGCTCTGGTCCTGCACCGGCGGGCTCGGGACGGTGGTCGTGGTGGTCGCCGGCGTGGCGAGCTTCTTGGTGTCGTTGTTGGTCACCAACAGCGACACCGACACCACCAAAGCGATCGCGGCGATGATGGCGGTGACGCCGACGACCCAGGGCCATTTAGGCGGCGGCAATTCCGAGTCGATTTCGGCTGGCAGCCGGTCGTAGGTGTCGTAGTGGTCGTAGAGCTCGACTTCGCCCGGCGCGTACGGAGCGATGGTGTATTGCTCGGACTCGGGAGCGGAGTAGGCGCGGGAGAAGCCGGTGTCAGTCAAGTCCTCGCGGCCGCCGTCGACCGGCTGATCCGCCGGATGATCCGGTGGATATGACCCGCTCATTTATGCCTGGCTGCGACGGGTCAGTGCTTCTCAGGGCCGACGTAGTACTCGAAAACGAACCCGCAAACCGCGGCCAGCACACAGACGATGCCGACGGCGATCAGCCAGGGCAGCCACAGCGCCGCACCCACCGCAGTGGTCGAGAAGGCCAGGGCGATCAGCATCGGCCACCAGCTGTGCGGGGAGAAGAAGCCCAATTCCCCGGCGCCGTCGGCGATGTCGGCGTCGTTGTAGTCCTCCGGACGGGTGTCGAGGCGACGGGCCACGAAGCGGAAGAACGTGCCGATGATGAGCGAGAGGCCGGCCGTCATCACCAAAGCGGTGGTTCCGGCCCATTCGATGGTCCCCTTCGGCACCTGGAAGACCGCCGTCAGGACGCCGTAGACGATCGCGGCGAGGATGAAGAACCCCGTGAGGATCTCGAACAGCCTGGCTTCAATTCGCATGTCGGCTCCGCTCCTACTTGCCTGGTGCTACCGGCTCGGCCTGAGCCGCCACCTGTTGCTTAGGGATCACCTGTTCGCCACGACGGGTGTCGAACGGGTAGGTGGTGACGGCTACCGGCGGTTGGTTGATCATCTTCAGCGCCTCGGCGTTGGTCTTGCCGGCGATCCGGGCCTGCAGGTAGGTCCGGAACTCCTCGGGCTGCACGACGCGGATCTCGAAGTTCATCATCGAGTGGTACGTGCCGCACATCTCAGCGCACCGCCCGACGAAGGCGCCGGTCTCGTTGATCTTCTCAACCTGCCAGATGTGCTCGGAGTGATTAGCCTCCGGATTCGGGAAGGCGTCACGCTTGAACAAGAAGTCCGGGATCCAGAACGAGTGGATGACGTCGGCAGAGGCTTCCTGGAACTCGATGCGCTTGCCCACCGGCAGCACCAGGACCGGGATCTCCTCGCTGGTGCCGACCGTCTCGACCTTGTCGAAGTTCAGGTAGGAGCGGTCCTCGGGGTTCATGCCGCGGATCGCTCCGACCATTTCCTCGCCGTGTTTGTCGGTGCCCTCGGGCTTGGAGATCACCGCCGCTTTGCGAGCGGGGTCAGCGCCGTCGTAGGTGAACGAGCCGTCCTTGAAATTGATCTTCTGGTAGCCGAACTTCCAGTTCCACTGGAACGCGGTGACGTCGACCACGACCTCCGGGTTGGCGTCCCTGTGCAGCACTTTCTGCTGGACTACCACGGTGAAGTAGAACATCACGGAGATGATGAGGAACGGGATGACCGTGAGCGCCAGCTCAAGGGGCATGTTGTAGCCGAACTGCCGGGGGAACTCGGCGTCACCCTTCTTCCGCCGGAAGGCGGCTGCGCACCAGAACATCAGCGCCCAGGTGATGACGCCGATCACCAGCGCGGCGATCACGGACCACAGCCACAGCTGGTGCATCGACTGCGCTTCCGGAGTCACGCCCCGGGGCCACCCGAGCGCCAGTCCGTCCTGCCAGCTGCACCCGCTCAGGGTGAGCGTCAAACCGCCGAACGTGGCGGCCATCGCCGCCGTCCGACGCCGACGGGAGCGGGTTGTTGTACGGCCTAGCCCGCGTGGTGTCACTGCGCCGCCTCCTGTGTCACAAGCTGGACCGATGCTGCCGAAAAGCCGCGCGTGAGCGGTCATCCGGGCGTACATCTCCACTCGAATACTACGCAGCGTAGACCACCAAACAAGAGCAGGCTGACACACCTGGCGATTCGGTCATATCCGGTTCGGCCGACGGCGGGCGTTCGGGCATACTTGCCCGAATGTGCGGACTGCTTGCCCTGGTAGGACACGCGGCCGGCGCGATCACCGAGGAGACCGTCGACGCCGTTGCGGGCGCGTCGCACCTGATGCGCCACCGTGGCCCCGACGAGCCGGGAACCTGGACTGACGCCGTCGGAGCCGCAGGGGCGGCAACCTCAGGCACGGTTGTGCTGGGTTTCAACCGGCTTTCCATCATCGATATCGCCCATTCCCACCAGCCGTTGCGCTGGGGGCCGCCCGAGGCCCCCGACCGCTACGTCCTGGTGTTCAACGGTGAGATCTACAACTACCTGGAACTGCGCGAGGCGCTGCGCTCGGAATTCGGCGCGATTTTCCACACCGACGGGGACGGCGAGGCGATCGTCGCCGCCTGCCACTACTGGGGCACCGAGGCACTGACCCGGCTGCGGGGCATGTTCGCGTTCGCGCTGTGGGACACCGCCAAGCGCGAACTGTTCTGCGCCCGCGATCCCTTCGGGATCAAGCCGCTGTTCATGGCGACCGGCCCGGGTGGCACGGCAGTGGCCAGTGAGAAGAAGTGTCTGCTGGAACTGGCCGACATCCTGGGGCTGGACATCGGGATCGACGTACGGGCACTCCAGCACTACACGGTGCTGCAGTACGTCCCGGAGCCGGAGACGTTGCACCGCGGCATCCGCCGCCTGGAATCCGGTTGTTACGCGGTGATCCGTCCCGGACAGCCACCGAAGGTCACCCGGTACTTCCGGCCGCGCTTTTCGGCGGTGGCCTTCGCCGCCGGTGCTGAATCTGATTCAGCGCGGGCGCGCTACGACGAGATCACCGCCGTCCTGGAGGACTCCGTCGCCAAGCACATGCGCGCCGACGTGACGGTTGGCGCGTTCCTGTCGGGCGGCATCGACTCGACCGCCATCGCCGCGCTGGCAATCCGGCACAACCCGAAACTGATCACATTCACCACCGGATTCGAGCGGGAGGGATTCTCCGAGGTCGACGTCGCCGTCGCGTCGGCCGAGGCGATCGGGGCGCGACACGTCACCAAGGTCGTCAGCCAGGCCGAGTTCGTCGCCGCGCTGCCGGAAATCGTCTGGTATCTCGACGAGCCGGTCGCCGACCCGGCGTTGGTCCCGCTGTTCTTCATCGCCCGCGAGGCGCGCAAACACGTCAAGGTGGTGCTCTCCGGAGAAGGCGCCGACGAACTCTTCGGCGGCTACACGATCTATCGGGAGCCGCTGTCACTCAAGCCGTTCGACTATCTGCCGCGCGGGGTGCGCAGGTCGCTGGGCAAGGCGTCGCGGCCGCTGCCGGAAGGGATGCGGGGCAAGAGCCTGCTGCACCGGGGCTCGCTGACGCTGGAAGAGCGCTATTACGGCAATGCCCGCAGCTTCTCCGACGAGCAGCTGCGCATGGTGTTGCCCGGCTTCGACCCGGCGTGGACGCACACCGACGTGACCGCTGCCATCTACGCCCAGTCGCAGGACTGGGATCCGGTCGCCCGCATGCAGCACATCGATCTGTTCACCTGGCTGCGCGGCGACATCCTGGTCAAGGCCGACAAGATGACGATGGCCAACTCGCTGGAACTGCGGGTCCCGTTCCTGGACCCGGAGGTGTTCGCGGTGGCCTCGCGGCTGCCCTACGACCAGAAGATCACCCGGACAACCACCAAGTACGCGCTACGCCGCGCGCTGGAGCCGATCGTGCCCGCGCATGTGCTCAACCGCGCGAAGCTCGGCTTCCCGGTGCCGATCCGGCACTGGCTGCGGTCCGGTGAGTTGATGGACTGGGCCTACGGCATGGTCGACGCCTCGCAGGCCGGGCACCTGATAGACCTGCCGGCGGTGCGCGGCATGCTCGACGAGCACCGGATCGGCGAGAGCGATCACAGTCGGCGGCTGTGGACCGTGCTGATCTTCCTGCTGTGGTACGCGATCTTCGTCGACGGCAGCGTGGTGCCGCAGATCAGCGAACCGCACTACCCCGTTCAGCTGTAGTTCGTGAGCACATACACCGTCCCGTGCCCGCAGAACCTACGCGAGTTCGGCCTGGACTGATCAGGCCTGGTGGCCGAGAGCCTCGGCGATCTCGGTGGCGGCCTGCGGGCCGAAAGCGCCGGCGAGGCGTTCCCGGGCGGCCCCGAGATCCCAGATCCAGTTTTGCGTTCCCGTCGTCTCCAGGACGAGCACCGCGACCATCGATCCCAGCTGGGCGGAGCGCTCGAGGTCCAGTCCGGCGCCGCGGCCGGTGAGGAAGCCCGCGCGGAAGGCGTCGCCGACGCCGGTGGGGTCCACCTGGGCGGTCTCCGGCACCACCCCGACATGGATGTTGGTGCCGTCGGCGCCGAGGATGTCGACACCCTTGGCGCCCAGCGTGGTGACCCGCAGACCGACCTGCGCCATGACGTCGGCTTCGGTCCAGCCGGTCTTGGACAGCATCAGGTCCCACTCGTAGTCGTTGCTGAACAGGTAGGTGGCGCCGTCGACCAGACCACGAATCTCCGCACCGGACAGCCGGGCCAGCTGCTGGGAGGGGTCGGCCGCGAAGGGCAGGCCGAGCGCGCGGCATTCCTCGGTGTGGACGAACATCGCCTCTGGATCGTTGGCGCCGACGATCACCAGGTCCGGGGTGCCGGCCCCGGATTCAACAAGGGAGGCCACGACGTCGGCCAGCTTGATGTTGCGGGCCTGCGACATCGCGCCCGGGTAGAACGACGCGATCTGAGCCATCTCGAGATCCGTCGTGCAGACGAAGCGCGCGGTGTGCTGGGTGTCGGAGATCAACACACCGCTGCAGTCGACGCCTGCCGACTCCAGCCACTCCCGGTAGTCGGTGAAGTCGACGCCGGCGGCACCCACCAGCGCCGCGTCCCCGCCGAGAACTCCGATCGCGTACGCCATGTTGCCGGCAACCCCGCCGCGGTGCACCACCAGGTCGTCGACCAGGAAGCTCAGCGACACCTTCTGAAGGTGCTCGGCCAGCAGTTGCTCGGAAAACCGGCCCGGAAACCGCATCAGGTGGTCGGTGGCAATGGATCCCGTCACGGCGATCGTCACGAAGTGTCCGTCCTTCACGTCGAGGGACAGGCCAGGCGGTGCGCTAGCCTGCGTATCAAGAGCCGACTATATGGCCCGACACCCAGGGATGCGGAATCGTGCCCGACGCCGCGACCGACGACGTCGCAGAGGAGATCCATCGATGGCTGGCCCGTATCCGCCGCTGCCGCCGAGTGGCGCCGAGGGTCAACCATTGGCTGGTGGACCTGGGTACCGGGAGGCGTTCCCCTACCCGAGTGGCCCATATCCGGCCGGCCCTACCCCAACAGCTACGGCGGCCAGTTGCCGCCGCCGGTGAGCTACGGTCCGCCGCCGGCGCCGCCGGCGCGCCAGCGGGCGGTGTTGTGGGGGCTGCTGGGGATGGGGCTGATCGTGGCGTTGGTCATCGCCGCGGTGCTGACCGGTCGGGGGCGCGGTCTGGGGGCAGCGGGATTCAACGACGCCAGCTCGAAATCCGCGATCCAGACCTACCTCAACGCCCTCACGGACGGCGATCAGGAGGTCATCGCCCGCAACAGCCTGTGCGGAATGTTCGACGCGATCAAGGACCGCAAGTCGGATATGGCGCTGGCCCGGCTGGCCAGCGACGCGTTCCGCAAGCAGTTCAACAAGGCGGAGGTCACCACCATCGACCAGATCGTGGTCGCCTCGGCGTATCAGGCGCAGGTGCTGTTCACCATGAAGGTGCAGCCCGCGGCGACCTCACGGAAGGCCCGCGAGGAGGAACAGGGTGTGGCGCAGCTGCTGCGCCAGGACAACCATCTGCTGGTGTGCTCGTATCTGCTGCGCACCGCCGCCCAGTACTGAGCATTGGGCCCCAGTACTGAACGAAGTGAAGGACTGCATTAGGCCCCAGTACTGAACGAAGTGAAGGACTGCATTAGGCCCCAGTACTGAACGAAGTGAAGGACTGCATTAGGCCCCAGTACTGAACGAAGTGAAGGACTGCATTGGGCCCCAGTACTGAACGAAGTGAAGGACTGCATTGGGCCCCAGTACTGAACGAAGTGAAGGACTGCATTGGGCCCCAGTACTGAACGAAG
>CAIRCP010000098.1 GCA_903877095.1 uncultured Actinomycetes bacterium | reverse complement strand
GCCTGAACCCAGGCCCACCGGCCACCAGAGCGCCGGCCCTGGCCGCCGCAGAAGCCCAATCTCGGCACCCGAAAGCCCAATCCGGGCCACGGCCCGAATCGCCGCCCCGCCACGGGCTCACTACATCAGCAGCGCCCTAGGCCCCTGACCATCAGATAGCAGGGCAGGCCACCAGGGTTGGGGCGCACGCTGGCATGCTCTAGCCCATGACACCCCCGTTGAAAGCCGCCGTCATCGGGGCGGGATCCATCGGTTCGACCACGGCAATGCGTCTGGCGCAGTTCGACATCCTCGACGAGGTGGTGCTGACCGACATCGTCGAAGGCAAAGCCGAGGGACTGGCGCTCGATATCAGCCAGTCGCGCCCCGTCGACGGCTTCCAGACGCGTGTGACAGGGGTGACCACGTCGGCCGACGGGTCGGGCTATGACGCGCTCGCCGGTTCGGCTGTCGTGGTCCTGACCGCCGGCGTCGGCCGCAAACCGGGCATGAGCCGAGCCGACCTGCTCGGCGTCAACGCCGAGATCGTCCGCGGCGTGAGCGCCGGCATCGCAGCCCATGCGCCCGACGCCGTCGTCATCGTGGTGTCCAACCCGCTTGACGAGATGACCGCACTGACCCAACTGGTGACGGGGTTTCCGCACCGCCGGGTGATGGGTCAAGCCGGTGTACTCGACAGCGCCCGGTTCGCGCATTTCGTCGCCGAGAAACTCGGCGTACCTATCGGCCTGGTCAGCACCCTGACGCTGGGCTCCCACGGCGACCTCATGGTCCCCGTACCGTCGCGATGCAGCGTGGACGGCACCCCGCTGACCGACATCCTGTCCGCGCCCGACATCGACGAACTGGTGGTGCGCACCCGCGCCGGCGGCGCCGAGATCGTGGGACTTCTCAAGACGGGTTCGGCCTACTTCGCGCCGTCGGCCGCGGCCGCCCGGATGGCCAAGGCCGTCATCGAGGACTCCGGCGCGGTCATGCCGGTGTGCGCCTGGGTGGACGGCGAGTACGGCGTGACCGGCACCTATCTGGGCGTCGAGGCGGAGATCGCCCGCGACGGGGTGCGGCGGATCGTCGAGACACCGCTGACGGAGTCCGAACGGGCCGCGCTTCGCGAGGCCGCCGGGGCCATCGGCCCGGTCGATAGTCTGGTGGGATAACCCTTCGACCCGAGTTGGCCGCCATGCCCGTTCCGTCCGATGCCGTCTTCGACCGACTGCGCGCCCTGGTCGCGATCCCGGACCCCGCGGCGCGGCCCGACCGCACGGTGGATGCGGTGTTCACCGGCCGGCCGCTGGCCACCATCCCGGTCGCCGACGCCTCCGACGTCGAGGCGGCGTTCGGCAAAGCCCGCGCCGCGCAAGCCGATTGGGTGAAGCGGCCGATCGCCGAGCGGGTGGCGGTGATCCGCCGCTACCGCGATCTGGTGATCGAGAAGCGCGAGTTCCTGATGGATCTGCTGCAGGCCGAGGCCGGGAAGGCGCGGTGGGCGGCGCAGGAGGAGGTCATCGACCTGATGGCCAACGCCAACTACTACGCCGAGGTGTCCGAGCGACTGCTCAAAAGCCGGCGGGTCCCGTCGCTGCTGCCGATGATCGGCAAGACCACCGTCGGCTACCAGCCCAAGGGTGTCGTCGGGATCATCTCGCCCTGGAACTACCCGATGACCCTGACCGCCTCCGACGCGGTGCCCGCGCTGATCGCCGGCAACGCCGTCGTCGTCAAACCCGACAGTCAGACGCCCTACAGCGCGCTGGCGTGCGCCGAACTGCTCTACCGCGCCGGCCTGCCGCGCGACGTCTACGCGGTCGTGCCCGGCCCCGGTTCGGTGGTCGGGACGGCGATCCTCGAGCACTGCGACTATCTGATGTTCACCGGTTCGACGGCGACCGGGCGCCAACTCGCCGAGCAGTGCGGCCGCCGGTTGATCGGCTTCTCGGCCGAACTCGGCGGGAAGAACCCGATGATCGTGCTGCGGGGGGCCGACCTCGACAAGGCGGCTGTCGCCGCGACCCGCGCGTGTTTCTCCAACGCCGGTCAGTTGTGCATTTCCATCGAGCGCATCTACGTCGAGCAGGACATCGTCGACGAGTTCTCGGCTAAGTTCGTTGCGGCCGTGCAGAAGATGAAGTTGGGCACCGAGTACGACTTCTCCGCCGACATGGGCAGCCTGATCTCCGAAGGGCAACTCAAGACGGTCGCCGACCATGTCGAGGACGCCAAAGCCAAGGGCGCCACGGTGATTGCCGGCGGCAACGCTCGCCCGGACGTCGGTCCGCTGTTCTTCGAGCCCACCGTGCTGACCGGCGTCACCGAGGAGATGGAGTGCGCCCGTGGGGAGACGTTCGGCCCGCTGGTCGCCATCTATCCGGTCAGCGGCGTCGCCGAAGCCGTCGCGAAGGCCAACGACACCGAGTACGGACTCAACGCCAGCGTGTGGGCCGCCACCGACGCCGACGGCGAGCGGATCGCCGCCCAACTGCATTGCGGCACAGTCAATGTCAACGAAGGCTATGCCTTGGCGTGGGGCAGCCTCGGCGCACCGATGGGTGGCATGGGCATGTCCGGCGTGGGACGCCGGCACGCCGCGGAGGGCCTGCTGAAGTACACCGAGGCGCAGACCATCGCCACCGCCCGGGTGCTCAATCTCGACCCGCCGTTCGGCATGTCGCAGACGTTGTGGCGCAAGTCGTTGTTCCCGACCGTGCGTGCGCTGATGAAGATTCCGGGGCGGAAGTAGGACCGGGCCAGGCACCTAATCAGCGGGTATCTCGTCGGCCCTTACCGTGAAGCTTGTCAATGTGTTCGCGCCGAACGCGTTGCTCAGAGCGACGTCGGCGGCGTCGCGTCCCCGCGCGATCAGGACCCGTCCGATGCGGGGGGTGTTGTTGCGGGCGTCGAACGTGTGCCATTGCCCGCCGAGGAACACCTCGAACCAGGCGGCGAAGTCCATCGGACCGTAGGGTGGCGGCGTCCCCATATCGCCGAGGTAGCCGGTGCAGTAGCGGGCCGGGATGTTCATGCAGCGGCAGAAGGCAACGGCGAGGTGGTTGAAGTCCCGGCAGACTCCGGTTCGGTTGTTGAAGGTTTCCAGCGCGGTCTGCGTCGCCCGTGCGTACTCATAGCCGAAGGTCACATGGTTGTGGACGTAGTCACAGATTGCTTGCACTCGGCCCCACCCGGTGGGGCCGTGCTCGAAGAGTTCCCAGGCGATCTCCGATAGCCGATCGGTATCGCAATATCGGCTGCCGAGTAGGTATACGAGCGTATCGACGGGTAGCTGCTCAACCGGAATCTGTTGTGCATCAGGAACAATCGTGTCCGGCAGTCCGGTGTCGTTCACCATGGCGTTCGCGGTGACCCGAATGCGCCCGGTGGGTGCGACGATGCGGGTGCACCAGTTGCCGAAGCTGTCGCGGTAGGCGTCCACCGGCACCGGTGGATCGAAAACCAGGTCGTCGCGGCCGATGAGGTCGGACACCCGGGTGTAGTGGACGTTGAGGTTGAAGATCATCGGGGTGGGCTGCGGGCAGTCGAAGACCATCTCGAACCCGACGTTGATTCGCATCATTGGTCTCCGTTATCTCTCAGATGTTCTTGCGATCGGCGGCACAGGCGAGGTCGGCCCGTCACCAACTCAACTCGGGCAACTCGCGGAAGACTTCCCGCGTACCGACGCTCCAGTCGTTGCTGAGGGCGGTGAAATACGGGTCGCCGACATCGAAACGCCTGCGGAACCGAAGTTTGAGGCTGTCCTTTTCGTAGCACGCCAGATCGATCGGCATTCCCACCGAAAGGTTGCTGCGCATGGTCGAATCGAAGGACACCAGAACGCATTTGGTGGCTTCGGCGAGGGGCGTGCCCCGGCTCAGCACGCGGTCGAGGATCGGCTTGCCGTACTTGGTTTCACCGGTTTGAAAGAAGTGGGTGTCCGTCCCGGCCTCGATGAAGTTCCCCTCGGCATAGGTTCGGAACAGCCGCATCGGTTCCCCGTCGATCTGCCCACCGACGATGAACGAGGCGTTGAACGACTCCAGATAGTCCGCGTCGCGTGTCTCGATCTCGCGCATGGCATCGGTCACCAGGACCAGAACGTCGAACATTGTTCGGGCACCGAGGATGTTGGTCGGTGCGTCGCCCTCGGAGCAGCGTTGTTGCAGAATGCTGATGACAGCCTGGGTTCCGGCGAGGCTCCCCGAACTGAGCAGCACGATGACGCGGTCGCCGGGTCGTTCGAAGACCGTCATTTTGCAGAACTTGGCCACGGCGTCCATGCCCGCATTCGTTCGGGAGTCCGAGGCGAAAATGATTCCCTCGTCGAGTAAGACGCCGATGCAGTACGTCATACGGTAGGCCTGGTGTGCAATCGACTCCCCGTTCGTGTTGCAACGTGAGCGATTCCCCGATTGAATCCTGCTCCCGATAGGGCCGACACTACAGGTACCGGCCGGCTCGTCACCTGATGAGCGGCGTTGCGGGGTAGAACGGATTGCAGGCCGGCAGCCCAGCGGTATAGCCCAGTTCGAAGGACTCGACGCGTTCCCGGGCGGTGCCGTGGTCACGCCCGGGTGCTTCTACCGAGGCGGTCGCGGTCAGGTACTGCTGGACACTCGTGATGTCCGCAGGGGTATTGATCGCCCTGCGGTCGCGGAGATATCCGACGAAAGCGCCTGAGAAGCAATCTGCCTGGTTCTCGTTGCGGATGGTGTCGGTTGCGTTGATCGGCAGCGGAACCTGCATGACCGACTGGAAGAAGTGCCCGTATTCGTGGGCGAGTCCAGAAAGTGGTCCCAGGGACCGATACTGCCGATAGGAATCCCAGAGGGTGTTCTGCCCGACGTAGACGGTGTTGTCCGTAGGGCAGTAGTCGAAGGACCGATCGTTCTGGATGGGGTCTCCGTTGACGTCAACGCACCGGCTGCCGGCGCTGCCTCCCGAAGGGATGAAGCTCAGGACGGGTAGTGATTCGACGGCGATGCCGACCTGGGTCAGGTAATCGGACACCATCCGTTCGCCCGCCTCGGCGAACACGGCCATCTGGTCGCTTCGGTAACAGGGGTCGAGTTCGGCGTCCACGCAATCGGGGGTGTCTTTCGGGTACTCCGGAGCGGCTACGGCGATAGGGGCAGCGAGGAGTAGCAACGCGAGGGTCTGCGCCGCGATAGCGAGCACGTCGTCGATCACGGTGCGCATCGCGCCAGTATCGACTCGATCGGCGCCGGATGCGAACGGCTGAATTGACAAACTGTCAATTCAGGCCCAGTCTGGGAACCGTGACCGTGACCGTGGCGCCGACGAAGAGGATGCGTACTCGGGACGCTCTGTTGTCGGCGCTTCAGGAGTTGTTGCTCGACCCGGCCGTGTCGGCCGTCTCGGTGCCGCAGGTGGTCGGCCGATCCGGGGTGGCGCAGGGCACCTTCTACAACTACTTCGACTCCCTGCCCGACGCGATCGACGCCGTCGGCGCCCTGATCCTCGCCGAGCACACGCGTGTCCTGGACGTCGTCACGGGAGGCGCCGCCGACGAGGCCGAGATCGTCGCCCGATCGGCCAGGCAAACGCTGATGCTGCTGGCGCACCGGCCCGATGTCGGGCGCCTGCTGTTCGACTCCGGGCTTTCGGTCGATCGTCTAGGCGGCGGTGTGCGCGCCCATCTGCACCGCGATCTCCAACGTGGCATTGATAGCGGCGTGTTCGCTGTGACGGACTTCGACGTGGTCTGCACGATCTACGCGGGGGTGATTCTGGGCAGCTGTCTGGACATCTACCGCGGCCGTCTGTCGGTCGACGCCGTCCCGGACGTCGTCGGCCATCTGCTTGGTGTGCTCGGCGTCCGTGCACGCGAAGTGCGGCGCCTGGTCAGTGCGCCGCAGGAGTTCGTCCCATGGGGACCGCTCCCGCTGTCCGCGATCGAGGAGGTCTGAAGATGGCACAGTCGATACCGGCATCCGGCCGGACCATGAACCGTGACGACGCCGGCTATGAAACGGCGCGACGCGACGCACTGTGGCGAACGAACGTGCCCGATCGCTTCCCGGCCCGGATCGTGCAGGCCACCTCGATCGACGACGTCGTATCTGCGGTGCGGGCCGCGAAGGCTTCGGGACAGCGGGTGAGTGTGCGCTCCGGTGGGCGCAGCTTTTCGGCCAACCACATGCGAGACGGCGGGGTGCTGATCGATGTTTCCCGCCTGCAGGCATTCTCGGTAAACAAGGCCGAGATGACCGCTACGGCTGAACCCGGAATCGGTGGCAGCGTGCTGCTCGCGGAGTTGATGAAGCACGGGCTGTTCTTCCCGGTGGGCCATTGCCGCGGAGTATGTATCGGTGGCTACCTGCTCCAAGGGGGCTTCGGCTGGAACGGCCGGGTGTTCGGCATGGCGTGTTCCAACGTTCTCGCCATCGACTACGTCGACGCCGACGGTGAGCTGCGCCATGCCAGTGAAACCGAGAACGCCGAGATGCTCTGGGCGGCAAGGGGTTCGGGGCCGGACTTCTTCGGCGTGGTGGTGCGATTCCATCTGCGGGTCTACCCCAAGCCGGGATTCATCGGGACTGCCCTGGTCCAGTACCCGGTGGAACGGCTCGAGGACGTGGTCCGCTGGACGGACCGGATAGGCCCGGAGGTGCCGCCGGAAGTCGAGATGCAGTTCGTGATCTCGCGGAGCCCCACGTTCCCTCCGTCCCTGCGGCCAACGACGCAGAGTTCGCCGGTGCGTGTGGAGTTGGCGGTTCCCGTCATGGCCGAATCCCGCTCGGCGGCCAAGGCCGCCACCGCCTTCCTGGCGAGCAGACCGAAGGGGGCGCGGCTACGCCTGCCCCTGCTGCGCACGTCGATGAGCATGCTGTACTCGGGTGTGATGCGGCACTATCCGAAAGTCAACTGGGTGGCCGACAACCTCTGGACTCATGCCGGCGCCGACGAACTGCTGCCGCACATTCAGCGCATTGCCGACACCCTGCCGGCGCCACCCGCGCACCTTCTCTGGCTGAATTGGGCGGTCAACTGGCGTGCGCCGGGCCTGCCCGCGGACATCCCCGACATGGCGTACACGGTGCAGGATCGCACCTATCTGGCGTTCTACGGCGGATGGTTCGACGGCGGCGACGGCAAGGCGACCACCCGGTGGGCCCGCGACAACGCCGAAGCCATGGAGTCGTTGTCGACCGGAGTTCAATTCGCCGACGACCCCGGACGCCCCTCCCGCGGGATCTCCGAGGCGGCCCGGTCCCGGCTCGAGGCGCTGCGCGCCGTGCACGACCCCGAGGGCCGCTTCCAACGCTGGATAGGAGCGTAATGAAAATGCCTGCGCCCAAACCTGTTCCGGGTCGCCGGCTCGGCTGGTCCGACCACGAACTCGCCTCGCTGCCCTACGCCCGGTTCTGGAATCCGGACATGGCGGACATCTCGGCCGACGCCCGTCGTGCGGTGGCCAACAGCCCGATGGCCGAGGCGCTGTTTCCGCCGATGTCACAATCAATCGCGGCCATCGGCGACGCCGAGGTGCAGAACGGCTTCACCGTCACCTCCGACGGCGCGATCCATGTCAATCTCGCCACCGAGATGCCCGGCGTGACCCCGGCGATGATCGACTGGTGGTTCGGCTGGCACAGCGACAGTCCCGAACGCTACAAACTCTGGCATCCGCGGGCCCATGTCCACGCCCAGTGGGCCACCCAACCCCCGTCCGGCAGCACTGGCCGCGCGCGCTACGTCGGCCACACCTCCGAAGTCGATGAATACCTCGGCAGCGCAATGATCCGTGGCGCGATTCAGTTCCGGCGCCCGGAGGAACTCGGTCTGGTGGATCCGGCCGTCGCGAGGGGAGTGGATGCGACGGCGGTATGTGCCCGCGTCGGTCTGGCGGACCTCCCCGTCGATGTCGGCTACCTCGCCCACCACGTCGTGGCCGTCGGCGGCGGGAGCGTCATGCGCTCACGATTCTGGCTCGGCGGGCCCAACATCGCGGCACGCGCGGCACCCCTGCGCCCGGCGATGGCCGTGGTCAAGCGGTTCGCCGGGCTCACCGAGTTAGATGCCCGGGCGCTGCTCGTGCATTGCTCGCAGGAGATGACCCATCTGGCCTCGTTCCTGCCGGCTCTTTACGACCAGCAGTCCGGGAATTAGATCGAGAAGTCCTCGCCGTGCCAGACACCGGCTTCCGGAGCGCGGATCACTCGCTCGGTCTGCGGGGAGTCGGTTTGCGACTCCAGGCGGGCCACCCGGGTGAGTAGGGAGTAGAGGCTGACTCCCAGCGGGTCGGGCATCTGCGATTGGGTGGGCATGTCGTGTGACCGATCGCGGTCGACGATCTGGCCCGGCACGCCGACGACCACCGCACCAGGCGGCACCGACTTGACCACGACGGAATTCGCACCGATCTGGCTTCCCGCACCGATCGTGATGGCGCCCAACACTTTTGCGCCGGCGCCGATGATCACGTTGTCTTCGACGGTGGGGTGGCGCTTGACCCGGTCCAGGCTGGTTCCGCCCAGAGTCACCCCGTGGTAGATGGTGACGTTGTCACCGACCTCGGCGGTCTCGCCGATCACCACGCCGGTCGCGTGATCGATGAACACGCCGCGTCCGAGGACGGCGCCCGGATGGATTTCCACCCCGGTCCACTTGCGCATGAGTTCGGCCAGGAAGCGGGCCGGCAGTTTGGCGTTGTGCTGCCACAACCGATGGCTGACGCGGTGGGCCCAGACCGCGTGCAGGCCGGGATAGCACAGCACGACTTCAAGATTCGACCGGGCGGCGGGATCCTCGTGCCTGACCCGGCGAATGTCGTAGCGAACTCCCGACAGCACGCTCAATCCGCCAGGCCGGCGAACAGCGCGGTACTCAGGTAGCGCTCGCCGAAACTCGGCAACACCACGACGATGAGCTTCCCGGCGTTCTCGGGTCGCTTGGCGAGTTGGACGGCAGCCCACGTCGCGGCACCCGAGGAGATGCCGACGAGTAGACCTTCCTCCTTGGCCAGTCGCCGTGCCATGTCGAAGGATTCGTCGTTACCGACGCCGATGATCTCGTCGACCACATCGGAGTCGAGCACCGGCGGAACGAAGCCGGCACCGATGCCCTGAATCGGATGAGGGCCTTTCTGGCCACCGGACAGGACCGGCGAGGCGGCAGGTTCGACGGCGACGAAACGCGCGGACGGTTTGCGCTCCTTGATGACCTCTCCGATACCGGTGATGGTGCCGCCGGTGCCGACCCCGGCGACGACGATGTCGACGGCTCCGTCGGTGTCGCGCCAGATCTCCTCGGCCGTCGTCGCCCGGTGCACGGCCGGGTTCGCCGGGTTCTCGAACTGCTGCGGCATGAAGTAGCGCTGGTCGGTCTTGGCCAGTTCCTCGGCCTTGGCGATAGCGCCCGACATCCCCTCCGAACCCGGGGTGAGGATCAATTCGGCGCCATAGGCTCGCAACAGAATTCGCCGCTCGACGCTCATGGTCGCGGGCATGGTCAGCACGCACTTGTAGCCGCGGGCCGCGCACACCATCGCCAGCGCGATGCCGGTGTTGCCACTGGTCGGTTCGAGGATGACGGTGTCGGGGCCGAGCAGGCCGGCCTGCTCGGCAGCGTCGATCATCGCGACACCGATCCGGTCCTTGATACTGCCGGCCGGGTTGAAGGACTCCAACTTGGCGACGACGTCACCCGCGGCGCCGTCGGTGACCCGACGCAGACGAACCAGGGGAGTGCCGCCGGTCAGTTCGGTGATGTCGTTGGCGATCCTGCTCATCTGTCCGCTGGTCCTCTCTCGGTCACCCGCCGCAGCCGTGCTGCCCGACTCCGTCATTCGGGGTCGGGGTCGGGGTCGGAGTCGACTTCGCCGAGAGGCTTCCGTCGGCGATGCGGTGCATAGCCGCGATGAAGGTATCGATTTCCTCGAACGTGTTGTAGAACGCGAACGACGGGCGGACCGTCATCTCCAGGCCCATCCGGCGCAGGATCGGCTGGGCGCAGTGGTGCCCGGCCCGCACTGCGATGCCCTCGGTGTTCAGCGCCTTGCCGACTTCGATGGGATCGTGTCCGGCCAGCACAAAGGACAGCACGCTGGCCTTGTGATCGGCCGTGCCGACGATCCGCACGCCGGGGATCGCCGCCAAACGCGGCGTGGCGTAGTCCAGCAGTGCGTGCTCGTAGGCGGCGATCCGTTCCACGCCGACCTTCTCGACGTAGCGCAGAGCTTCGCCGAGACCCACCGCGTCGGCGATATTGCCGGTCCCGGCCTCGAACTTGTTGGGCAGGCCCTGATAGATGGCCCGTTCGGTGGTGACGTCGGCGATCATGTTGCCGCCGCCCTGCCATGGCGGCATCTCGGCGAGGACTTCCTCGGTTCCGTAGAGCACGCCGATTCCGGTGGGTCCGAAGATCTTGTGCCCGGAGAACACGAAGAAGTCCGCACCGCAGGCCTGAACGTCGATCGGCACGTGGGGAACGGACTGGGCGCCGTCGATCATCACGCGGGCGCCATAGCGATGACCCATGGCGACGATGTCGTGCACCGGGTTCACCGTCCCGAGCGCGTTCGACAGGTGTGTCGCCGAAACCAACTTGGTGCGCGGGCCCAGCAGATCCTCGAACCGGTCCATCAGGAGATTGCCGGCGTCGTCCACCGGCGCGAACTTCAGCACCGCGCCGGTCTGTTGCGCGATCATCTGCCACGGAACGATATTGGCGTGGTGCTCGAGGATGGTGACGACGATCTCGTCGCCGGGCTGCAAGTGCTTTGCGCCCCAGGACTTCGCAACCAGGTTGATCGCCTCGGTGGTGCCGCGAACGAAGATGACCTGTTCGGACTTCGGCGCATTGATGAAACGGCGCACGGTGTCGCGCGCCTCTTCGTAGGCGTCGGTGGACCGGGCGGCCAGTTCATGCGCAGCGCGGTGGATGTTGGAGTTCTCGTGGGCGTAGAAGTACGAAATGCGATCGATGACGGCCTGCGGCTTCTGCGTGGTGGCCGCGTTGTCGAACCAGATCAATGGCTTGCCGTTGACGGTCTCGCGCAGGATCGGGAAATCGGCGCGCAGGCGGTGAACGTCGAAGATCTCGTGCGAGTCGGGTAGCTGTGGAACCGGGCTGCCGAAACCGGGAGGCGTGGCGGCGAACGCGGAGGTGAAGTAGTAGTTCGCCTCGTCGCCGGTCATCGGCGCCGACGGCGCGGACGGCACCGACGGAGCGCCGAAGTGCGGCAGTGTCGGCACCTCGATCGAGAAACCCGGAATGGCAAATGCACTCATCGACGGAACAGCCGGAACAGCCGGAACCGTCGGTGCTGCGCTCGCCAGCACCCCCGGGACCGTCGGGACGATCCCGGCCGGGATCGCAAAATCCGCCAGCGCCAGCAACGAGTGCGCGCCGCCGGTGAATCCGTCCGCCGCTGACAGTGCCGCCTGCGGATCCGTGGCACTGGGAACCGACGTATGTGTCTGCGGCGCAGTCAGGTTCGGGCTGGACATGTTCGGGCCAGACAGGAAGGGGGCGATGTCCGAGGACGGGACATAGCCCGTGCCGCCCGGCGCAGGGATGTGGCCGGTGGGCACGCCGTGGTGCTCGAGTCCCGCCCCTGTGCCGGCCATGGAAGCCGGCGCAGTGGTGTCCGGCATCTCGCCACGTGGAGCAACCGGAACCACTTGCGGCGGAATGGGATCCGGTCCCGGACTCACCGGCTGCGGCAGGACGACTCCCGTCGACGACGGCAGTGTGCCGGCCGGTATACCGACGGGCGGCACACTCAGTGCGGTGTGGCCGTACGACGTTGGTGCGGTGACGTCCGGAACCGATCCTCGCGGGGCCACCGGCACCGACTGCGGCGGGCTGTCGGTGCCGGGTCTGCCGTACAACTGGGTGGCGAGCGCGGAAAGCTCCGCCTCGCTGATCGGAGGTTCGCTCACCACTTGTAGATGTGGTAGCTGTCGACCGCCGCGCCGTCGAGAACAGCGAGCGCGTCATCGGTGAGTACCGCGAGCGACGAATACAGCGTGACCAGGTAGGAGGCGATCCCCGACCGGTCGATGCCGGTGAAGCGCACCGACAACCCGGGTGCCTGTTCGCCGGCCAGTCCGGGCTGGTAGAGGCCCACCACACCCTGGCGCTCCTCGCCGGTGCGCACCAGGATGAACTTGGTCTTGCCGTCCTCGACCGGCACCTTGTCGCTGGGGATGATCGGGATGCCGCGCCAGGTGATGAACTGCGCGCCAAAGAGATTCACCACCACCGGCGGCACGCCGCGGCGAGTGCACTCGCGCCCGAACGCGGCCACACCGAGCGGGTGGGTCACGAAGAAGGCGGGGGTCTTCCACACCTTGGTCAGGAGGGCGTCGAGGTCGTCAGGCGTGGGCGCGCCGGCCAGCGTGGAGATGGTCTGCTCGGGAGTCACCTGGGAGAGCAGCCCGTACTCCGGGTTGTTGATGAGCTCGGATTCCTGACGCTCCTTGATGGTCTCGACCGTCAGGCGAAGCTGCTGGGTGGTCTGGTCGTGCGGGCTGGAGTAGAGGTCCGACACCCGCGTCTGCACGTCGAGCAGAGTGGTGATGGCACGCAGCGTCAACTCACGCGGGCTGGTCTGGTAGTCGACATAGGTCTGGGGCAGCGGGTCGTCGGCGTTCTCCCCGCCGACCTCGGCGTGGATTTCGACGCGGTCAGGGTTCACCACCCGGTTCACGCGGTAGATGCCGGCCTCGACCGGAACCCAGCTCAGCAGGTGCAGCAGAAACCGCGGTGTGATGGTGTCCAGTTGCGGGACGGTCTTGGTGGCGTTCGCCAACTGCCGTGCCGCTAATGCTCCCAGTGCCTGCGATTCGTTCTGCGCCACCATGTAAGTCCTCCGTCTGCTCGATGAGTCGAATCATTGTGGCGGATGCCAGCCACTACCGGGAGATTAAAATCAGCCGTGAAGAAAATACCGCGCAGGTCGGCCGATCTTGTAGTGTGAGGCCCATGCAACAGCACGCAACGCTGCGCTCTGTATCTACGCGCTGCTTCGTCCCGTGCGTCTGTTGTTGTTGATCTTCTGACGCCGTAATTCCCTGCGCTCAGCCCCGTCGTCCCTGTGACGACGTCGTCTGCGCTGCTCAATGCGACCGACGAAAGATCAACCCATGCCATCTCTGCCTTTGCTGCCGCTGCCGGCTCCCGCCGCACCGGCGCGCATCGACGTCCACCGACGCATCCAGCCGACTCCCGGCGTCGACCTGTCCCGGATGACCCGGTATCGCGGGGGGACGTACTCCCACACCGTGGACACCATCGTCTTCGCGGACGGCACCTCGGCACGCACCGACCTCATCCGGCTCAATCCGAATATCCAGGCCTACTCGCTGGACTTCAGCGGTATCGCGCCCACCCGGCCGTCGCGGTACTCGGCCGACACCTGGGCTGCGGTGCCGCATCTGCAGGCCAGGGCGCATGAAGCCGAGGTCGACTGGATTCTGCGCAACTCCTACCCGATGCAGTCGACAAAGGTGCTCAGCGCCCGGCTGCGCGCCGCTGGCTACGCCCTGGGCGGCCGCAACATCGGCGAGCACGAAGCCATCGCGGGAACCCAGGCCGCGATCTGGTATTTGAGCAATGGCCTCGAACTCGACACCCGCGCCCTCAACGTCCCGATCCGCACCCGACGCGACGCCGACGGGATGACCGTCGAATTCGACGCCGACCGGCAACTCGCCGGCTACGCCGCCATGGTGTCGACCGTCACCGGCGCAACGCTGACCCTGCAGAAGTCGGTGGACGGTCTGGTGTGGGTGGACGTCAAGGCGTCGTCCATCGCCGTCGCCCCCGGCGGCGGCAAGGTGACCCGTTCCCTCGGTGTGGGAAGCACGTTCCTGCAGAGCCGTTTCGCCCGGCACGGCGGCGGCTACCGGCACTACCGGCTGGCGGTTGAGGGCGACGCGATCGTCGACGACGTGACGTTCCGTCTGCATGGATCGCCGCTGTACCGCAATGCCGAACCGATCGTCTATCTGTACCAATACCTGCTCGCCGGCGCCCGGGCGGCCCGCGAGGCGGCCGTCACGCCGACGCTCGTCTCCGACGATGCCGTGGTCGATGCCGACGGCGTGGTCGGACCGCTGCGTCTGATGACCACCACCTCCGCGGCGCTGGACGCCACCGGTGCGACGGTGGTCCGCGAAGACGGATCAGTGATCAGCGGACCGTTGCAGCCGGGGGAGTCGTTTTTCCTTACGCCCCAAGCGGGTTCGACGGGCGCGACGCTGACGGTCAAGGTCCCCGGTGAGGTCGACGGCTTCGGCGGTCGGGTGATCACCGGAGTCGCCCGCGACGAGGTGGCCGGCCGCTTCACCCCACTGGCGCTGGCGGTTCCCGCCCAGTTGGTGGTCGAGTTCGACGTCGACTGGTTGCCGTCAGATCGCTGAATCCACCAGGGGCGCAGCGGTACTGGGCACCTTCTAGTTCGCCACGCCCTTGGCCCGCAGGATCGGCAGCACACCCTCGGCGAAGTAGTACGCCTCTTCCAGGTGCGGGTAGCCCGAGAGGATGAACTCGTCGAACCCACTGGAGTGGTACTCGACGATCAGGTTGGCCACCTCTTCGTGGCTGCCCACCAGCGCGGTGCCCGCTCCGCCGCGGACCAGGCCGACACCGGCCCAGAGGTTCGGATAGATCTCGAGTTCATCCAGCCGCCCGCCGTGCAGCGCCGTCATCCGCCGCTGGCCCTCCGACTCCGACTTGGCGTTGAGTCGGGTCGCCGCCGCGACGTCCTCCGGGGACAGGTCGCTCAGGAGTTTCTCGGCCACCGCCCAGGCCTCGGCGGAGGTGTCCCGGCTGATGGTGTGCAGGCGGATTCCGTAACGCAATGTGCGGCCGAGCGGTTCGGCCAGCGCACGCACCTTGGCGATCTTGGCGGCTGCGGCCTGCGGCGGCTCTCCCCAGGTGAGGTAGGAGTCCATGTACTGCGCGGCGATCGGCAGGGCAGCCGGTGATGAGCCGCCGAAGTACAACTGCGGCAACGGATTCGGCGGCTCGGACACCCGGCCGTCGCGGATGCGGTAGTGGTCGCCGTCGAAGTCGACCGAGTCGTGGGTCCAGATGTCCTTGACGATCTTGACGAACTCGGCGGTGCGGGCGTAGCGCTGGTCGTGGTCCAGCCAGTCGCCGAAGCGTTGCTGCTCGGCGTCCTCGCCGCCGCTGACCACGTTGAGTAACAGCCGGCCGCCGGAGAAACGCTGCAAGGTCGCGGCCTGCTGGGCGGCCAGCGTCGGCGGGACGAGGCCCGGCCGGAAGGCCACCAGAAACTTCAGCCGCTCGGTTTCGGCCAGTAATGCCGCGGCGCTGAGCCAGGCGTCTTCGCAGAACGTTCCGGTGGGGGTGAGCACCCCTTCAAAGCCGAGGCGGTCTGCGGCGCGGGCGACTTCGGCCAGATAGCGGCGGCTCGGTGCGCGGTAGCCGTTGGGAATCGATTGGTGCGTCGCGGTGTGGGAGAGAGCGACGATGGACCTGCTGTCTCCGTTGGTGGGGAGGAACCAGAAGAACTTCGCGGTCATGGGTCTCCTAGGAGTCTGCTGAACAATCCGGTAGTGCACCAGTCGCTGTGTTGATCCGGTTTTTGGTGCTTGACCTGCGATAATGTTGTCGTGCAGGGTAATTCGGATTCGCAGGGCGATCTGTGGGATGTCTCATCGGTGGCCGGG
>CAIRCP010000097.1 GCA_903877095.1 uncultured Actinomycetes bacterium | reverse complement strand
GCCTGAACCCAGGCCCACCGGCCACCAGAGCGCCGGCCCTGGCCGCCGCAGAAGCCCAATCTCGGCACCCGAAAGCCCAATCCGGGCCACGGCCCGAATCGCCGCCCCGCCACGGGCTCACTACATCAGCAGCGCCCTAGGGCATCAAGCGGTCAGTTGAAGACCGCGAACCACATTGCTATGTAGTGGCAGATCGCGGCGACCGCCGTGCAGGCGTGGAAGAACTCGTGGTGCCCGAACGTCGCCGGCCAGGGGTTGGGCCATTTCAGTGCGTAGAACACTCCGCCCACGCTGTACAGCACGCCGCCGACGATCAACAGCACCACCGCCGCGACCCCGGCGCCGCTCATGATGGGCCCGATGAACCAGACGGCGACCCAGCCCAGCACCAGGTAGAGCGGCACGCCGACCCAGCGCGGCGCCGACGGCCAGAACATCTTGAGCAGCACGCCGGCCAGCGCCCCGGCCCAGACGATCCACAACAGCGTCCAGCCCTTGCGTTCCGGGAGCGCCAGCAGCGCGAACGGCGTGTAACTCCCCGCGATGAACACGAAGATCATCGAATGGTCCAGGCGCTTCATCCACTTGTGGGCGGTGGGCGATGTCCACTTGACCCGGTGGTAGGTACCGCTGACGGTGAACATCCCGACGATGGTCAGGGTGTAGATCAGGGTGGCGAGTCCGGCCCGCGTGCCCTGCAACGCCCAGGACACCGAAACCAGTGTGGCGCCCGCGACGGCCGCGACGGCTGCGGAATAGACGTGAATCCAGCCGCGCGCGCGTGGCCTTCCGAGGAGTTCGCTGATGCCGTCGACGACGGCTTCGGGAAAGTCCTCGGCCTCGCTGCTGCCGGACGGCTGCGCGTCGGGATCGGTGATGTCGGTCCCCGAAGTCATGTTCCCCTCCGCCACGGTCTGATGGGTCGGCGCTCCGGCGGGGCTTCGTGCTTCAGCCCCTTGGACGCCTCCCGATTCGAGGTTGAGTTAGCGCCGTTCTCGTCCCGAGCGCCACAGTAGTCTGGTTTGTCGTGGAGATCATTCCGCCGCGCCTCAAAGGACCGGCCTACTGGCTCTACGAGGCGCGTCTGCGCCACGAGCTCGACAACGCCAAAGCTGCACTTCCGAGGCATATTGCCGTGCTGTGCGATGGCAACCGGCGCTGGGCGCGTGACGCCGGTTACGACGACGTCAGTTACGGCTACCGGATGGGCGCTGCCAAGATCGCCGAGATGCTGCGGTGGTGTGCCGCGGCGGGCATCGAGATGGCGACCATCTACCTGCTTTCGACGGAGAATCTGCAGCGCGATCCCGAGGAACTCGCCGATCTGATCGAAATCATCACCGATGTCGTCGAGGAGATCTGTGCACCGGTCAACCACTGGAGCGTGCGCACCGTCGGCGATCTGGAACTGATCGGCGAGGAACCGGCCCGGCGGGTGCGCGGTGCGGTCGACGCTGCGACGGCCTCGGCGCCCGCCGGGTGTTTTCACGTCAACGTCGCCGTTGGCTATGGGGGACGGCAGGAGATCGTCGACGCCGTCCGCTCGCTGCTCGGCAAGCAACTGGCCGACGGCGCCACGCCCGAGCAGATGATCGAGGCGGTCACGGTGGAGAGCATCGACGAGAACCTGTACACCTCCGGACAGCCCGATCCCGACCTGGTGATCCGGACGTCGGGCGAGCAACGGCTCAGTGGATTCCTGTTGTGGCAGAGCGCCTACTCGGAGATGTGGTTCACCGAGGCGCACTGGCCGGACTTCCGGGAGGTCGACTTTCTGCGGGCGCTGCGCGACTTCAGTCGCCGGCGCCGGCGATTCGGGACCTGACTGCCCGCCGAACCGCTCTAGATCTTGCGCAGCCGCAACCGCTTGATCGCGTGGTCGGAATCCTTGCGCAGCACCGCGGTGGCCCGCGGCCGCGTCGGCAGGATGTTCTCGATCAGGTTTGGCCGGTTGATGGTTCGCCAGATGTCGCGAGCCGCGGAGACGGCCTGATCGTCGGTGAGGCCGGCGTAGTGGTGGAAATGCGAGGCCGGGTCGGCGAACGCCCCGGCCCGCATCGCCAGGAATCGGTCGATGTACCACTGCTCGATGTCCTCGATGCGGGCATCGACATAAACCGAGAAGTCGAACAGGTCCGAGACCATCAGACGCGGCCCGGTCTGTAAGACGTTGAGGCCCTCCAGAATCAGGATGTCCGGGTGGGTGACGACGTGCTTCTCGCCCGGGACGATGTCGTAGATGAGGTGTGAGTAGACCGGCGCGTGCACCTGGTCGGCGCCGGACTTGACCGACGTCACGAACCGCATCAGTGCCCGCCTGTTGTAGCTCTCCGGGAAACCTTTGCGGTGCATGAGGTTTCGCCGGTGGAGTTCGGCATTGGGGTAGAGGAAACCATCGGTGGTGACCAGGTCGACCCGGGGGTGGTCGTCCCATCGGGACAGCAGCGCCTGCAACACGCGGGCCGTGGTGGACTTTCCGACGGCGACGCTGCCGGCGACGCCGAGGACGAACGGCACCGGCCGGTCGGGGTTCTGCCGTGGTTCGCCCAGGAACTCGTCAGTGGCGGCGAACAACCCCTGTCGCGCGGCGACTTGCAGGTGGATCAACCGGGCCAGCGGCAGGAAGACTTCCTCGACCTCCAGCAGGTCGATCTGCTCGCCGAGGCCGCGCAGGCCTTCCAGCTCCTCCTCGGTGAGTTTGAGCGGAGTCGACATGCGCAAGCCGCGCCAATCGCTCCGGTCGAACTCCACATAGGGGCTCGGTTCGTTCAGCCGCGCCATCTGCTCAGTCTTGCAGTTAGCGTGAACGGCATGGAGCCCGACCACCTGATTCGCGAATACCTTTTGCTCGGTTTGCGGTTCGACCGCGTCGAGGAGGGTTACGTCGACTCCTTCACCGGTGACGCCCGGCTGCGCCGCCAGGTCGCCGACGAGCCGGCCCCCGACCCGTCCGGCCTGGCCGCCCAGGCACAACGTCTGCTGGCCGCGCTGCCGGACGTGCCCCGCACCGGCGGCTTCACCGGCCAGCGCGCCGACTTCATCGCCGCCCACCTGCGGGCGCTGGCCTGCGGGGGACGCAAATTCGCCGGCGAGCAGGTCGGGTTCGTCGACGAGGTGCGCGACTACTTCGACGTCGAGATCAGCCGCGGCGACCCCGAGCGGTACCGCGCCGCGCACGTCCGCATCGACGAGGCGCTCGGCGGCTCCGGGTCGCTGGCCGATCGGATGGCCGCACACCGGCGGGCTCAGGAGATTCCGCCGCACCGTCTGGAGGAGGCCATCCACGCGTTCTCCAGCGCGTTGCGCGACATCGTGCGCACCACCTACCCGCTGCCGGACTCCGAGACCGTCGTCTACGAGGTGGTGACGGACAAACCGTGGTCGGGTTTCAACTACTACGAAGGCGATTACCGCTCCCGGGTGGCGGTCAACGCCGACCTCAAGCAGCAGATGTCGCACCTGCCGGTGCTGGTCGCCCACGAGTCCTACCCGGGACACCACACCGAACACTGCCGCAAGGAAGCCGGCCTGGTCGCCGCGCTGGGGCAAGCCGAGCAGACGATCTTCCTGGTCAACACCCCGCAGTGCCTGATGGCTGAGGGCCTGGCCGATCTGGCGTTGTACGCCGCGGTCGGCGAGGGCTGGGGCCGGTGGGCCGCGGAGATCTACGCCGATCTGGGCATGCGGTTCGACGGCGAGCGCGCGGAGACGCTGTCCGCCGCTGCGGCGGCGCTGGCTGAAGTGCGCCAGGACGCCGCGTTGATGCTGCACGACGAGCACCGCGACGCCGACGAGGTCGCCGCCTACTTGCAGCGCTGGCTGCTGGTCGACGAAAGCCGGGCCCGGCAGTCGCTGAAGTTCCTGACCTCGCCGTTGTGGCGGGCCTACACCAGCACCTACGTCGAGGGGTACCGGCTGCTGCGCGCGTGGCTGGACAACCGCCCGGCCGGGGTGGGGCTGACCGAGCGGTTCGGCCGCCTGCTCGACGAGCCGCTGATCCCGTCGTCGTTGCGCGCCGCGACTGTGGAGAGGTAAACCCCGGAGAGCGCCGACCACGGGTGGGGCTTCTGCCCCCGAATCTCTTTGCTGGCTCTCTGTTAGCGTGGACATTAATTTGCTCCCGGCCAAGGGAGGGCCACGGGGATCTCGGGCCGTGTCGTTCATGGGGGTCCTCAGGTGATCGGTCTCATCAGCCGTTATCTCAGCCGGTGGAGATCGGCGCACGAGGCCTCCCAGCGCCGTGCGGACTCCGAACAGCAGTACCGGCTGATCACCGAGAATGTCGCGGACGTGGTGTTCCATGAACGGGACGGAAAGATCGTCTGGGTGTCCCCCTCGGTCGAGGACGTCCTGGGCGCACCGCCCGAATACTGGATCGGGCGAGCATCGCGGGATGCGGTCCCCCCGGAGGACCGGCCCGCCGCGGCCGGCCGGCTCGCGATGGTGACGGCAGGGGAGTCGGTCCGGGATCGTTTTCGGGTCGTCTCGGTGGATGGCGTCACCCACTGGGCCGACACCCGCGGCAAGCCCTTCTACGACGCGACTGGCCGCCCGGATGGTTTCATCGTCTCGCTCCATCTGGTTGATGACGAAGTGGCCGCACAGCAGGCCCTTGAGTCAACTCAGTTCTTGATGCGTGCCAGTACCGACAGCATGCTCGATCCGCAGGTGTTGTTCGAGGCGGTCCGCGATCCGGACGGTCAGTTGGTCGATCTCGCGTATCGCAGCGTCAACCGTGCCGCCTGCCTTTTTCTCGGGCGCGAGGAACACGAGTTAGTCACCTTGAGTCAGCTCGAGTCGTTGTCCAATCTCGAGGGTTCCGGGCTGTGGGAGGGATTCGTCGAGTGCCTGGAGCTGGGTAAGCCGCTGATCCTCGACGATTTCCCGTTCTACAGCGAGCTCTTCGACGACGAGCGACAGGTCGACTTCCGAGCCACCAAGGCGGGTCCCGACCTGATCAGCCTCACCTGGCGGGACGTCACCGAGCGTTCCGAGGCGACGCAGCGCCTCGCGGCCTCCGAGCGGAATTACCGGCTGCTGGCCGAGAACGCCGCCGATGTGGTCTACCGCGAGCGGGACGGAGTGATCGTCTGGGTCTCCCCGTCTGTTGAGGACGTGCTGGGTGCTGCGCCCGACTACTGGATCGGTCGGAAATCGCGGGAGGTGGTCGCTCCGGCGGACGCTGGGAAGCATGCGGCTCTGGTCTCGCAGGTGCTGGCCGGCGAGGGTGTGACGGGCCGGTTGCGAGTCATCGGGGTGGATGGCCTCACCCACTGGGTCCAAGTGCGCGGCAGGCCCTTTTTCGATGCCGATGGACACCAGGATGGTTTCACCGCATCGCTGCGGGTGATCGATGACGAAGTTGCCGCGGAGGAGGCCACCGAGGCGGCACACGCGTTGTTGCGGGCCAGTTCTGACAGCATGCTTGATCCGCAGTTGTTGTTGGAGGCGGTTCGCGATCCTGGTGGCCGGGTGGTCGATTTCGTGATTCGAGGCGCCAACCGTGCCGCCTGTTCCTATCTCGGAATGGACGAAGGCGAACTACTCGGCTCCAGCCCTGACGCTCCGACACCGGTGTCGAGCTCAACCTGGCTCAAGGGGCGTTTCGTTCAGTGTCTTCAGGACGGGAAGCCAGTGATCCTCGACGACTTCACCGATCTCAATAACGCCGTCGATGATTCAAGCCGCTTCGATATCCGTGCCACCAAGGCGGGTCCGGACCTGATCAGCCTGACCTGGAGTGATGTGACCGGCCGTTTCCTGGCCGTCCAACGACTGGCAGCCTCCGAACGCCAGTACCGGCTGCTGGCGGAGAACGCCGCCGACGTGGTCGCGCACATCCGGGACGGCAGGTTCGTCTGGATCTCCCCATCGTGCAAAGAGTCGCTGGGCGCGCCGCCCGAATACTGGATCGGCCGGCAGGTACTTGAGGCGATTCCCCCGGAGGACGCGCCGATCCTGGCCGCCAGCACCTCGAGCGTGATGGCGGGCGGCAAAGTCAACGGGCGTGTCCGGGTGATCGGGCGGGACGGCGTCACCCACTGGGCTTTCCTGAACGCGCGACCTCTTCACGACGACGATGGCGACCAAGACGGTTTCACCGTCTCGATCCGTCTCATTGATGACGAAGTGGCCGCGGAACAGGAGGCGCATGAGGCACGCCGTCAGCAGGCCAGGGCCGACGAACGCTACCGCCGGGCTACTGAAAACGCTGCCATCGGAATGAGCGTCATCACCACCGACGGTCGCTTCATGGAAGTCAACGACGCGCTCTGTCAGTTTTACGGATACGACGCCGCAACCCTGATGCAGAAGACCTGGCAGGATCTGACCGCGCCGGATTACCTGGACGCAGACCTGGAGAAGTCCAAAGAAGTTCTTGCAGGACGGCTGGACTCCTACCGGATGATCAAGCAGTACATCCACGCCGACGGTCATCTGATCTGGGGGGATCTGTCGGCGAGTTGTGTACGTGACGAGAACGGGCAGGTGGAGAGCTTCGTCACCCAGGTTGCTGACGTCACCGCCACGATGGAGGCCACCGAACGCAATCGCGTTCTGGCTCAACAGCTTCAGCAGCAGAGCGACCGGTTGGCGGCCGAATTGGACAGCGCCGCAGCCTATATGGCGTCGATCATGCCGGCCGGCCTCGTCGGCAAAGTCCGGGTGTCCTCGCGGTACCTGCCGGCTCGGGCGCTCGGCGGGGACTCCTTCCACTACACCTGGATCGACGACGACCACCTGCTGGTCTACCTCACCGACGTATCCGGGCACGGTATCGAGCCTGCGCTGCTGTCGGTCTCGGTGCACAACCTGTTGCGCTCGGGAACCATCGGTATCGAGACGCTGCTGACGCCGAATGCGGCACTGGAAGAACTCAACCGCCTGTTCCAGATGGATCAGCAGGGTGAGCATTACTTCACGATGTGGTACGGGGTCTATCAGGCTTCCACGCGCTCGCTGCGCTATGCCAGCGCCGGCGCCCCGCCTGCGTATGCCTTCACCCGGGACCGTGAAGGCACAGTCTCAGTAGCTGGGCAGGGGCGCTTCGCTCCTCTGTGGGGTTGGAAAATTGCTGGTATGTCGCGTTGGTCTGGGGCGTTTACCGGTGGTGTGGTGGCAGCATCAGGTGGACACTGATTCAGTGTGTTTCGGTCGATCCCGGTTGCT
>CAIRCP010000096.1 GCA_903877095.1 uncultured Actinomycetes bacterium | reverse complement strand
GTGGATCGAACGCACCTACCACCGACGCCGTCGCCAGCTCGGCCTCGGCAGATTGACCCCGATCGAATTCGAAGCAATCATGACCACACCGGCCGATCAGGCCGCGTGACTAACTGTGTCACCTGTTCCTGCAGCAGACCCTTCCGGTGGCCCTTCAGCCAGGCCGCGGCGCGGTAGAGCACAACCAGATCCGCCGGACCCTTGGACGGCAAGGAGCCGTTGATGTCGTCGCGGCTCAGAAATGCCTTGCCGCGGTTGACCGGGACACCGTCGGCGTTGCGGCCCCAGAGCCGAACCGGGATGCGGTGGGAGTCCAGCCGGGTGTTCCACCAGTCCAGATCGACCTCGGCCATATCGCCGCCGACCATCACCCCGTAGTCCTGGGCTTGGCACCATCGCAGGCAGTCCTCCGGTACGACCAAGCCCTCTCCGCATGTGTCCATGCCGGCGATCTTGCCGACACCCACCGACAAAACAGGCACACCCGCTGACGCAATGCCGCAAATGCGTCAGTACGTCCTTACGTCTTGCTCGCAGCGAGCCACGATCGGATCGTGCTCTACGGGTCTTCGGCCACCACGGTCATCAGCTCGTTGGCGAGCTGCACGGGATCGGCATCGGAATCCCCCCAGAGTTCCATCCACTCCGAATTCGCACCAGTAACGCCCCGCAGTGCTGCCACGGTCAGGGCCCGCAGTTCGTCGGTCACATCGAATTCCGCTGTGTCGTCGAGGGTTTGCGGCCCGTAACTCGGGTCCAGGGCAGGACCGCCGGGCAACAGTGAGGCGACGACTGCGGCGGCGGCCAGCACTGCCTCACAGTCATCGATGTCGAGGTAACCCGACGAGGTACCTCGCTGCAGCGTGTGCTCGATCAACCCCAACCGGTCGGTGACATCGGTGTCGTCGAAGGTGGCGGCCCAATCAGCAGCCCCATCGTTGTCGAAAATCCCTTCACCCCATGCCCCCACCGCTACGTCGCCCCGTCAGGATCAGCAAATATCATTTTGGCCAGCTCTCGTCGAAAGCCGAATTGATACTTGTCGTCGTCATCGCGCGGATACGGCGCCGCCTCGTAGGCTTGCGCGATCCGTTTCTTGCTGCCCAGAGCAGCGGTCAGATACTCCAGGGTGGGATGCCCTCGAAGCACGGCCAGCGCCTGCGGATCCAAGGTCGAACTCTGCACCAGTAGATAGCGCAGATCGGGTGCAGCGGCGACCGGCGTCAGGTCGTCCATGCCGGCGAGGTTGGCCAACCACAACACCTTCAGGTGGGTCAGCTTCGACAGGTCGGGCAGCGTCGGCGCGGGCACCGATTCCAGTTGCAGATAGGCCAACTGCACGCAGTCCGACAGCGGCGCCAGATCACCGATCCTCGTGCGGTACACCGTGAGTTCCTGCAGGTGCGGCAAGGATGTGAGGTCGGAGATGTCGTCCACCTTGCCCAAACGCAGGAACAGCATGACCAACCCGGTTGCGCCGCGCAGGAAGTCCAGCGACTCCACCTTGATGCTGCTCAGGGTCAACGCCCGCAACGACGGAAGATCACCCAGGACGTCCAACCCCTGCCATGGCCCATCCACCCCCAGACGGTCGACCTGTGGCAGCCGCTTCAAGACCGTGAGGGACAGCCGCCGCTTGGTCGGTGAGAGTTCGAGGATGCGCAGGTTCTCAGCGACGTGAAGCAGCCCGTCGACCGATTCGACGTCGGGGGCCAAAAAGCTGAACGTGCGCAGCCACGGGAAATGCCGCAGGAACTCCAGATCGCGTATATCGCTGTCCACGTACAGACCCAGGTGCGGGTACCTGCGCATGTACGCCGCCAGCACCGCCCAGTCTTCCTGCGCGGGTACTGGGCCTCTCAGGACGATGCGGTTAAACCCGGGATTCTCCGGTAGCTGGTCGGCGGTGAGCGGCAGTGTCAGCCTCGGCGACGGTGGCCGGTACTTGGGCGCAGTTCCGTCAGCGTCACCCATCAGCAGACTCTCTCATAGCGTTGTCGTCCCTTCCGTGACTTCACGAAATGGCAAAGGCCGCAAAGCCAACGTTCTGGAAGCATGCCAGAAGTCGGGGTTGCTAGCCCGTCGGCCTGGGGTGGTGTTGCTTGCTCTTCTTGTCCTCTTTTTTGTTGTCGGAAGAGGCGCGGTTTCCGTTGAACCCGGAGTTGTTGTCTCGCTGTGCTGACTGCGACCCCGATTGATTGTTGTTGTCTTGCGCTGCCTTTTGTGCGCTCTCGCGCTGCTGTTCGGCGGCCGACTGCGCTTGAGCGGACTGGTTGGCGCGCTGTTCGGCGTCCGAGGAAGGACGCTCAGCAGGCTGGGGCGCTTCGGCGGCAGGGGAAGGACGCTCAACGATCGGGGGCGCTTCCCGCCCGTTCAAATAGTCCTGCCCCGCTTGGTTGTACGTGCTGCTGTTCGGATTGGACTCTGAGACACCGCGAATTATGTTGCGGCCATCGGGGTTTGTTCGTGTGCGCAACGTACCGTTGTCGTCCATCAAGATCTGTTCCACACCGCGCTGCGTATTGAGGTCGTCGGTGCGGTAGATCTGGACTGCTTCGCCGGGCCGCAGCTTGGCACCTTGGCTGGCGTGCCTGGCCAGGCGTCTCTCGACATCGATCGAACGCCCTACGTATACAGGCGTGCCTTGACGGTCGTAGACGACATACACGCCACCGGCGGGCGGAGCATTCGGAGATTTGGGGCCGATTCCCGGACGAACCGCTTCGGCGATCTCGTCCACGAGTTGCCCCGGTGGCGTCGGTGTGGACTCGGCGACATCGATGACGAACTCGTCGGCGTGGCGGCTCGCTCGTGTGACGGCCTGACCGACGCCCTCTTCCACCACTTCCTTGATGGCACGCTTGCCCATGCCCTGGGGGGTCACCATCGAGGCGGCGGCGAGTGTCGTGGACAGATTTCCAAGCAATACGTTGTCGGGATTGTGCGCCGCCACAACGTCGGTGACGGCCGAAGACACGTTGACTGCCGCTGCGGCGATCATCATTCCCCCCGCAGCACCGCCCACCCCGGTCAGCGACAGCGCGACACCGCCGACCAGCATGGCCGATTCCAGCGGATTGTTCTTGACGAACGTGCCCACCGCGCTGGCACCGGAGGCCACCGCCGACGCTGCGGACGTCGCGGCGCCGGCGACCGACGCCGCCGCCCCGGAGATCGTGTCGGTGATCGACGAGAAGTCGAACTGCGGCAGCGGCGCGGTGAGGTCGACCGGCGGGTCGACGTAGACCGGCCAGGCGGTCTTCTCGGTCGGGGCGATGACCTCCGAGAGCTGGTAGAGGCCGATGCCGTACTGGCGCACCACGTAACTGCTGGGGACCAGCTGGCCGTTGGCGTCGCGGGCTTCGGAGGGGGCGAACATCGCCACGGTCTCCGCGGTCGGGGTGGCCCGGTTGACGGTGAGGTAGCCGTTGGTGTGGGCCAGCATCACCACATCGGCGCTCGTGCGCAGAAAGGTCGTGATGGCCCGCACCCCGGCGGGGCTGCTGATGCGGGCCACGGTTCGGGCGCCGGCGGGGGTGTTCTCGGCCAGGAAATCAAAGCCGGACCCGGCATCGGGGTAGACGATCTGCCCGTCGCGGGTGGTCTGCGCCGGCCCGAGGCCGCCGGGCAGCACCAGGCGCATCGGGCCCGCCGCGGTATTCCAGGACAGCCCTGCCACTGCCTCGGCGGGCAGCCCGGCGGAGCGGTCCTGCGCCGACATCGCAGTAGTCCCAGCCGATGCCGACCCGGCGAACGCGGCAGCCTGACCGTCGGCGAACCCCTCGGCAGCCACCGCCGCCGGATCAGCCGGCCGGGTGCGGTTGTGGACCAGATGCACCAGCCCCACGGTGAGCGCCACCACGCACAGCGCGGCCAGGCAGCGAACTACCCAGTCCAGTGGCCGCAATGGCTCCCGATCACCGGGCAGAAACCCGTTGGGCAGCCCGGATGAACCCAATTTCTTCACGACTCTTCCCCCAAGCAAACGATCTGCGGACCCCTCCGCTAACCCCGGCCGCGAACACTACCCGCGTACGGCTCGATCAGTCGAACTCGATGCCCATCCCGGGGTCACATCACATCCTGAGACCTGGGCGAACCGGCATTGACGACGGGCCCGGCCATGCTGAACCGGGGACGACGACCACGAATGCGTCGGCTAACGTCCGGCGACGCAACCATCAGCCAATCAGATCGGCATCGATCCAAACCCCAACGAGAGGCTCAGCGAACAAGTGGTCATTCCCCTGACGTACCTTCGACTCTTCGTCGACGACTCCGGCCGCTCGCATTTCGAGGACTGCACACTTCCGCTGGAGACGCGCGACTTCGCTCCCCCGGCCACACCGATGGAGGTTTCTGACTTCATCCCCGCCGACGGATTCGCCGTGCTGCGCTTCGCGCCCGACTGGTCGGGTCCATGGCACCCGTCGCCCTACCGGCAGTGGTACTTCATGCTCTCCGGTTCGATCACCGTGACCGTCAGCGACGGCGCCGAGCGCACCTTGAACGCCGGCGACATCGTGCTCCTCGAGGACATGGGGACCAGAGGGCATCTGACCCGGGTCAACGGCAACCAACAAGCCATCGCGGTCGGCGTGGAGATCAGCGCCACGCGATAGGCCGTTCTCGGTCGCGCACACGGCGACTCGCCGGGGACCGGTCCGTGGCGAGGGCTGTCTCGGTTCACGGTCCTCGGCTCGGGCCACCGCGAGGGGCAAAGCCCCGCGCCGTCCTCCCGTTGTCGGAGGTCACAACGATCAACGCGTTTGCCAACATGGGGGTTGCTGCATGGTCGACCGGGTAATACGCTACGAGACCATCCGGTGGAAATTTGCTCCGAGGAGACTCTGGGCAAAGGAATGGGGTGATATGAGGTCTCGGGTTGTCGCCGCCGCTGCGGCGTCGGCGCTCGCAGCAGGAGGATTGGCTGCGGCCATCCATTTCCAGGCTCGGCCTGACGCGGTGTCGCCGTATGGTGACGCCAGCGGGCAGCAGTTGTTCCTGGCGGTCGTCTTCGGCCAGGGTGAGTTGGCCAAGGAGCTCGGCAATCGTGCCGTGCTCGCCGACTTCTACAAGGCCGGGTACGTCGACAACAACGGCCCCCAGCAGATCGCAGCGGCCAACCAGGTCGTGGAGAGCATCGCCGCCAAGGACCCGGGCTACTTCGCCGGATTCGCCCGAGCGGTGCGCTCCGGAAGCCCCTACGTGGTCTCCGATGCGGTCGCTGGCGTGGAACAGGAGTTCCAGAAGGTCGGCTTGCAGGTCGACACCCCGACCGTGCCGGGTCCGGCAGCCGCCACTAGGCCAGCCGCGCCGCGGCCGCGGAGCATCAACATCAACTATCACATCAACCTCAACCTGCACACCAATGTCAACGTGGCCCTCAACGAGAACGTCGCCCTGAACGTCAACATCTTCAAGACCCGCAAAGTCGCGTTCACCGACCCGTTCCAGCACGACGTGATGATTGGTGAACTGGCCTCGGTGCTGAAGACTTAAGCCGCACCGTCGTCTCCCGTCGGTGACTACTCGTCGAACGGCGCGCTCCGCCTGCGGGCCTCGTTACTGGCAGAGCCAACGGCTGACCGTCTCCCGCCGGGTTCTAATCGCACTGGCTGTGCCCGCCGCGTTACTGGTGGCGTGGACCGCCATTCTGCAGTTGCCGAACAATGTTCTGGGGGTGTCTCGGACGACGCCGGTGGCGAAGATTCTCATCACCGCCTTCCCGCAGGGCTGGGCGTTCTTCACCAGGTCGCCGGAGGAAGAACAGATGCGGGACCAGATTTCGAGCATCGTGGCGTTGCTGCTGATTCCGGTCTGCCTGACCGACGGCCGGCGGTGGCACTGGCAGCCGACCAACGGCGATCCGGAGGATCCCCGATGCGCACCGGGCGGGACGGCTGCGGCTGTCGCCGTCGTCGGTATTGCGCTGATCAAACTGCAGGTGTCGTGGCTGTACCTTCAGGCGGGCATCTCCAAGCTCAGCCACGAGGCTTGGGACAACGGTTCGGCGATGTACTACTGGATCCGCAACGTGGACTTCGGCGCGCCCAATTGGCAACGCGGCGTGGTCTTTTGGATCACCGAACGACCGATTCCCGAAGCGGTGCTCACATGGCTGCCCATTGGGATCGAGGTGTCCCTCGGGATCAGCTTGTTGCTGCCGTTGCGTGCCCGAATCCCGCTGCTCTGCGCGGGATTCCTCATGCACCTGCTCATCGGTCTGCTCATCGGTCTGTGGAGCTTCGCCATTATCATGTTGGGCTGTCTGATCTTTCTGTTGGCGCCGGCCGGACTGCAGCTGAAGCGCACACCGATCCGCCCGAGTGAGGCAATACATGGCCCCGCGCCGGGGAGTCACGACAGTCACGACAGGCAGGGACCACGGCGTCGCAACGGTGAGGACTCAACGTAATGCACACACCCGCGGTTGATCCTCCGCCTCCGAGGGCCCATGCCTGCGCGGTGGCCGCCGCTGTCGCCGGCCACCTCAGCGCCGACGACATCGCCCCGGTGGTGGCGATGCTCGACGCTTCGATCCGCGAGGCCGACGGAATCGCCGATCAGCTCGCCGACGCCTGGCGCCAGACCGCGGCGGCTCTGGGGTCCGTGATCACGACGCAAGCCCCGGTGTGCGGTCCGGCGAACGCACGGGGCCGGGTCGTCACCGTGGGCATCGACGGTGAGCACGGCACATGTCAACTCCGGGTCACCGTCGATTCCCGTGGAGAACTCGCGTCGCTGCACTTTCAACCCGCCACATCGGTTGTCGCGCAGCCGAGTTGGACGCCGCCGGCCTACGCCGACCCGGCGATGTTCACCGAGCACGACGTGATGCTGCAGAGCGCAGGGCTGGCGGTCGAGGGCAGCCTGTGTCTGCCGGACACCCTCACCACACCGGTGCCGGCAGTGGTGTTGATGGCCGGCTCGGGGCCCAGCGATCGTGACTCGACGGTCGGACCCAACAAGCCACTCAAAGACCTCGCCTGGGGCCTGGCCAGCTGCGGGATCGCGACACTGCGCTTCGACAAGATCAACTACGCCGACCCCGAAAGTGTTTTGGCCAGAACCGATTTCACTGCCGCCGACGAGTACATCCCCCATGCGTTAGCCGCGATCAACACCCTTCGGGATCACCCGTCGATCGACGGCACGCGCATCTATCTGCTCGGTCACAGCCAGGGCGCGACGATGGCCCCGCGGGTGGCTGCGAACGCCCAATCCGGCGTCGCCGGGCTGATCCTGATGGCGGTGTCGGCCGAACCGGTCCACCACGCCGCTGTTCGTCTCCTCCGGTACCTGCTCTCAGTCGATCCCACCGGTGACCCCGACCACGACCCCGGCCTGGCCACGCTCATCCGGCAAGCCGCCCTCGTCGACAGTCCTGACCTGACCGAGTCGACACCGGCCGCCGACCTTCCCTTCGGCGTTCCGGCCCACTACTGGCTCGATCTTCGGTCCTACGACCCGGGCGCCGCCCTCGCCGCGCTACACCTCCCGCTACTGCTGCTCCAGGGCGGCCGCGACTACCAGGTCACGACCGAAGAACACACGCGATTGGCCGGCGCTCTGCCCGACGACATCGACGTCACCAGCCATCTGTACCCCGCGGCGGACCACTACTTTTTCACCGGCAGCGGACCGTCCACCCCCGCCGGCTACCGCGAACTCCACCATGTCGATCCCGCCGTCATCGCCGACATCAGCACCTGGTGCCAATCAGGCCCGAGGCCGTAGACGGCGCACGATCAGTTGCCGTCCGGCATGGCATGGAAGTTGGGCATCGACGTGGCGGCGAGTCGGATCGCCGCGTTCGGGTCGGCGCGGCGCGGGCCAGGAACCCCAACCCGCGATGCCGTGGTTCGAGCTGAGCCCCGTCTCCCGGGCGGCGTTAGGCTTCCCGTCGACCGATGGCGGCGGCAGAACAGATACAGGGGCGACCGATGGTTCAGTTCACTGACCATTTCTTCTTCGAGATCCGGATGACCGGCCCGGACGGCTCGCCGATTCCCGCCACCCGGCACTGGACCGTGCAGGAGGCCATGAGCGAGGCCGCGAACTACTCCGGCGCTACGGGCGGGATCTGGTACCACGGCGAGGCCGGGCCGCAGCCCGTGCAGACGCTCATCTACGGCGCGGACGGCTCCATCGAGGTCAATCACGCCGTCCCCGGCGACTCCTGACCGGTGCTCCCCCGGACCGCCGGCCGCACCGGCTCACTCCTGACCGGCCACCCCTGCACCGACTCCCGGTGGCACCTCCGCCGCGACGGCCACCCGCCGGGGCCGAACCGCCCTGCCCCGCAGCGGTTGTGATGCCGTCAGCCGTGCGCCCACGGTAACCGCGAGGAGCACCCCGGCGAGGGGCGACAACCTGAATCGGTTCGTCATGGCCGGTCCGTGCATGAACGTGAGGGCGTCGAGCAGTGTCGACATGGCCAGCTCCTCGACGGTTACCCGCTACCGGATACCGGGCGGTTGCTGAGCGTACGCATGACCAGGTCGATCGGACGGGTGTAGCCGGTGATGCTGTTGATGGTGCGATGCAGGCGATGGTGGAGCACATCGACGTCGCAGCGCGACAGACCACCATCGGCGGCGATGGAGTGTTCGACGGTGAACGCCAGATCGTTGATGGTGCCCAGGACGCGGCGGTCGGCGGTCTTGGCCACGGCCACCTGCCGGGGATCGAGTTCGCCGAGGGCATCGACGGGCAGGTGTTCGGCGCGCAACGCGGCCTGGATCGCCGAGACCACGGGCGGGCCGATCGGGCGCAGACCCGCGGCGGTGACGTCAGGCATGAACACCGAGAACAGGGTTCCGGCGTGGGTCACCAGCAAGCACTTGCGTCCGTCGATCCAGATCAGGTGGGCGTACCAGTCCTGATCGCCGGCTTCGCCGACGGCCGGCTCAGCCACCCGCAGCAGCGCCAGCACCTTGGCGGTGCATCGCAGCATCATGAATCCCGATCGTAGGCAACGCCATCGGCGATCGGTGCGCAGGAACGCCGTAGCGTGGCGCCGGTACAGTGAGCCGGCGTGTTGGTCGCTGATCTGCAGCACTTCCTCGACGTGCCGGACGACGCTTCGGGTTCCGCGCGGCGCCGTGCGCGGCATCTGGCCGATCTTGTCCGGGCGGGCACCGCCGGTCCGGTTGGTGATCCGTGGGTGTCTGCGTTGCCGTGTCGGCGCCGTCCGGCCCGTCGGCGCTGCCCCGGGCGGATGACTGTCGCCGTCGTGTGGGCCGAGGCCGCGGCCCCCATCCGCTGGTGGTGCACCGCCTGCGACGACGCGGGGGTGATCAGCAACTGGGCCGACAGCCCCTACGACCTGCGCCGCCGCCGGCTCAGCGTTGCCGGTGACATCGAGGTCATCGTCAGCGACACCAGCGCCGCGGTGTTACGCGAGCTGGTGATGCTCGACCCCGACTCTGAGCGCCTGGTGTTTGGCATGCGTGCCCATCCCGGCGGCGCAGTCATGCTGGCCAGTGCGGACGAACTCGAGGAGCTCATCGGGTTCGTGGCCGCCGAAGCCAACCACGAACCAAACCGGCGCCGCCAGCACCGCCTCGACCTCGCGTTCAACGCACTCACCGAGGCCGCCCCACACCCTTTCGGCTGAAATCTCGCGGCACCGCAGGGCCGGTTCTGTTGGCTGCCAACGCATCTGGAGCGGACACAGTGAGCACCCGCGACGTCATCTGTGCCACGATCACCAGGTCTGCATGGGCATATGGGGCGAGGGGGAATCTTCGACAAGATTCCCTGTCCATCGCGACTGGAGGCACCCCGGGTGGGGGCGGCGCCGCTAATCTGCGGCTGGATCACCCCAGCCCCGCGGGGCCGGACGCGGGCCCGCCTTCGCGCGCTCATTGTTGTCAGACCCGCCAATCACAATCAGGCAATGCCCCACCACCGCACCCCATCCGCCGACTCCGTGGCCCGCATCGCCAGACCCGGCGACGACGTCGAGCAGCTGACCAACCGCGAGCTGTACGGCGCCGGCCTCATCAGCGCCTCGGAGTTGCACGCAACCGGCTCGCCCGAACTGCTCCCCAAAGGCTGGTACCAGCACTACGTCGAAGCGCTCGATGAGTACTGCCCTACGCGGGTGTTTTCGCTGGAAGAAGCGGGCACCGACACCGCGGATCTGTACGCCCAGGGCTACCGGTGGATGGTTGTGTTCAGCACGGCCACCGGCCCGAGGGGCGATCACACGTTCCTCGACGTCCGCAGCTTCGCCGCCGCCGCGATGACCGAGCACAGCACACTGACCGAACACAAGGCGCTCGACGAGATCGCCGCCATGGGCTACCGGCTCGACCAGCTACCCAAGCATGTCTTCCTGACCGGCCGCCCATCTCCCGCCCGCCCGGTACAGGGCTGGTACCCCGACCCCGCCCGACGATTCCACTACCGGTGGTGGGACGGAAACCGCTGGAGCAACTCAGTAGCCAGCGACGGTCAGCACTACGCCGACCCGATCTAATCAGATTCGGAAGATATTGCGGGCCTGCTCGCCCCTCGCTCACTACGACCTGAGCACTCCGCGCAAGGCCGTCACGGGAGTCGCTGTGTACCAGTGGATTTCTCGCTGTGCTTTCTACTACCCCGGTACCAGCAGCCGTCCGCCCGGCGACCTTGCTCCTCGGCAACCCCGGCATCTACACTGATGGTAAAATCAGGATATGAGGACCAGCTCGGGACTCGCTCCACTGAAGGCGACGCCGCGGCGGACGCGTTGCTCGCCGAGCTTGAGGCCGCACTGGCGCGGATCGCCGCGGAAGATGCTCTCGCAAGCTTGACCGCGGTATTCGAGGGTCTCGCACAGGAGATCGCAGCGACCAAACACGCCATCGACAACGGTGGAGACGAGCGTGACGCTCTGGTGGCACTGCTCGCCGCCGCCGAAAGCGTGATCCGGTGGGCAGAAGAATGACAACGGGTGCAACGGCGTCCTGCGCTGCAGCCCTCGACAATGCGCGTGCTAGTACACATGTTGAAAGGCGGAGAACGAGATTGACCGAGAAACACCATCAGCGATTCGACGTTGAGCCGGGCAGTCTGCCCAGGGAGATGCGTTGTGGGGCAAGCACCGACGAGATCAAAGGCATCCGACGCGCGCAGGACTTTCGGCCCACGTACTTCACCGCGGACTGGACCGGCGGGGTTCTGGTACAGGTAAGACTGTGGGGACCACGCATTCTTGATGACGGCTCCGAGGGCGAGCGCGAACTGGACTACCGGTGGAAGAAGACCGGTGCCACGGGACCTGTGCGCTACGCGGACCTGCCAGGTCCACTTCGACGAAGGCTGATGGACTACAACGAGGAGATGGGCTTCACCGCCCTGCCTGAACAGCTTTAGGCACGAGTGGCGCGCCGAGCGCCGGACTGCGATCTCCAACCGCTGACCTGACAAGAAGGGCATCGTTAACCGTGCGGTTCATGACCTGGAACATCCAGAACGGAGGCGGTACCCGCGTCGACGAAATCTGCAGACGCATCGGCGAATCCGATCCCGACGTTCTCGCCTTGACAGAGTTCAGAAACACCAACGAACCGGTTCTCCGGCATCGTCTGGCGGGGCTCGGATACAGCCACATCGCGACATCGAAACCGGAAGACCGTCAGAACGGGTTGCTGGTCGCATCCAAACACTCGCTCCGCGAGACCGGCGAGCGCATCGACTATGACGGGGAGCGCTGGCTGCCCTTGCGCATCACCGACGCCGACATCGACGTCTTGACCGTCCACATCCCTGGTGCCCCAGACAACAAGTTCGCCGCTGACGGATACGGGATTTCAGGCGCGGCCCGCAAGGAACGTTTCTGGCAGCAGGTACTCGGCTACGCCCGCGATCATAGGGATCGTCCAGCCGTGCTGATCGGCGACTTCAACACCGGTTTGCGCGCCGACGCAGAGGGCGCGATGTTCAAGATGTCGCACTATCTGCAAGCCCTCATTGACATCGGCTTCATCGACACGTGGCGATGTCTACACCCCCGCGCCCGCGAATACAGCTGGTACTCCAAGCGAAAAGACAAGCAAACCGCGGAGACTCAGGACCACAACGGTTTCAGGCTGGACTACGTCTTCGTCTCACCAGTGCTCGCCGCATCGCTCGAATCCGCGGCAATCCTGCACGGACCACGTTGGGACAGTATCTCCGACCACGCCCCGGTCGTCGTTGACCTCAAGCGATAGCGGAGCCGCCAAGAGCCAGTCGCGGTCCTGGGCAGAACACCTCACCGCCGTCGAGGGACCATCGCCACCGGAATGCCGACCTCCAGCCGCAACCCGACGATCTGCGGGTCGTCATCGATTGCCGCACGGATCCCGTAGGTCCTCGCCGGTCTGGGGTGGACTGGTCAAGGGAATCTTCGATGGGGTGATCTGCGCCTTTCAGGCCCACACCGGGCCGCTACCTCCCGCGGAAGAACCTTGAACCGCTCGCCGCCGAGCTCGAAGTACCCGTCGAGGACATCGAGGCACTGTTGAACACTCCGCCATGGCGGGTGCTTGGTGAGGTGCCCGGTCTGGTCTCGGCGTATCGCGGCGGCGTCAAGTGGGCGCCCTCCGACCACTTGTGCGTGGCCGGGGAGTTGCTGGCCGCCGAACCCGCGCCGGGTGATGACCGCTGGGCGATCACGGGCCGGATCGTCGAAGTCGCCCGGCTGACCCACCACACCTGAACAGCGCTGCTGGACATAATGTTTCGTTAAAGCTGCCCGCAGTGATCCGGAGTTCGCCGAGCGCCCCGCTCCTGCGTCAGAGCCCCTCCGGACTATCCGGAGTATTGGTCAACGCCACCGTATCGAGCAGCGCACTCATGACTTTCGACATCGTCGACGAACCCGCCTGGAAGGCGGCATTGCTCTTCTGTGAGAGCTCAGCGCTCTTCTGGGCGAGCTCGGCGCCCTGCTGGAACTGATCGAGCACCTCGTTCATCGCGTGCAGGGCGGCCAGGATGTGGGCGTTCTGCGCTTCGGCGCTGCGGGCCCGTTCCTCGGCCCGCGCGGCATGAAGTTCAGCGAGCTGGGCGCGCAGTTCGGCATTCTCGGCGGCCAGACCATCCCCGGGCATCGCCGGCACGGCCTCGGGGACCGGCGCGGCACGCGCGGACTCCCTGGCCCGCTCGATCACCGGCTGATCGGTGAAGATGCGCCATTCGAAGTAGCGGTCGTTGGCGGAGCGGACCCGCTCGCCGTCCAACCTGCCGTCGCAGACCATCTTGCGGGCCGTGCGCGGGTCACAACCGAGGAGTTCCGCAGCCTGGGCGGCGTCGATGAACGGTCTGCGCTGAACGCGCCCGGCCGCCTTCGCCATCCTCAGATCCTTCTGGTCTCCGACGCGGTCATCCTATCGCCTCCGCAGACATTCTGAGGACATTGCGCTACCGCTTTGAACTGCACCATCACGACAAAGCGCGTAAACGGGTGTCCTTGCTAAAGACATTCCGTGACGACACACCGAAGCGGGTACCCGCCATGTCCGTCAAATGTCTTTACGATGTCCTCACGACGAAGGAAACCGCAGTTCGCAGGGCTGCCGGAGACTGGCGAGAGGAATGAACATGGTGACCACCACCACCGAGGCCGTCCTGGAATCGCCGCGCCGCCGGTCGGAGAACCGCCAGCGCACCCAGCAGGTGAAACTGCGGCTGCTCCCCCAGGAGGAGGAGCTCCTGCGCCAACACGCGCAGGCCAGCGGCTTCCCCACCGTGCAGGCCTATATCCTGCATCGGCTCCCCGAAATCGCCGCCTCGTAAGTCACTTCTTTCACATTGGCGGGCCTCAGCGCCCGCGTGTCGCGGCGGGTACCCGCCGACAGCGTGCCAATATCCCAAGGGACACCTCGTCCACCGATGGGAAGGTTCGCATGACTGACCAACTCGCCAGAGCACCTGGCCCCCACCCGCGCCCGCTGCGCGGGCCGCTCTGCTGAGCCGACAACGGTTGCGCCCCTAGCGCGCTCACCCTTTCGGCCCGGTCCTCCACACAATTCCGCGATTTCCTCTCGGGGTTGACGCTGCCCAAAACCGGTTGACGCCAATCAATCGCACAGCCGGAGACACCACAGCAGAGCTGACACACACCTCAATACCTGTGCGACACAACCGCTTCGGAAAACATCGAAGCCCCCAGCCGGCGGGCTAGGGGCCTCGATACGAAGTGGCGGATCCGAGCGCCAACTCGAATCCCGTGGGTTCGCACCCATCCCCGAAGGGATCGTCATGGAACGACGTTCTCATGATAGTCCGCGCCCTCTTCCAGCATCCGGCGGCGCGCGCTGTCGTGCCGATATTTGTGGGCCCAGGTGACCAGGCCGGCCCCCACGCCCCTGCCACCGGCGCCCGCGGCGGTGTGGAAAGCCCTCGCCCGTCGGCTGTCCCCGCCCGGCCGCGCCCGCATCAAGGTGTTCGACCCCGACACCAAGGACTACCTGCGGACCCGCCGCATCACCGACACACTGCCCACCCAGATGGCCGCGGTCTACCTCTACACCCAGCGCCGGACCACCCTGCTGGCCCTGGACTTCGACAGCAAGACCCACGGCCGCGCCCAGGTCGACGCCGACGTCGAGCGGGCCCGCGGCTGGCTGGCCGCCTGCGGGGCCCGGCTGATCACCGACCGCTCCACCAACGGCGGCCGCCACATCCTGGTCCCGCTGGCCATCGGCACCACCGCCAGCTTCGACGAGATCCAGCCCCTCATGCGCCAGCTCCAAGCCCGGCTGCCCAGCCTGGACATCAAGCCCATGCAGAACCCCACCGAGGGCTGCATCAGCGTCCCGGGAACCCCGTGCGCCGGCGGCTACCGCACCCTCGACGGAACCCTCATCGACGCCGTCAACGCCCTCACCGAGCGCAGCGCCCCCACCCTGCTCCCCGAGCTCTACGCCCTCATGGGCACCCTGCCCACCCCGGCAACCACATCCGCGCCGGCCACCGGCACACCGCACCTCACCGGAGCCGGCGACGACGAGCGACTCACCGAGCACGCCCGCTGGACCAAGCCCTTCCCGGCCGCGGCCGCCGCCTTCGCCGCCACCGGCGTGATGGAGCCCGGCCGGTGGCTCAGCCCGTCCGAGGCCCGGATGTCGTTCGTGCTCAACGCCGTTCTACGCGGCTCCAGCCTCACCGACATCCGCGCCGCCAGCCGCCCCGGACAACCCTGGAGCGCCCTCGGCGACTCCTACCGCACCAAGCACGGCACCCGCGCCGACGACCAACTCGCCCGCGACGTCCGCAGCGCTTTGACCTACACCGCAGCGAACGCCGCCGAAGCGAACCGCTCCGCACACAGGGGTAACTACTCACAGCGGGGGGGAGTTGTAGGGGGGCCGATTAATCGGTGGCTGGCCTACGCGGTGGCCTGGGCGGACCGGGAATTCGCGGGAAGTCCGTTGCGGTGGACGGTGCGGGATGTTTTTCAGGCGCTGGCGATCAAAGCCGAGGTGGCCGGTGAGATCAAGTCCGGCACCCCGGTCGTCGGTGTCGGTGGCCGCTCGCTGTCGCTGTCAGCCGGCCTGATGCCGCCCACCACCGCCTTCGACGTCCTGCGCCGAACCCGGGACATGGTGGGCTCCCCCATCATGCTGGTGCGCCGCCGGATCGGCCGCGACCCCGACTTCTACGCCCTGACCACGACCAACCCGGATGACATCGAGCCCGTCCCACTGGGCCGGGTGAGCGTCTGCGACGTCCACCCCGCCTGGAGCATCCTCGGCCGCCACCACCGCCTGATCTACGACCTGATCGCCACGGCCGCCATGACGGAACCCGCCGACATTTACGCCGCCGCCCGCGTCAGCCCGCGAAGCGGCCAACTCACCCTCGCCGCCCTGGCCACGGCCGGCCTGATCACCCGAACCGGCCGGACCGTCGCGGTGGGAACGGTCAGCCTCGACGATATCGCCGCCGCCCACCACCTCGACGAAACCCAAGCGGAGCGCATCGCCCGCTACCGCCGCGAACGCGCCGCCTGGCACACCTGGCTGGCCCTCCAGGACCAACTCAGAGGCCTGGCCGCAACGGCCGACCACGACAGCCCCGTCAGCAGCCCCGCTCCCCCGGTCTTCGCCGACGAAGCCGACTACCTGGCCAGTGTCCTCGCCCACGGACCACCCGCCGCCGCCGAGGACGACGAGTACGCCGCCATCGAGCTCCTGGCGGACCTGCTCGGCGCCCGCATCCTCACGGCGACGGCGGTGGCGCCGCGGTGACCAATTCAGTGCGACTTCCTCCAGATCGAGATGTGCTGTGCACTGTCGGCGGTGAACGGCGAACGGTCCCAATCGGCGTACCGCGCAACGAACTCCAGTCCGGCCAGTTCTGCCATGAGGTCGCACTCCGCAGGCCAGATGTAGCGAAAGTTGTTGGTGTGGTGGGAGAACTGGTCGCCGTGAAGCCGCACGTAATGATGGGACGTTCCGGTCTGCGTCACGACATCGAGGCAATCCACGCCGGTGTGGTCCGCACCGAAGGCGAACGGCACCGTCGTCTGCCCGGGGACGAGCCGCCGCAGTGGCGGGACGAACAGCTCAACCACGAAGGAGCCGCCGACGGCCAGGTGCCGTGCCGCATTGCGGAAGCACGCGACCTGGTCGGCCTGGGTGCAGAGATTGGAAATGCTGTTGAACGCCACAAACACCAGACTGAACTCGCCGGGGAACCGGGCGCGGGCCATGTCACCTACGGCGGCGGGCACCTCGCGTTCGGCGACCTTGTCTCGGAGTCGCCGGATCATGGCCGGCGACAGGTCGATCCCCGCGGTCGGAACGCCGTGGCGCACAAGCGGGATGGCCAGTCGTCCCGTCCCGATCGCAAATTCCAGCGCGCGACCCGACCCGGCCAACTCCGAGAGCAGGTGCACGGCCGGATCGACGACCTCCGCGGCGAACATCGCCGACTCCTCGTCGTCATACCGCGAAGCGGTCGCGTCATCCCACACGTCGCTGGTCGATACCGCAGCATCGCCCGGGTCGACGTCGATCCGCCGCGCCGCCCCACCACCGCTGTAGGCGCGGCCGGATCGGCTGGCCGGACCGTGTTGCCGGCACCACTGGCGCCCCGCCTTGGTCTTCTCATGCAGACCGTCGCGATAACACCCGTCGTGATCGAAGTTGCTCATCCCGATCTCCAACCCCAGGCCGCCCTTCGATCAACTGCCACCCTGTAACCCATGAGGGACTTGGGCGTCCATTGTTGTCGGTTCCGGCGCCCGCAGGGCCCTGCGGGCGCAGAGACATCGGATGAACGGTCGTTTCGTCAACGCCATGGAACCAGCCTCTTCGTACGACGGGAGCCAGGGCCGGGGTGCGTCTAACCCAAACACCGCGAACCGCCAACTAGAAGAGACGTCTGATGCCGCGTATCAGCGCAGCGACCAAGACGACTCCGAAAAGCAAGATTGCCGCCGCCACTCCAACCACAAATGGGCCGAAGAAGGTTGCGAATACGCTGTGACCACTGGCAACGTAGAGCGTCCAGCCGGTCGTGACGTAGAAGCAGAGAATCGCCCACACATTTCGGACCCGTGGTGCCACGTTCAACCCAAAGAACACGACAGCCACTGAAAGGCCGACCACGATTGTGCCGACGGAGGCGACGAGTTCGTTCCGATCGCTGACAAGCAAGAGCGCCACACATGTCGCGAGCAAAGAGCAGATGAAAGCCGTCCAGAGCTTGGTCAGTGGTGCCACATCCGGCCCCCGTTGCGAAGGTGTTTGCTAAGACCCAGAGCCTAAATCAATGCGCACACCAACGCCCCAGGTACAGGGACTGCCGTCAAGAACGTCTTCGAGGGCCACATCGCGACGCACCAACGCCCCAGGTACAGGGACTGCCGGGAAGCCAGGCCCGTCCGCGCCGCGGCGCGGACGCGATAGTCACGCATGCGGCACGTTGAGGCGGGCGTCACGTGCGGCACCCCGCAGTGAGCGTCTCCCCCCTAGCGCTCTTTACGCGCCTCAACAGGGAAATCCGGGGCACTGTGGGCAACACGGGACGCCTAACGGCGCCTCCGGGCCAAAACTACTACGGCTCAGCGACTTTCGAGCTCTCAGCATCGCCGAATCTCACCGGCGTGAAACATCACGGTCGGCGTTGGCCGGTTAGGCAGATGCATCTCGCGGCTGGTCGGCGATGCTGGCTGATCCGGTCACTGAAGGCTCGCTGAGCAGGACTGGACGTGACTCCGGCCGCCAACCGAGGTAGCCCAGACCTGCGCCGATCGCGCCGTAGACAACGGCTTCGGTCAACATCTTGCCGATGCCCCATTCACGGCCTCGCCAGATCGGGACCGAGATCATTCCCCTTGCCGTTGCGATGGCGGCGGCAATATGGCCGAAACTTGCCGCTGCGGCGACACCTGAAAGGAACTTGGTGGTGCTGGTGACGCATGACCCGGGCGCGGCCGAGGCCCTGGAACCGCAGCGTGTCGTCGTGCTGCCGGACGGCACCGAGGACCACTGGTCCGACGACTACGCGAGCCTCATCGAACTGGCCTGAGGCGGACCGGGTTGGCCGCGTTAATTGCGTTTAGGCGGGGGTGGGGGGTATCTGCCGGTGACGAAGGCGCTGTTGTGCACCGAACCCGCGAGCCTGACCTCGGCGCGCACGACGCGCTCACTGCCGGCGCCGGGAGCGTTCAGCGGTGGGGCGGAGGTGACGGCGAGAACGGCGGCGAGTGTGCCGACGGCGACGAACAGCGGACGGGGGCGTGGAATCGTCATGACGTCGTCCCATCACTAATGCTGCGAGCAGTCACTTAGACATCTCAGACGCTACGCCGGTTCCGGGCGGGCCGCAGTCAGATCCGCGTCCGGTCGGCGCTGGCCGCGCTGCTGGCGTCGACGGCCAACGTGCTCATCGAACTCGCCTGAGGGGCAACGCCGGCCGGGACATGACTGCGGGCATGGGCCACCGCCTCGTCGAGTGAGTCGACCAGGTGATTCTCATGGCGCAGCGCCTCGAAGATGCCCATGTTGGCCAGAAGTTTGCGATGTTCGGCCTGGACGCCTTTGGCGATGACGGTGATACCCCGCTCCTCGAGTTCCTCGGCGATCTCGGCGAGGGTGTGCGCCCCCGTCGCATCCAGCATGCCCAGTTGGGCGCAGCAGAGCGATCCTCTGGTCGCCGGGCTGCCGCGGTCCCCCTGATCGCCACGGCCGGCATGACCGAACCCGCCGACATCTACGCCGCCGCCCGCGTCAGCCCGCGCAGCGGCCAGCTCACCCTCGCCGCCCTGGCCACCGCCGGCCTGATCACCCGAACCGGGCGAACGGTCGCGGTGGGCAGGGTGAGCCTCGACGACATCGCCGCCGCCCACCACCTCGACGAAACCCAGGCCGAGCGCATCGCCCGCTACCGCCGCGAACGCGCCGCCTGGCACACCTGGCTGGCCCTCCAGGACCAACTCAAGGGCCTGCCGCCACCGCCCGACGACGGCAGCACCGTCAGCAGCCCCGCTCCCCCGGTCTTCGCCGATGAGGCGGACTATCTGGCCGCGGTCCTCGCCCACGGGCCACCCGCCGCCGGCGAGGACGACGAATACGCCGCCATCGAACTCCTGGCGGAACTGCTGGGTGCACGCATCCTCACCGGATCCACGGCGGGGCAGCGCTGAGCTGGGCTGTGTAACGTGGCGGACTTGCCGGGTCTGTCGCCGTCGTCGATCGCGGCTTGGCGCATCCACTTCGTCAGGGTCATCGGGTGAATGGTCGCAACCCGGTGCCGTCGCGAACGTCAACACCACGACTGTCCCTCCCAGAGATTCGACCACGCCGCGATCAACCGCATCAATGCGCTGTCGCTATTCCCGCAGCTCGCTGAGAACTGAGCGATTCACCCGCCGGGGCATCCCCAGCGCCGACTGACTGGGCGGTGCGGCCACTCCCGCCGGTGCCGCCACTGCCGCGCCTCCCGTGTACACCCCGTGCGACGGTCAGGCCGCCCCGCCGCTACCGCCGGTCCCGCCAGAGCCGGCTGTTCCGCCAGTTCCACCGGATGTGGTGCTCGACGAGCTACCCGTACCGCCCGCAGTGGCCCCGCCGCCGGCACCACCGACACCACCCGATCCCTTTCCGCCGCCTCCACCGGTCCCTCCCGAGCCTCCGTTACCACCGGCCCCGCCCTTAGCCTGAATGCACCGATGTGAGGAGCCGGGAAGAATTCGGACAGTGAGATTTTTGGTTTCTCAGATTGCTTCCATTTGGTCGAGCCATTCCGACTCTACTTCATTCGGCGTGCGATATCCAATCGCGGAATGGAGCCGGATTTGATTGTATCTGAGTT
>CAIRCP010000095.1 GCA_903877095.1 uncultured Actinomycetes bacterium | reverse complement strand
CCTGCGTGATCATCAAGCCGCCGCCGACAAGCTCCGCCGAGCAAACCAGCCGCCAACACGCAATCCGCTACAGTAGACGCCGGTCACAAGGTGAGCACTTTCACCGAGCAAGACTGAGCACTTTCGATGAGCGTCATCACCCGCTCCCTATCTGGGTATGCCGTGCACCTTCACGCCTGGGAGAGATCAATATTCGGCTGATGGCACTTTGATCTGCTCCCCGTTAGGTGGGTCACCGACGTGGCAGGAGGTGAAGTTGAGCGGCCCCTCAGCGCAATGGGGTACACCATGCACAGTGCCGGGCGCACGAGCTCCAGCCTCGGGGACCGAGGGGAACGTGACGTGCCTGGCCGGACCCGACGGCTCCCTGATGTGGGGTTTTAACTGAGTTTGGGGCCGGTGCGAACTGAGATCCCCAGGCCGCCGTACTGCCGCTCGATAACACGCGCGGCACCTCGACCCCCTGCCTACGGCAGGCCTTCGCCGCTGGCGGCACTCGGATGCAGCAGCCTGCCGCCAGCGCCGCCGAACACGACAGAGCTCACCGCTGAATTCCGTTCCCTGCAAACCGAACTCGCCGAACTTGTGGCGAGGCGCCTAAGCCACGGCCTGCAACACCTGAGGACCACCGCGGGCCCCGTGCGGGTCAACCGTTGCCGTAGATCCGGGTCGGGGTGATGAGCACCGCGGTCCGGCGCTGTTGGGCCATCACCCGGTCGTACTCGTCCCAATCGTCATGCGTACCCCCGCACGCGGTGAACACCTCGCGCAGCAGCAGTCGCAGCTGTTCGCCGCCGCGCAGCCATCCCGGAGTGTCGTCGGGCCCGGCGAGCTCCGCGGTGCCTTCCACCGTCGCCCACTTCCACCCATTGCGAAACGTCAACGCCACCTGCGGTCGTGACCGAAGGTTGGTGAGCTTGACCTGGCCATAGGTGACAAAGCCCACGACCGGCCGACCGCCGTCCGGGTGTGGGAGGACACCGGCGTTGATCAGCGACGCCTGGATGGTCTGGTCGGCGCGCACGGTCGATACGACCGCCAGGCCGCTGTCACCGGCGGCGAGTCCGGCAGCCTCCTGCAGCGTCGTCATGGCAGCGCCGTTTCCCTTCCGGGCGAATCCTCAGCCGTCAGTAGGTCGCTCATGGTCCGCAGCGTATCCGTGGACGCTCTCGCAGCCCGCCACCCGGTGCCGGCCGTCGTGCAGGGCCGCCTCGTCCCGCTGCCGCTTCCAACCGTTCCGTCACCCGGTCACAGAATTCTGAGCGCAACGGGCGCAGCGCGCAGTGACCCGTACGCGTGGGCTACGCCCGCGAGCTCGTCACCCTCGGATGCGCCGCCATGATCTAATCCGCGGCCGCGACGAGAACCACGCCTACACTCGAACGGCCGCCACCACCGAGGACATCAACCAACCAAATGTCAACGTAACGAGCATCATTCAGATGCTGGGGCCGCCCAGCTCCATGAGTAGCCGGCAGGCGTGGTGGAGCTGATCGCCAATAGTCGCATCGTCGGTGCCGCCTGCCTGCTGGTGGTCGCTCCACGCCACGAATGCCTTCGCCGCCACGTACTGGACGTCGGCGGGCAGAATCCTGAAGGAGCCGCGTTCCCGGGAATAGGCCCACGACAGGGTCGAGCCCAGGGAGACGGCGAGTCGGTACAGCGCCGCCGCGTCCCCGGCGGGCCCCGGTGGACGTGTCTCCCACGCCTGGGCGGAGGCCGCCAACGCGGCGAACCGTGCGGCGGGGATGATCACCCGGGTGTGTGGGCCGGTCCAGACGCTGGGGGGATGCTCGGCGACAGGCATCCACAACATCGGCTGGCAGTCGCTGATCTGGTCGTCGAAGTCAGGCTCGCCGGGATAGCGGCCCTCGGTATCCGGCCACAGCACCTGAAGGAAGTCCACCGTGTTGTCGGCGTTGAACGCCAGGGAGATCCCGAACTGCGAGTCATACCAGCTCGGATGGATCTCGACCAGCTTCAGCAGGTATTCGTCCTCGGCGACCCCGCCGGCGCTCAGCACGCCGGCGAACCGATCGCCCGCTTCCAACGGCCGCCCCGATTGCGTTGCCCGCGCGGCGATCTCATTGAGTACATGCGTCATGACATCCGGGTCATCAACGCCGTAAAGCGCCAACTCCGGCTGGCGGTAGGAGTGCCACATCCCGGCGGTGAACGCGTACGGCGGGGGCTCGGCGGGCGTGGTGGGGCCGATGATCGAGCACTGATGCCCGTACCGTTCGACGATGGCGATCGTGTCGCGATCCACATCGTCAATGGCGCCCGGGGAGCAGATGAGGCAGCGACACTCCGGTATCAACGGGCTGTGAGTCGTCATAACAAGACGACCTTATCGACACGTCGTCGCACCACCCCGGTCTCACCCGGGCCGGTGTTGTTCGCGGCCGGGGTCTTCGGCCACTTCGGTCATCAGCTCGTTGGCGAGCGCTATGGGGTTGGCATCGGAATCCCCCCACGTTCCATCCACTCCGAATTCGTACCGGTGACGCCCCGCAGTGCTGCCACCGTCAGGGCCCGCAGTTCGTCGGTCACGTCGAATCCCGCTGTGTCGTCGAGGGCCCGGGACTTCGGCGTTGGTTAATCGCGAACCTCACGGGGCGCGCGCGGCCCCACGGGAGTTCCTGGGGATGTGGAGATGATGCGTCCCCGGCCGAGGCGGCCGGTGACGTCGGTGAACCGCAGCCGTAGTGGTTGTCCGTTTCGTGAGGCGTGGATGTGCAGGTGGGGTTCGGACGAATTGCCGGAGTTCCCCACCTCCCCGATGCGGTCGCCTGCTTGCACTTGGTCGCCGGTCCTGACGGCGACCGTTGACTGTCGCAGATGGGCCAGCGCGATGAGTTCGTGCCCGTTGTCGATGATGACGTGATTCCCGGCCGCGTTGTCCAGGTCGAGGACACCGTCGGGTACGCCGTCTTGGGCGTGCACCACGATGCCGGTGCACGGTGCGAGGAGTTCGGTCCCGAAGGCGGGAAAGTCGTGTTGGTGGCGTCCCAGTCCGCGCCGCGATCGTCCGGTCCACCGAAGGCGCACCAGATCCAGTGCCTCGCGTTGCTCGGGAGCTGGCCAGTGATGGTTGAGGATTCGTCCCTGGCCCTCACCAACAAGCCAACGTCCTTCTCGTAAGGGAAAGATCAGCTCGCCCGTCATGGGGGTCGGCACACCGGTGAACGGCGCCGCGATCGCCGCGATGATCACCAGGGTGGCTATGACGGCTGGATACCATGCTTGGCCGCTGCTGAACGCCTCGGTCACGGAGAATCCCGACCACAGTCCGTGACCGGCAACCCCCGCCGCACCGAGTGCGGTCAACGGGGCGATCGGAGCAGGCGCGATCAGCAGGGAAGGCGCGAAGAAGCGCCAGGCCATCACCGTAAAGAACACCAGCATCAGCAGCGCGCGTAACCACGGCCCCGGTTCCGTCGCGGTCATCCCGGTGATGACGTCGTACGTAACGGCCATGCACCACACGACCGACAACCCCCACTGCCACAGCGGTGAGATCCTCCACCGCCACAGGAGCTCCCGCCACCGCCACCAGAAGGACGTCATCGACTACCGAACTGATGGTCGCACCAGGCATCGATTTCCTCGGCGGTGTAGCCGAGAAGTTCACTCTGCATCCGTTGGAGCTGTTCGGTATGCGTGCGCGTTCGGTAGAAAACCCGCTGGGTCAGGAGAAAAGCCGGAATACGCCAAGCCTCATCCCGCGTGGCGAACAGCACGTTCTTGATGACGGCCACTCGGCCAAGCTGTGGGAGGTAGCGATCTTCAATCAGCGCTTCGCCCCGGACGAAGACGCCACTCTCGACGTAGGGCCTGAAACGGGCCTCGGGAATGATTCTTTCATTGGGTAGGACGCTGATCTCGTCGTAAAACCAGGCGAGCGGCTTCTTGCCAGCGAGCATGAGTTCGAGCTCACGATTCGTATGGTTCGCGGCCTTCAGGTCAATCACGATGCCGATCGTAACGACGGCCCCAGCAGGGCCTTGCTCCGCAGATTCACCAATGTCAATCCTCCGATGAACTGTTCGTCGCCTGAACCCGACGATGCGAAGCCCCGGCCTGATCTCGTCGTGTGGCCGGCCTTGGATTCTCAGCGATACGAGCCGGCACGGCGTGCTTGTTCATGCCAGGTGTTCGCCAGCCACATTTCAATGAGCTCTGCGGGCGCCTGCGTCTGATCGGCCGATTCATGGAGCAGTTCGCAGTACCGGAGGTAGCGACTCCGGGCGGTGAAGTGCCCCACGGTGGGAGTATCCACCCAGCCGAGCCGGCACATGGTGGTCAGGCTGTTTTGGGCGAGCAGCTGCGGGCGATTTCGACCGCTGTGGACGGCCCAGCAGTACATCGACATCAACGTCGGCCCCACTCCGGGGGCATGTGGCCACCCCGACCACTTCCGGTAAGGGCCGTCGTCGAGGTGCGCCGGGTGCTGTTCGCGGCAGGCCCGCAGTGCGGTGGTGATCCTCGTGAAGTCAATCGTGCCGGCGACTGGATCGCGGACGTCGACGAAGCGTTGCGTATGACCGCGGTTCGGGTCTGCTGCAGGGACAGGTGACATCTGAGTTGGCTTGCCCTGCGGGGTGGGCTGGAAGGATGTTGCTGTGCCCAGGCCTTACCCCCGAGAGTTCCGTGATGATGTTGTCCGGGTCGCCCGAAACCGTGAGGACGGGGTG
>CAIRCP010000094.1 GCA_903877095.1 uncultured Actinomycetes bacterium | reverse complement strand
CCTGCGTGATCATCAAGCCGCCGCCGACAAGCTCCGCCGAGCAAACCAGCCGCCAACACGCAATCCGCTACAGTAGACGCCGGTCACAAGGTGAGCACTTTCACCGAGCAAGACTGAGCACTTTCGATGAGCGTCATCACCGTCGAGCCGGGCTATGCGCGGTCCGCGGCCCCTGGTGTTCGTCGACCCGGCCCTCATCGAAGGCCGAGGTCGACATGTTCCTGGGCCGCGCCCGCTACCAGCGGACCGCCGAGTGACCAGATGCCCGGGCGGGAAGCCGCAACGGGTTCTGCGAGTCGACGATCAAGACGACGGCGGGGCCGGTCACGGTGGCGCGGCCCAAGCTGCGGGGCACGACCGAGGCGTTCGCCAGTGCGTTGTTCGGTAAGGAGTTGGAGTATCTGTTTTTGGATGCCTCGATGTTCCGGATGCATCCTGGTGCCCGCGCCGAGCCGGTGCTGGCGGCGTGGGGCATCACCACCGACGGGGCGCCGGTGTTCGTCGCGCTGGCCGCCGGGGGTGCGGAGTCCACTGATGCGTGGGGGGATTTCCTCGACGAACTACGGGGGCGGGGGCTGCGCCCGCCGCTGCTGGTCATCTCCGACGGCGCGGCCGGGCTGATCGGCGCCGCCGAGACCGCCCTGCCGCGGTCGTTGCGGTAACGGTGTCTGATCCATCGCTGCCGCAATGTGCTGGCCAAGGTGCCGGCCGAGTCCCAGGCCGAGATCGGTGATGCTTACTGGGCGATCTTCGACACCGACGAGCTCATCGCGGCCGGGCTGGCGCCCGGAACGCAGCTGGTGGCCACCGTCCAGGACCGCATCGATGTCTTCGCCGCCACCTACGACCACGAAGGACCCCCAGAGCTACACGGTCCTGCCGTACGCCTCCTGGCTGGATTCCGGTGGGATCAAGAGCGCCCAGCAGTTCACGGTCCGGGTCAGTGAGGTGACACCGTTCGACGGTTTCGTCGCCGACATACCGCTGATCGGGATGCTGGCAGCTCCGGTGATCAGTCTGCTCCAGCAGACGCCGTTCGTCGGTGATCTGCTCGCTCCGATCATCGGCGCCTCGGTGCTGGCGACCATCAACGTCGACGTCGCCGGGCTTGCTCCCGGCACCACCCCGCTGGCCTACACCTATAAGGTCGCCTCGTTCGACGGCACCCTGATCAGCACCAACTTCTTTCCCGCCTCGAATATCACGGCCGAACAGAGCGCTCCCACGGTGCTTTTCGGGCCGGGCCTGGGCGGAGCGGGCGCCACCGATCCCTACGGCCGGACCGCATCGGCGGATTTCGTCCCCGGGGTGGACGCCATGCGGGCCGACAACTACAACGTCGTGACCTGGGATCCCCGGGGGGAGTACGCCTCCGGCGGGATCCTGCAACTGGACAACCCGTTCTACGAGGGCCGCGACACCTCGGCGCTGGTCAGCTGGATCGCCGCCAACCCGCTGGCCGCGCTCAACAGTCCCGGCGATCCCAAGGTCGGCATGGTGGGCGGTTCCTACGGCGGCGGAATCCAACTGGTCACCGCGTCCACCGATCCCCGCGTGGACGCCATCGTTCCGGGCATCGCGTGGAACTCGCTGGCTGAATCGCTGTACCCCAACGAGATCTTCAAGACCGCGTGGGGCAACTTCCTGCTGTTGGCCCTTCAGGTGCTGCCCCGTGTGGAAGGCGCCGCCGGATCCCGGATCAACAGCCTGATCTACCAGGCCATCCTGACCGGCGATCTGTTCGGCCGAGTCAGCGACACCGTGCTCGCGATGGTGGGTTCCAGCGGACCCACCACGCTGCTCAACAAGTTGATGGCCCCCACCCTGCTGGTCCAGGGGACCTACCATTCGCTGTTCCCGTTGCAGCAAGCGGTCGTCAACGCCCAGACCATCCTGGCCAACCCGTACGACACACCGGTGAAGATGATCTGGTTCTGCGGCGGCCACGGTGTGTGTGGCGACAAGGTCCCTCAGCCCTGATCTCCGCTTCTACTCGACGGCACAGCTCTACCAAGCGCTCGAAGCAGAGATCCGGTCGTGGGCCATCGCGAAACCGATCCTGGCTGCTCGCAAATTCAGGGGGGACGGCACCCGCGGAATTCGGATCGGCGACATTGCAGATTTACACCGCAGCTTGGTTGACAGAACTATGGGCACAGGCCCACTGGACTCCTCACGGGAACTGCGACTCGTCGCTCGCGCCAGCCACACGCTCATCAATTCCGACGGCCAGTGGGACTGCATTCTTGGCCCCCGCTCATGATCCAACCCTCAGGTTCAGGCTCATCGAGTTTCCCTCGCACCAATGTGTTGTGCGTCTGACTTCGCCGCAGAGATCGGGTGAGAAACTACCTAAGGCTGGGAGCCTTCTCGGGTGATCCGAGAGGAGTAGTTCAAGTCCGAGTCCAGCAACGATCGGCGGCGTCCCAGGAGTCTGCCGGCGGAAGCGAAGTGGGAGATCTTTCTCGACGGCGGCCGTTCAGGGCGTCAGCGTGGGTCGTGATTGCGCTACCGGCGGAGTCGATTCGAGCACCGCGGATTCGAGAACAGTCTCCTGCCCAACGGCGGCCTGCTGCTTCAAGAGATCGCGGATCTCTTTGAGTAACTTGACATCAGCGGCCTCGCCATCGACTTTCGCCTCCGTGACGCTTCCGAACTTCGCCATCGGTTTGACGATAAGGAAAAAGATGATCGCCGCGGTAATCAGGAAGCCCATGATCGCATTGATGACCATTCCGACGTCGAAGTGCCAGATTTTCAGAGGCACATCCGGCTGGCCACCAAACAGATTCAGAAGCGGTGTGATAAACCCGTCTGTGAACGACTTGACGATCGTTTGGAATGACGCGCCGATCATCACGCCGACAGCGAGTTGAATGACGTTGCCCTGGGAGATGAACTTCCTGAAATCGGCGAGGAGTGTCTTCATGGCACCTTTTGTAGTGCACCCGCACGCGTTTAGCAAGGGCTGGCTAGCCTTGGGGCGAACGCCGCGGCGGGCGGCCACCGGGCCGCTGCCCAGCGCGCCTTCGGCGACAGCACCACCAGACCCACCGGAAAGACCCCAGAACGTTGGGTGATTTCTCGCCCGATCTCTGCGGTTAAGTCAGACACACCTCAAACGCCGACGTCGAGCCGGGTGTTGATGGGGCTGTTCACCGGAACGGCCGAGCCGGTGATGACTTGTCAGTGACACTCGTCTGCGGCCCGTTGGGGCCGAAAGTAGTTACCCTAGTTCTGCACCTTGATGGTGCCGTCGGGTTGCGGGGTGTACACCGCCCTTTATGCAGCTGCGCTGACCACCTGACCGCGCCGAAACCAGGCCCGCCTTTCCGTTGCTCCGGCGACTACCCGGCAAACGCCGATTAGCCCCGCGGTGGCGCGGGTGGGCAGACCGAGTTTGATGTCGGAGATGTTGACCGCACCGAAGGACGAGTTGGCGAATTGAAGTTGCCGAGCTGGTGATCTGCAGACTCAGCGGGGGACTGTCGGCGTACTGGGTGTAGGCGATGTCCTGCATGGGGCAACGCACATCGGAACCCGTCAACCTGAATGAGGCATCGTTGCGCGGTATTTACTGAGCATTCTCCTCTGGTTGGTCGGGGCGGTTGATCCACGAGGTTTCGGGGATCTGCGGTGGTTCGGGCGGTTTGCGGACGAACCGTTCGGGGTGTG
>CAIRCP010000093.1 GCA_903877095.1 uncultured Actinomycetes bacterium | reverse complement strand
GACCACCAGCCCTACCTCGACGCCATCGCCGACGAACTCAACGACCGACCCCGAGCGATCCTCGGATTCCGCACCCCCCGAGAAGTCTTCACCAAACTCCTCACCGACTCCGTTGCTTCCACCGCTTGACACTGCCAAGTCCAACCTCAAAGATGCCGCCGAGAAAGTCAAGGACGCCTTCAAAGAGAAGTGATTTAGTGCGCCTCGCGGAGGCCTCGACCGACACCATTCAGTTCATCGCAAAGGACGAAGAAAACCATGATCGCTCTCGGAATCATTTTGCTGCTCATCAGCTACTTAGCACCCATACCCGCGCAGCTCGACCAAATCGTCAACGTCATAGGCTGGATTCTCCTCATTGTCGGGGTCGTCATGCTGGTTCTCGGCGCAACGGGGCGGGCAGTGGGCGGCAGACGCTACTGGTACTGACGCAGAACAAGATCCGCGCCGAACAGCTGACGAGTCTCGGCCGTCAGCCGGCGCGCACCGGCTGATAGTCGTCCAGGTTCACCCGGGCGAGTTGGCGGGTGAACTGCGTCGCGAACCCGGGGAACATCGTGCTGTTCTGGCCGTCTTCGGTGAGGTACCAGCTGGAACACCCGGAGTTCCACGTCGTGGCGGCCAGGCGCCGCTGAATCGCCGCGTTGTACCGGTCCTGACGGTCTTTACGGACGTCGAAGATCCGGATGCCGCGCGTGCGGATCAGCCGGACGGCCTTCACGATGTAGTCGATCTGCGCTTCCATGTACAGCAGCGCCGAATTGTGGCCGGGGCCTGAGTTGGGCCCGAACGTCAAGAACAGGTTGGGATAGCCGGACACCGACACGCTCTTGTACGCGAAGGCCCCACTGGCCCATTCGTCGGCGAGCTTGCGGCCGTCCCGCCCTGCGACGGGGAACGGGGTGCCGGTCTTGCATACGTCGAAACCGGTGGCGAACACGATGCAGTCGACTTCGTGCTCGATACCGTCGGCCGTCCGGATCCCGTTGGGCGAGATGGTCGCGATGGGCCAGGTGATCAGTTTGCAGTTGGGCTTCTCCAGGGCGGGGTAGTAATCACTGGTCATCAGCATCCGCTTGCACCCGGCGCGGAAATCGGGGGTGAGTTGTCGTCGTTTCCACGGGTCGCGAATCTGTCTGCGCATGTTGGCTTTTGCGATCAGCTGGATCGCCGTCGTGGCGGGGGTGTCCCAGACCATGCCGACGGCGGCCGCCTCGTGGCCCCAGAACCACGCCTGGCGCGCCAGTGACTCAGTCGCCGGGATGCGCCGGAACAGTTCCTTGGCCCAGCCGGGGTGGCGGAAGTCCGGCCGGGGAAGCACCCAGCCCGGAGTGCGCTGGAAGACTTTGACTTTCGTCGCTGTCTTGACCAACTCGGGGATGATCTGCACTGCGCTGGCCCCGGTGCCGATTACCGCGACGCGCTTTCCGGTCATGTCGTAGTCGTGGTCCCAGCGGGCGCTGTGGATCTTGTGCCCGGTATAGCTGTCCAGCCCGCGGATGTCGGGCCAACTGGCATTGGCTAGCGGGCCGGCCGCCATCACCGCGGTCCGCCCGGTGAACGTTTCACCGCCGGCGGTGTCGGCGGTCCAGGTCGCGGTGTTGTCGTCGAAGCTGAGCGCGGTGACGGTGACTCCGAACCGGATGTACTGGGCGAGTCCGTAGCGCTCGACGAGATGCTCGACGTAGTCCTGGATCTCGCCGCCGCGAGAGTAAGCCCGCGACCAATCAGGTTTGGGTGCAAACGAATACGAGTACAGCACCGAGGGGATGTCGCAGGCCGCACCGGGATAGGTGTTGTCCCGCCAGGTCCCGCCGACCCGGTCGCTGCGTTCCAGGATGACGAAGTCGTCGATTCCGCTCTGCAGCAACCTAATTGCGGTCCCCAGTCCGGCGAAGCCCGCCCCGACGATCAGGACCGACGGCGTCCGCGTCATCGCGACACCGGCTCGTGGGTCAGTTCCCTCGACCACGACGGCACCTTGCCGAGCAGGCCCATCGGCAAGTGGTCGATCACCGTGCCCATCTGCTCGGCAACGAACTGGAACGGCTGGCGGTGGTTGATGGCCAGGCCGGCGTGGAACTTGACCACGTGGAAGACCGGTAGGCGCCGAGTGTTGCGGCTGCGCTCGCCCGCCTTGTCGAAGCGACGGATGGCGATGTGCAACTTTTCCTCCGATAGGCCCATCGCGCTGATGTTGGTGATCATCCGGGTCAGCAGGGGGGAGTAGACCAGCAGGCCCAGCATCAGCGATGGCCGCATCACCGTGCCCGCGCCCTCGATGAGGATCTTGCGCATCGGGCCCGCACCCAGCATGTCGAGGACCTGGAACCCGACGGCCAGATGCCGGGATTCGTCGCTGTTGATGTGCCGGAACACCTCGTGGCACACCGGGTCGGTGACCTCGTCGAGCAGGAACTTGACCAGTGCGCCGTCCAGAGCGGTCTCCAGCGCCGGGATCACCGTGCCCAGGGTGGAGAGCGGCATCCCGTCGGAGTACCGGTCCAGCCACTCGATGACGAGCCGAATGTTGTTGTTGGGCATCGGCATTTCGTCGCCCTCGATCATGCCCCAGCGTCGCATCAGCGCGAGTTCGGCGTTGGCGTGCCGCTGCTCCTCGGCGTGGAAGTACTGGTAGATCTGCTTCAGTTCGTCAGTGGGCGCCTTCTTGGCCAGGGCGGCGAAGCCGCGGGCTCCGACGTTCTCGATCCAGACCAGGTCGGACAGGAAGGCCTTGAGCTTGGGCCGCTGCTCGTCGGTGATCGTCTCGGCGCCCGGGGCGTCCCAGTCGATGTCGGCCAGAGCCCACTGCTTGTCCTTGATGGTGTCCAGCATGTCGCTGTATTCGAAGACCATCGTGGTGCTCCTCTCGGATGGACTAGCGGGTGATTCGCTCGATCACGCCCAGGGCGCGGGTATAGGTGGAGGGCGCCATGCGCTTGGTCTGCCAGATGACTTTGGCGTCGAGTTGCGGGACGACGTGCAATTGGCCGCGGTCCAGGGCGTCCAGTGCGGCCCGGGCCACCGAATCGGGGCTCACACCAGTCCATTTCATCGCGGTGGTGGCCAGCCTGGCGGCGGCGTCGTCGATGGTGTCGGGGTTGACGATGTTGGTCTTGACGAAGGTGGGGCACAACACCGTCACGTTCACTCCGGTGCCGCTGAGTTCGGCGGCCAGTGTTTCCGACAGCGCGAGAACCGCGGCCTTGCTGACGTTGTAGGCGGCCATCCGGGGCGCGGCGGCGAAGCTGGCCGCCGAGCCGACGTTGACGATCCCGCCGTGCCCGGCCGCGCGCATCCTCGGGGCGAACACATGGCAGCCATGAACGACGCCCCACAGGTTGACGTCGATGGTCTTGCGCCACAGGTCCATCGGCAGCTCACCGATCACCTGTCCGCCGGCTCCGATTCCGGCGTTGTTGACGACGATGGCGGTCGGCTTGCCGAACCAGTCCTCGGCGGCATCGGCCAGTGCGGCCACGGCCTCGCCGTCCGACACGTCGCAGACCTGGGACATCGCCCGCTCGCCTATCATGTCGGCCGTCTCCTTGGCGCTGACGTCGTCGATGTCCGCGCACACCACCCGGCCGCCCCGTCGGGCGATTTCCAGGGCGAACGCCCGGCCGATACCACTTCCGGCGCCGGTGACCACCGCATCGGCCCGGGCCGTCCGGCGCCGTCCTGACCCGGGGATCGGCAGCCTCACGTTGGCTGCGCCTGACACCAGTGGCCGCGCATGCCACCAGTTTGGGCTGGGCGGGCGGTGCTGTCAAGATGGACACGTGCCGGCGAAAGCGGGAACTTGGGGCGGGCGCACCGCCGCCGAACGGCATGCCGAGCGCCGCCGGCGGCTGATCGAGGCGGCGACCGACATCTGGGTGGAGAGCGGCTGGGCCGCGGTCACCATGCGCGGCGTGTGCGCGCGGACATCGCTGAACGACCGCTACTTCTACGAGAATTTCGCCGATCGGGACGATCTGCTGTGCGCAGTGTGGGACGGCGTGCGCGACGACCTGCTGGGCCAGTTGCTCGCCGTGCTCGCCGAGGACCGCGAGCGGCCCCCGATGGAAACCCTGCGCAGCGGGATCGCGCTGGTGGTGCAACGCACTACCGATGACCCCGGCTGGTCGCAGATCATGTTCGGCCGGCACCTCGGTAGTGCGGTACTGGAGCAACGGCGCACCGCGATCCTGCACCAGGCGACCAACATCATGGTGCGTGCAGCCGACCCCTACCTGAAGCCGGATGCCGACGAACGGGGTCTGCGGGTGGACGCGCTGGTGGGGATCGGCGGGTTCGTCGAGTTGGTGACGGCATGGCACTCCGGGCTCGTCGAGGTCGATGCGCAGGAGGTCATCGACCACTGCAGCCGGATCGGCGCGACGCTGGCGGAGGTCTACCTGATGCCCGGACGTGCTTCCGGCACAAGGATTTTCAGGGCGCCGGTCTCGACCGAGATCTCGGCCGGCAGCGGGCAGACGTAGTCGCCGTCGGCGTAGGCATTGATCCCGGGAGACTCCACGGTGACCGTACGGGCGCGGGTCGTCGTCACCTCGTCGAGGTTGATGTGGGTGCCCTTGAATACGGTGGGGAATAGCCGGATCAGCTTGGTCCGCGACCCGGTGCGCACCATCGTCACGTCGAGCAGGCCGTCGGCGTGGTCGGCGTCGGGGCAGATGAGCATCCCGCCGCCGTAGCTACGGGTGTTGCCGAACGCCACGAGGGTGAGGTCGGTGACCAGTTCCCGCTCTCCGTCGAAGACCAGACGGAACGGCAGCGGCCGGAGTTGGGAGATCTCGGCGACGATCGCCAGGTTGTAGCGCATCCGGCCGTGCGGCCAGCGCATCCGGTTGACCCGGTCGCTGACCAGCGAGTCGAAGCCGGTCGCGGCGATGGTGCCGAACCAGGTGTCCGATCCGTCGGCACCCCGGACCCGGCCGAGGTCAACGGTCTCGATGTGGCCCGCGGCGATCACCTCGACGGCCGCGGCGGGATCCCGGGTGGGGATGCCGTACTCCCGGGCATGGTCGTTGCCGGTGCCGGCCGGGATGATGCCCAGTGGAATACCGCTGTGCGCCAATGCCTGCAGCGCGAGACGGATCACCCCGTCACCGCCGACGACGACGAAGGCGTCGGTTCCGTCGCTGACGGCCTGCCGGGCGAGTTCCAATGCGTTGGAAGCATCGCGGCCGACGATGCCGACGACGTCGATGCCGAGTTGCTGGAACCGGACGACGGCTTTCTCGGCGGCGTGCCTCCCGTTGCCGTGTCCGGCCATCGGGTTGGTCAGTACGGTGACGCGGGAGATCGTGGTCACGGAATCAGCTTGCCCGGGTTGAGTATTCCCACCGGATCCAGTGTCTTCTTGACCGCGCGCAGAACCTCGACGCCCAGATCGCCGATCTCAGCGGCCATCCAGGGCCGGTGATCGGCGCCGACGGCATGGTGGTGGGTGATGGTTCCGCCGCTCGCCATGATGGCGTCACACGCGGCGACCTTGGCGGCGTGCCACTGCTGCGCGACGTCGCCGCGCTGCCCGGCCACCACGGTGAAGTACAGGGACGCGCCGGTCGGGTAGACGTGCGAGATGTGGCACATCACCAAAGCTGCTGTGCCGCTTGCGGTCAGGGCCGACGTCAGAGCCTCAGTCACCGCCGCCTTGAGCGCCGGGACGTTCGACCAGGTCGTCGCGGTTTCCAGGGTCTCGCAGATAGCACCGGCTGCCAGCAGGGAGTCGCGCAGGTACGGGGCGTCGAATCGGCCAGTCTCCCAGGCTTTTGCGGGTCCCTCACCCAGCGAGGTGCCGCCGTGGGCGGCCAGCACGGCATGGGTCTCGGCTTGGCGGCTCTCGGTGTGGGCGGCGGTTCCCTCGAACATGGTGATCGCCAGGCAGCCGCCGGTGATGCTCTGCTCGCCGATGCTGTGGGTAGTGGCCAGGTTGATCCCGGTCTCGACCTCGTCGGACAGTCGAAGCACGGTGGGGCCGGTTCCGGTCTGGATGACGGCGCGCAACGCCGAAGCGCCGGTGGCGAAGTCGGGGAACGACCACGCCTCGTAGCGCACGCTCGCCGGTACCGGATGCACCCGGACCCGCACCCGGGTGATGATGCCGAACACGCCTTCGGACCCGCAGAACAGTTCCCGCAGATCCGGGCCGGCCGCCGAGGCGGGCGCCCGACCGAGATCGAGCGTGCCGGCCGGGGTGATCACCCGCATCCCGCGGACCATGTCGTTGAACCGGCCGTAGCCGGCGGAGTCCTGTCCGGAGGACCGGGTGGCGGCGTAGCCGCCGATGCTGGCGAAGCGGAAGCTCTGCGGGTAGTGGCCGAGGGAGAAGCCGCGCTCGCCGAGCAGGCTTTCGGCCTGCGGTCCGGTGAGCCCTGCGCCCAGTTCGGCTTCCCCGGAAGTCTCGTCTAGCCAGTGCAGGGCGTCGAAGCGACGCAGGTCCAGGGTGATCACGGCGCCGAAGTCGCCGCGGATCGGATCGAGTCCGCCGACCACGCTGGTGCCGCCGCCGAACGGCACGACGGCGATGGGCTCCTGTGAGCAGAATTCGAGGATCGCCGCGACGTCGTCCTCGCTGCCGGGGAGGACCACCGCGTCGGGAGCGTTCTGGTGGATGTCTTTGCGCCGCAGCAGGTCCGGCGTCGACTTGCCGCCCGCATACAGCAGCCGGTCGCGGTCGGCGGTCCGCACGTGCTGGGCGCCGACGATGCCGGCCAGGCCGTCGCGAGCCTCGGGGGTCAGCGTGCTGGGGGAGACCTCCACCTCGTCGATGCGCGGGCCGGCGGCCTCGGCGCCGGAGACGCCCAGGGCCTGTTCGAGCAGGCTGCGGATGCCGCCCGACAGCGGTTTGGCCAGGGCCGGGTCGCCCCAGGCGTCCCAGGCCATCGGGGGAAGCAGATTTTCAGAGGCGGTAGCGTCGACCATGGATTACAGTATTACAGGTGTTGTCAATCAGTAACGCAGAAGCGGTCGACGTTGGGGACCGCATTCTGGCGGCCGCCGCCAGCTGCGTTGGCGATTTCGGAATGCAGCGAGTGACGCTCGCCGAGATCGCCCGGCGGGCCGGGGTGAGCCGGCCCACGGTCTACCGGCGCTGGCCCGACACCCGGTCGATTCTGGCCTCGCTGATGACCGACCGGATCGTGGGCGCGTGGCGGTCCGCTCCGGTTCGCGGCTCGGGCCGGGAAGCTCTGGTGAGGCGGATCGTCGAAGTGGTCGGGCAGTTGCGCCGCGATGACCTGATCCGCACCGTGCTGCGTTCGGACCCCGAACTGGCGATGGTGTACATCGCCGACCGACTGGGCACCAGCCAGCAGATCCTGATCGACATGGTGGCCGCCGAATTACGGAAAACTCAGGCGGACAACACGGTTCGGACCGGCGATGCTCGGCAGCTCGCCGCGATGGTGCTGCTGATAACCCAGTCGGTGATCCAGTCCGGCCAGATCGTCCACCCGATTCTCGGCGCCGACGCTCTCGACGCCGAATTGACCAAAGCACTCAACGGATATCTGCGCCCCTGGGAGGCCTCATGACCCGATCCTCTGCCCTGTGTGCCGCACGGCGGACCGCTGACCTGGCCGCCCTGGGCGACGGCCGGACCGTCGACGTCGTCGTCATCGGCGGCGGTATCACCGGCACCGGCATCGCTCTGGACGCCGCCAGCCGAGGCCTTTCGGTGGTGTTGGTGGACAAGCACGATCTGGCCTTCGGCACCAGCCGGTGGAGTTCCAAGCTGGTCCATGGCGGTCTGCGGTACCTGGCCACTGGCAACGTCGGCATCGCCCGGCGCAGTTCGGTCGAACGCGGCATCCTCATGACCCGCACGGCACCGCATTTGGTGAACGCCATTCCGCAGTTGGTCCCCCTGCTCCCGGCGATGAGCCGCGGGCAGCGGGCGCTGGTGCGAGTGGGCTTCCAGGCCGGCGACGTGCTGCGCGCCCTGGCCGGCACCCCATCCTCGGTGCTGCCGCGGCCACGCCGGATCGGTGCGGCCGAAGTGATCGCGATGGCGCCCACTGTGCGCCGCGACGGTCTCGACGGCGGCCTGCTGGCCTACGACGGGCAGTTGATCGACGACGCCCGCCTGGTGGTCGCGGTGGCCCGCACCGCGGCGGCGCACGGCGCGACGATCCTCACTCGGGTGGGCGCCTCGGCGGCGACCGGTTCCTCGGTGCGGCTCACCGACGAGTTGACCGGGGAGTCCATGGATCTGTCCGCCCGGGCGGTGATCAACGCGACTGGAGTATGGGCGGCCGAGGTGGATTCATCGATCAAACTGCGGCCCAGCCGCGGCACCCACCTGGTGTTCGACGCCGCCTCGTTCGGCAACCCGACTGCGGCACTGACCATTCCGATCCCGGGGGAGACCAACCGTTTCGTCTTCGCCATCCCCGAGCAGTTGGGCCGGGTGTACCTCGGTCTGACCGACGAGGCGGCTCCCGGCCCCATTCCGGACGTGCCGGAGCCGACGGCGGAGGAAGTCGCGTTCCTGCTCGACACCGTCAACACCGCTCTGCAGACCGCGTTGACGACGGCGGACGTGACGGGGGCCTACGCGGGTCTGCGTCCGCTCATCGACGCGGGGGAGGGGCACACCGCCGATCTCTCAAGAGACCACGCCGTCCTCGAATCCGACAACGGTCTCCTCAGCGTCGTCGGCGGCAAGCTGACCGAGTACCGGCTGATGGCGCAGGACGTGCTCGACCGGGCGGTGGCGGGACGGGGGCTCAGCGCCAAGCCGTGTCGTACCAAGCACCTGCCGCTGGTGGGTGCTCCTGCGAATTCTACTGCGGCACAGGATAAATCATTGCCTTCCTCGCTGGTGCAACGCTACGGGGCGGAGTCGCCCACGGTGCTGTCGTCGGCGCGCTGCGACCGGGCGAGCGAACCGGTGGCCGAGGGCATCGACGTCACCCGTGCGGAATTCGAGTTCGCGATCACCCACGAGGGTGCCCTGGACGTCGACGACCTGCTGGACCGTCGTACCCGGATCGGGCTGGTGGCTGCCGACCGGGAGCGGGTGGTCACTGTCGCCGGCGAGATGCTCGCGGGCGCCCGGTGACGGCGCCGGGGCGGCGGGTTCCACCCGCCGCCCCGGCCACTGCGTCAGGCCTCGCGGATCTCTTAAATCACAGCGGGATGTTCTTGTGCCGTCCTCGCCGATGCGGGGTCTCGGCCAGTGCCTGGGTGAGCTTGCTGCGGGTGTGGGCTGGATCGATCTTCTCGTCCACCACGCCGATGTCGATCGCGCTGTCCACGCCGCCGGCGATGCGCTCATGCTCGGCGGCCAGTTCCTCGTGCAGTGCCTCGCGCTCGTGCTCGGGCGTGGCTGCCAGCTTCTTCTTGTGCAGAATGCCCACGGCCGCCTTGGCGCCCATCACCGCGACTTCGGCGTCCGGCCAGGCGAACACCTTGGTGGCACCCAGCGAGCGGGAGTTCATCGCGATGTAGGCGCCGCCGTAAATCTTGCGGGTGACCAGCGTGACCCGCGGAACCGTCGCTTCGCCGAAGGCGTGCAGCAGTTTCGCGCCGCGGCGCACCACGCCGCCCCACTCCTGGTCGACACCCGGCAGATAGCCCGGCACGTCCACGATGACCACCAGCGGAATGCCGAACGCATTGCAGAGTCGTACGAAACGTGCTGCCTTCTCGGCACTTTCGGAGTTCAGGCAACCGCCCAGCCGCAGCGGGTTGTTGGCCAGCACGCCAACCGTGCGCCCGGACAACCGGCCCAGCCCGACCACCATCGACGGCGCCCACCGGGACTGGAACTCATCGAACGGCGGCGCCCCATCTTCTCCAGCGTCGAGTAGCGCGCCGATCAGGGGATGCACGTCGTAGGCGCGCCTCGGCGACTCGGGCAGCAGGGCATGCAGGTCGACGTCGCCGGCCTCGGCCTTGGAGCGGTCGAAATGTCCCTGCTGGCAGAAGTATTCGACCAACCGGCGTGCGCGGGCGTAGGCATCGAGTTCGTCGTCGGCCACGATGTGGCAGACACCGGACTTCCTGTGGTGGGTGTCAGGTCCGCCGAGGGACTCCATGTCGACATCCTCGCCGGTGACGCTGCGCACGATGTCGGGTCCGGTGACGAAGACCCGTCCTTCCGGCGCCATGATGACGACGTCGGTCAGGGCCGGCCCGTAGGCCGCGCCGCCGGCGGCGAAGCCCACGACCACCGAGATCTGCGGGACGTGACCCGAGGCGCGGATCATCGCCTCGAACACCAGGCCCACAGCATGCAGTGCGCGAACACCCTCGGCCAGACGCGCGCCACCGGAGTGCCAGATGCCCACGATCGGGCTGTGCTCCTCAATGGCGACGTCGTAGGCGTTGACGATGTGCCGGCATCCCTCCACACCCATCGCCCCGCCCATGACGGTGCCGTCGGTGCAGAACGCGATGGTGCGCACGCCGTTGACGGTGCCGGCGGCGGCCAGTACCCCGGAGCGATCGCGTTCGTGCAGCAACTCGACGCTGTCGTCGTCGAAGAAGGTCTTCAACCGCAGCATCGGGTCGCGGGGATCGACTGATTCGCCGACAGTTTCAGGTGCCATGATCGTCATCCAAACCTCCTCATGCTGCGCGGAGCGCCCCAGGGACGCTGATTAGTACTTTCCGAACGCGATGGCGACGTTGTGGCCGCCGAATCCGAACGAGTTGTTCACGGCGTACTGGAAATCGCCGGTGCGGGGCTCGCCGGCCACCACATCGAGGTCGATGTCCGGGTCGAGATTGCGCAGGTTCAATGTCGGGGGGATGACGCCGTCGCGCAGGGCCATCACGGTGAGGATGGATTCGACTGCGCCGACCGCACCCACCGAGTGACCCAGTGCCGACTTCGGTGCGTAGACCGCCGGGTGGTGGCCGGCCATGGCCCGGTTGATGGCCTTGCCTTCGGCGACGTCGCCGACCGAGGTGCCGGTCGCGTGGGCGTTGATGTGGTCGATGTCGCTGGGTTGCAGGCCCGCGAGTTGCACTGCCCGGGAGATCGCGGCGCCGGCCTGCTCACCGTTGGGATCGGGGGCGACGATGTGGTAGCCGTCGGAGGTGACCGAGGCCCCCATGATGCGGCCCAGAATGGTCGCGCCGCGGGCCTTGGCGTGCTCCTCGGTCTCGATCACCATCAACGCGGCGGCCTCGCCGAACACGAAGCCGTTGCGGTCGACGTCAAATGGCCGACATGCCCCGGCCGGGTCGTCGTTGGTGGTCGACAACACGATGCGCATCTGGGCGAAAGCGGCGATGGGCACCGCCTCGATCTTGGTCTCCACCCCGCCGCAGATCGCCATGTCGGCCTCGCCGTAGACGATGTTGCGCCACGCGGTGGCGATGGCTTCCGATCCCGATGCGCAGGCCGAGATGACCGTCGTCACACCGGCTTTCGCGCCGAGCTCCAAGCCGATCACCGCAGCGGCCCCGTTGGGCATGAACTTCTGGACCACCAGAGGGGACACCGCGCGAAGACCCTTGGTCCGCATGGCGTCGTAGGCGAACAACAGTTCCTCCGACGACCCCATGCCGGTCCCGACCGACACCGCCAGGCGCCGGGTGTCGACCTCCGGGGATCCGGCGTTCTGCCAGGCCCGGCGGCCGACAACCGTCGCCATCCGCTGCAGATACGACATCCGTCGCAGCTCAACCTTGTTGAGCTCGCTCTCGAAGTCCTCCAGCAGGTGCCCGCCGATTTTCACCGGGAGGCTGTACTCCTCGACGAAGGGATCCTCCAGCCGGCGGATGCCGGACTGCCCGTCGAGCAGTTTCTTCCAGGTGTTCTCGGCGTCGGTCGCCAACGCGGTCGTCATGGCAATGCCAGTGACGACCACGTTCGGCAACCCGTTCCCTGTTGTCAGCTGTGCCATCGTTGGAGTCGGGCCCTTTCCGCCGGCCGTCAGTACCGTCCGAAGGCGAGCGCGACGTTGTGCCCGCCGAATCCGAACGAGTTGTTGATGGCGTACTGGTAGTCGCCGTAGCGCGGTTCCCCAGCGACGACGTCCAGATCGATCTCCGGGTCGGGTGTCTCGTAGTTCAGCGTCGGCGGGATCACCCCGTCGCGCAGCGAGAGCACCGTCAGGATCGACTCCAGCGCGCCGACGGCGCCGATCGAATGGCCCAGCGCCGACTTCGGCGCGTACACCGGAGCGTGTTCCACACCGGCGACCCGGATGGCCGCCGCCTCGGCGAGATCGCCGATCGACGTCGAGGTGGCGTGGGCGTTGACGTGGCCGATGTCCTTGGGCGACAAGCCCGCCAGCTCAAGCGCCCGCTTCATGGCACCGCCGGCCCGCAGGCCGTCGGAGGCCGGGGCCACCATATGGAACGCGTCGGAGGTGATCCCCGCACCCAGAAGCCGGGCGAGCGGAGTGGCGCCGCGGGCCTTGGCGTGCTCCTCGGTCTCGAGGATCATCATCGCGCCGGCCTCGCCGAACACGAAGCCGTCCCGGTTCTTGTCGAACGGACGTGACGCTGCCGCCGGATCGTCGTTTCGGGTCGACATCGCGCGCATCATTGAGAACGCCGCGATCGGCAGCGCCTCGATCATGCCCTCGACACCACCGCAGACGACGATGTCGGCGTCACCCATGACGATGTGCCGCCAGGCGTGGGCGATGGCCTCCGAGCCCGACGAGCACGCCGAGACCGGGGTCATGACCCCCGCACGGGCGCCCAGTTCGAGGCCGACGACCGCCGCCGCGCCATTGGGCATGATCATCTGGACGGCCAGCGGCGACACCTTGCGGATGCCGCCCTCGTTCATCAGGTCGTAGGTTTCGACGATCTTCTCGCCGCCGCCCAGACCGGTACCGATGACGACGGCGAAGCGGTCCGGGTCGACCTCAGGCTTGCCGGCGGCCTCCCACATCCGGGCGCCGAGGTACTTCGACATCCGCTGGACATAGGACATCCGGCGCAGGTCAAGCCGGCCCATGTGGTCGTCGATCGGGTCGACGAGATGCCCGCCGATCCGCACCGGCAGGTCCCACTTGTCGACGAAGTCGTCTTCGAGGATCCGGATGCCGCTTTCCCCGGCAAGCAGAGCTTTCCAGGTGGTGTCGATATCGGCGCCGAGCGCCGTGGTCGCCTCAACAGCGGTGACCACGACGCTCGGGAAACCCCCGTTGGCGGTTGAAGGCCTGGAAGTGGAGCCAGCGGAGGTCATTCTCACTTCTCCGAAGCGAACTTCTCGCGCAACGCGGCGGCGGCCTCGGGGTTTTCCTCTTCCAGCTTCTGGATGTAGTTGACCACGTCACCGACGGTGCGCAGGCCGGCCAGATCCTCGTCCGGAATCTTGACGCCGTACTTGTCCTCGGTCTGCACCGCGATCTCAACCATCGACAGCGAGTCGATGTCCAGGTCGTCGACGAAGGACTTCTCCGGGGTGACCTCAGACGGCTCGATACCGGTGACCTCTTCGATGATCTCGGCGAGACCGGAGATGATTTCCTGCTGACTGGCGCCCACTGTGTGGCTCCCTTCGGTTGATTATTGCTTGGCGTTCTATCTATGTGGTTGTTCTGGCGGACTGCCCTAGAGGCTGGTCAGACCGTCCAGATCTGCGGGTGTTTTGACGGCGTGCGTCGCAACTCCCCGAAGTTCTCGTTTGGCGATGCCGGTCAACGCGCCCGCGGGCGGGAACTCGACGATCGCCGTAATGCCGAGACCGCGCATGGTCTCGGTACACAGATCCCAGCGCACCGGGCGGGTCAGTTGCGCGACGAGTTTCTCCATCGCGTCCGCACCGGAGGCCACCGGCTTGCCGTCGACGTTCGACAGCAGCGTGGTGGTCGGGTCGGTGGGGGTGACGGCCGCTGCCGCGGCGGCGTAACCGTCCAGCGCCGAGGCCATGTAGTGGGTGTGGAAGGCGCCGGCGGTGGCCAGTTGGCGCACCCGCGCTTTGGCCGGCGGATCCTCGGCCAGCTTCTCCAGGGCCGCCACCGCGCCGGCGGCCACGATCTGACCGGCCGCGTTGCGGTTGGCCGGAATCAGTTCGAGCGCTTCGAGGCGGGCCAGCACCTCGGCCTCGTCGCCGCCCAGCACTGCTGACATGCCGGTGGGTTCGACGGCGCACGCCTTGGCCATCTCCGCGCCGCGGACGGCGGCCAGCCTGACCGCGTCGTCGGCAGAGATGACGCCGGCGATGGCGTAGGCCGCGATCTCACCCACGGAGTGGCCGGCCACCACGGTGTCTGCGGGCAGGCCGCGCTTGGCCAGTTCGGCGTAGGCCAGCAAGGTGGTGGCGACGACCAACGGCTGGGTGACGGCGGTGTCGGTGATCTCATCGGCGGTGGCGGTGGTGCCCAGCCGGGCCAGTTCAAGCCCGCTGATGCCCGACCACGTATCGATGGTGGCCTGAGCTCCGGGCAGCGACAGCCACTCGGCAAGCATGCCGGGTGTCTGGGATCCCTGTCCGGGAGCAAGCAACGCAATCACGTCTTTAAGAGAACACTGTGAACGGGCATTTCCGGGGTGTAAAGGATTATGAACCTTGTCTTAGGTTTTTGTGGAAACCCTACAAAACCGCACGTGGATGCGATGTCAGCGAGACCTCACCGCGATCTGACCTGACGACTTACTGCCGATCAAAAGCCGATCAAAGGTGGGTTGACCAGCGCCGTCGAGCCGTTTCCTCTGGTCTGAGGCGTCAGCGATAGCGCGGCTGGATAGCCGAGTCGGCCGACCGTCGTGGCGACCCGCAGGACGTAGGCGTCCCGGGCCACGGTGGGATCGCGGCCGGTGAAGTCGGCGATCCGGCGCAGACGGTAACGAACCGTATTTGGATGAACGAACAGTTTCCGCGCGCACGCCTCGATGGCACCCCCGCTGTCCAGAAATGCATCGAGGGTTTCCGTCAGCGCCGGCCCGGCGTCGGCCAGCGGCCGGGTGATCTCGTTGTACAGCGCGGTGACCGCGGACGTGTCGCCCAGCAGCGCGCGCTCTGGCAGCAGTTCGCGGGCCGGGACCGGTCGTGGGGCGCCGCTCCAGCCGGCCACCGCGTTCATCCCGGCGATCGCCTCGCCGGCACTGTGGTGTGCGGCGGTCAGCATGGGCGCGGTCGGTCCGATCACCACCGGGCCGTCGGAGAAGGCGGTGAGCAGGTCGCCGAGGAATCGGTCGGTGGGTGACAGCGGGCCGGAGATGATCGCGATCAGCCAGGTGCCGTGGACGTCGGCCAGCGCCGCCCGATCGTGGCGCAACGCGATGTCGCGGACGTCCTGGCCGGCGAGTTCCTCCCGGCCGGGGCGCGGGCTGCCGACCACCACCGTCGCGGGACCGGTGGTGTCCCAGTTCAGGGCCGCCGCCCGCGACAGCAGTTCCGGACCGGAGTCCCCGCGGACCACCGCGTCGACGACGCTGGCTTCCATCCGGCTGTCCCAGGCCCCGCGGGCTTCCGCCGCGTCGGCGTAGGCGCTGGCCGCGGCGAACGCCAGATCGCGGCTGTAGCGCAGGATGCCCACCGTCAACGCTGTCATCTGCTCAGCGTTGCGGGCCACCATCGGGACGACTTCTTCGAAGTACTCCATCGTCACCCGGACCATGTCGACGGTCTGGGCCAGCGCGATCTTGCGGGTGAGGTTCTGCGGCACCAGCTCGAAGGCCTGCGCGGTGTAGCCCACCTGGCTGGCCGGGTTGCGGACCCATTCGGCGAAGTTGACGACCGCAGCCTGAACCACCAACTGCACGCTGGCGCGCTGGGAAGCTTCCAGGTCGGCGAAGAACGGCAGGCGCTTCTCCATCGCCTGCACGGCCTCGGTGGCCAGCCGTCCCGAGCGGCCTTTCAGCCGTCGCAGCGTCGCCTCGGGGATCTCGTCGAGCAACTCCAGCGGCGAGCGGCCCTGCTCAATGACTGGGTTGTCCGGCACCTCTAAAAGCTACGCCCTCCTTTATAGGAAAGCGCCAAAAGGATCAACTATCGCCCGGTTAAGCCAGGCCCGGGTCCGACGTCTGCTCCGGTGCGGCCATCACATCGTCGATCCGGTACTCCTTGGCGGCCGCGATAGCCACCGAGGGGTCGATCTCCCCATCGCGGGCCAGCGCCTCGAGCACCGCGACCACCACCGACTCGGCGTCGGTGTTGAAATAGCGCCGCGCCGCCGTGCGGGTGTCGGAGAACCCGAAACCGTCCGTGCCCAGCGTGACGTAGGTGTTGGGCACCCACTGCCGGATCTGCTCGGGAACCGCCCGCATCCAGTCCGACACCGCCACCACCGGGCCGGACGTGTTGGCCAGCTGCTGGGTGACGAACGGCGTCGGCGCCTGCCGGTCCGGGTGGCGCAGCAGTTGCTTCTCCACCTCCAGACCGTCGCGGCGCAGCTCGTTCCAGCTCGTCACCGACCAGATGTCGGCGGCGACATCCCAGCGCTCTGCGAGCATGTCGGCGGCCCGCAGGGCGTCGGGCATCGACACCCCCGAGGCCAGGATGTGTGCCACGTTGCTCCGCTTCTCCGGGGCCGGCCGGAACCGGTACATGCCCTTCAGCAGATGCTCGACGTCGAGGTTCTCCGGTTCGGCCGGCTGCGAGTAGGGCTCGTTGTAGATGGTGATGTAGAAGAACACGTTCTCCGGGTTCTCCCCGAACATCCGGGCCAGGCCGCTTTCCACGATGAACGCCAGTTCGTAGGCGAACGCGGGGTCGTAGGCCACCACGGCGGGGTTGGTGGACGCCAGCAGCTGGGAGTGGCCGTCGGCGTGCTGTAGGCCTTCCCCCGTGAGGGTGGTCCGACCGGCGGTGGCGCCGAGCACGAAGCCGCGGGCCATCTGGTCAGCCGCGGCCCAGAAGCTGTCGCCGGTGCGCTGGAAGCCGAACATCGAATAGAAGATGTAGACCGGGATCATCGGCTCGTTGTGCGTCGAGTACGACGTGCCGACGGCGGCGAACGACCCGCAGGACCCCGCCTCGTTGATGCCCTCGTGCAGGATCTGACCCTGCGGGCTCTCCTTGTAGGCCAGCATCAGCTGCGCGTCGACCGCGGTGTACAGCTGGCCCAGGCGGTTGTAGATCTTCAGCGTCGGGAACCACGAGTCCATCCCGAAGGTGCGGGCTTCGTCGGGAATGATCGGCACGATCCGCTGGCCGATGTTGCTGTCGCGCAGGAGTTCCTTGAACACCCGGACGGTCGCCATCGTGGTGGCCACCTGCTGGTTTCCCGAGCCGCCCTTCAGCGGCTTGTAGACGTCGCGCGGCGGCAGCGTGAGCGGTTTGGCGACGTTGCGCCGCTGCGGCAGGAAGCCGCCCAGGGCGGTGCGCCGGTCCAGCATGTAGCGAATCTCCGGGGCCTCCTTGCCCGGGTGGTAGTACGGCGGCAGGTACGGGTTCTCTTCGAGCTGGGCATCGCTGATCGGGATGCGGATCGCGTCGCGGAAGTTCTTGAGGTCTTGCAGCGCAAGCTTTTTCATCTGGTGCGTGGCGTTGCGGCCCTGGAAGTGGGCGCCCAGGTGGTAGCCCTTGATGGTCTTGGCCAGGATCAACGTGGGCTGACCCTTGTGTTCCATCGCGTCCCGGTAGGCGGCGTAGACCTTGCGGTAATCGTGTCCGCCGCGCTTGAGGTTCCACAGATCGGCGTCGGAGATGTTCTGCACCAGCGCCTTGGTGCGCGGATCCCGGCCGAAGAAGTGCTCCCGCAGGTAGGCGCCGTCGTTGGCGCGGTAGGTCTGATAGTCGCCGTCCGGCGTGGAGTTCATCAGGTTGACCAGCGCACCGTCCTTGTCGGCTTGCAGGAGGGCGTCCCATTCCCGGCCCCAGACGACCTTGATGACGTTCCAGCCGGCGCCGCGGAAGAAGGACTCCAGTTCCTGAATGATCTTGCCGTTGCCGCGCACCGGGCCGTCGAGGCGTTGCAGGTTGCAGTTGACGACGAAGGTCAGGTTGTCCAGCCCCTCGTTGGCCGCGATCTGGATCTGGCCGCGGCTTTCCGGCTCGTCCATCTCGCCGTCGCCGAGGAACGCCCAGACGTGCTGATCGGAGGTGTCCTTGATGCCACGGTCGTGCAGATAGTGGTTGAACCGGGCCTGGAAGATCGCGTTCATCGGCCCCAGGCCCATGGACACGGTCGGGAACTGCCAGAATTCCGGCATCAGCCGGGGGTGCGGGTAGGACGGCAGTCCGCCGCCGGGGTGGCTGTGTTCCTGGCGGAAGCCGTCGAGCTGGTCTGCGCTGAGTCGTCCTTCGAGGAACGCGCGGGCGTAGATACCCGGTGCGGCGTGGCCCTGGATGAATATCTGGTCGCCACCGCCGGGATGGGAATTGCCCCGGAAGAAGTGGTTGAAGCCCACCTCGTAGAGCGCGGCCGACGACGCATAGGTCGAGATGTGGCCGCCGACGCCCACCCCGGGCCGCTGGGCCCGGTGCACCATGATGGCCGCGTTCCAGCGGATCCAGCGGCGGTAACGCCGTTCGACCTCTTCGTCGCCGGGGAACCACGGCTCCATCTCAGTCGGGATGGTGTTGACGTAGTCGGTCGACGTCAGAGCCGGGATGGCCACTCGCTGCTCGCCGGCGCGTTCGAGCAGGCGCAGCATCAGGTACCGCGCCCGGGCCGGTCCGGAGCGGCTCAGCAGGTCATCGAAGGACTCCAGCCACTCGGCGGTCTCCTCGGCGTCGATATCTGGCAGATAGGACGCGACACCCTCCCGGATCACCCGAACCCGTTCCGTTCCGGTTGGGCTGCCAGGACTTTGAGTGGGCTGATCTCGCGTGAACTGGGTCGTCACTTCCGCTCCTCATGGGCTGACGTCATGCTTGGGGCCGATACGGTCCCTATCGTGCCGCACTTGGGCCGATCACGGACCGAGAGTGAGTGAGAGCGGATCGAGGAAAATTCCGACCGAGCGTCCAGGGCGCACAATTCTGCGCGGCGCGCGAGGTCCGGAGGGCACCCGGTAACGTCTGCATCCGTGCTGAGCCCAAATCCGCGTGCGGTGCGCGTGGCCGGTCTGCTGGCCGCCGGCGCCGCGACGGTGCTCCTGGGTGCGGTGGGCTGCACGACGGTGACCGGAGGCGATGCGGCGGCCAATTCCGCAGAAGCCCCGGTCTACCGGACGTCGGTCTCGCTGTCGTCGTCGCAGTCGGCGTCGGCCTCCAGTGCGCGGGAATCCGAACGGCAGGCGTCGATGACGACGAGGGCGGTGCACGACACCTGCGAGACCTTGTCGACGACGAGTGCGGACGCGATCGACGCCGTGAACGCGTACGTCAAGGCCCATAACGAGGACACGTCCCAAATCGACGTCGCACTGGGGCCGGCCGTCGACGCGCTGAACCAGAGCGCGGAAGCGGTTCAGGCCAGCATTAGCGACATCGTTCCCAACGAGATGAAGGACGTCTTCAAGACGTGGGTGGACGGCGCCCACGCCACGGCGGAGGCGATCTCCGGCAAAGCGCCGCCCGCGGAGTTCAACAAAGCTGTGGACGATCTGAATCAGGCCCGCTCGGATGCGCTGCGCGTATGCGACGCCACATACTGAATCAACCGGCCGTCAGGCCGGGGAAAGTGCAGGCATGCGACTATTAGGCGCACGGCAGTCGGTGAGTTTGTGAAGGAGGTTCCGACGGTGGTCGCCGCGGGTGACAGCGAGCGCAACTACGCCCATCGGCTGGGCGTCCGGTCAGATCAGGTCGTCCAGGAACTGGGCTGGGACGAGGATACCGACGACGACATCCGCGCCGACGTCGAAGACGCATGCGGAGGCGATCTCCTCGATGAGGACGCCGACGAGGTCATCGACGTCGTGCTGCTGTGGTGGCGCGAGGACGACGGCGATTTGGTGGACCGATTGATGGACGCCATCGCTCCGCTGGCCGAAGACGGCGTCGTCTGGGTGCTGACACCGAAAACGGGTAAACCGGGCCACGTGCTGCCCGCCGAGATCGCCGAGGCCGCGCCTACCGCCGGGCTGATGCAGACATCGTCGGCGAACCTGGGGGATTGGATCGGCAGCCGGCTCGTGCAACCGAAATCCAAAGCGGCAGGAAGGCATTCATGACACTGGCAGTCGGCAGCGAGGCTCCGGGCTTCACTCTCAAAGACCAGAACGGTCAGCCGGTGACCCTGAGCGACTTCCGCGGCAAGAAGAACGTGCTGCTGGTGTTCTTCCCGCTGGCTTTCACCGGCATCTGCCAGGGCGAGCTCGACGAGATCCGCGACCATCTGCCCAGCTACGACAACGACGGCACCGCGACGCTGGCGGTCTCGGTGGGTCCGACGCCCACGCACAAGATCTGGGCTACCGAGAGCGGATTCACCTTCCCGGTACTGGCGGATTTCTGGCCGCACGGCGCGGTGGCGCAGGACTACGGTGTGTTCAATTCCGATGCGGGCTTTGCCAACCGGGGGACGTTCGTGATCGACCGCTCGGGCGTGATCCGGTTCGCGGAGATGAAAGAGCCCGGCGAGGCGCGCGACCAGAAGGTGTGGACCGACGCGCTGGCCGCCCTGACGGTCTAGCCAGATTTCCTAACCTCCACTTTCGGCGGGTAACCTGCCCGGGGCACGGGTAGCGCTACCCGTGCTTCGGGGCGTGTAGCTCAGTGGTAGAGCTCTGGTTTTACACACCAGCGGTCGGGGGTTCGAAACCCTCCGCGCCCACAATCATCGACTGAGGTCAGCGGTCGCACTGCCCGGCACCGCTCCCGCTCCCTAGACCCCCGTTGTGCCAAGGGTGTGCCAGCGGTGTTCGCACAGCCGAGCGAGTGTGCCAGCGGTGTGCCAACCGATCAGCTCTCGCCGGTCGCCGCCGGGCCGAGCAGCACGTCACCCGCCGAGGCGAGCGCGTCGTCATAGACGTGCCCGTAGACGCGCAGCGTCATCGCCGGATCGTGGCCGAGCCACTTGGCGGTCGCGGCGATCGTGGTGCCGCTGTCGAGCATCCGCGTCGCGGCGGTGTGGCGGGTGTCGTGCAGCCGGATCGACGGCACCCCGGCGGCTTTGCAGTGCCGGGCGAACATCTTGGAATAGGTCTCGGGCCGCAGCGGTGTGCCGTCGGCGTTGACCGCGACCAGTCCGGTGTCGGGGTATCCCGCGCCGACTGCCAGGCGTTCGGCTGCCAGGTTCGCCCGTAATGCGCGGAGCGCGGTCATCACGTCGGTAGGCATGGGCAGAGTGCGGCGGCTGCGTCCCGACTTGGGTTCGCCGGTCGCGGTGCCTGCGCCGCGCACGACGACGCGGCCCTGCGCGACGCTGACGGTCCCGGCGTCGAAGTCCACTGCCGACCACGCCAGGCCGAGCACCTCCGACCGCCGCCACCCCGCCAGCGTCAGCAGCCAGCACGCATAGAGCCGGTCGGTGCGGACCTGCTTGCGGAACTGCTCGGCCTGCTGCGGCGTCCACGTTGACATCTCGCGGTGTTCGATCGCCGGGCGGTCTACGAGCTGCGCGACGTTGCGTGCGACGAGGCCGCGCTTCATCGCCGAGTTGAGAGCCGAGGACAGCACGGTCAGCATGGCGCAGACCGTCCGATTGCTGACGCCGCCGGGCACCTTGTCGCGCACGGGTTCAGCCGGTGCCGCCGCGACGTAGCGGCCACGCTCGGGTCGGATCACGTCGCCCGAGGCCACCAGGCGGTCGAGTGCCTTAATGCCGGGGTCGCCGAAAGCGGCCAGCAGATCGGAGTACCCGGCACCCTCGGCCCGGTCGCGCAGGTACGCCAGCACCTCGGCGGAGCGGCGACCACGAGTGTCGCGCTGCCGGGTCGGCTGGCCGGTCAGGCGCAGCGTCACCAGCTCGTCAAGCTGCGGGGTGTCGAGGTGCTGGAGCGGCACCGTGCCGAGGTGGTCGATGACCGGCTTGAGCGCAGCGCGGTAGCCGTCGAGGGTGTTCGCCCGTACCCGTCGGCTGTCAAGCCATTCGGTCAGAAACTCACCGACGGTCGCCTTGTCGCGCTTGACGAGAGTGCCAGCCTCCGCCTCGGTCGAGATGCGGCGAAACTCTTTACGCGCCTCGGCCAAGGTCGGGTAGCTGTAGCGACGCCGGTCGCGGCTACCGTCGGGCCGGGTGCCCACGTCGATCTGGAACGTGTAAGACACGCGCCCGTTTCGGGCGGTGCGCTTGCTGATCGGCTCGGCCCGGCGGGTGCGCTTGGGCTGTGTGTTGGTGGTCATGGTCATCTCTCCTCGGTTGTGAAAGTCGTTGGCGTTCATCAGTTCTCGGGCTGCATCTACATCCACTGCTCACGCTCCAGACGCGCCTCGCGTTGTGCTGCGGTCTCGGCGTTCTTATTCCAGTCACGGCGCAGGAATCCGCGCCGCTTGGACTCTCGGGTCCACCGATCCACGGTGGGCAGTGAGGCGTTGAGCCGTTCGGCGGCGAACTCGCGCGGCGGGAATCCGCACTCGCGTCCGGTAATCAGCAAGTCGGCCACCTTGCGGTAGTGAACGTCGTCCAGCACGCGGCGTCGCGGTTCGTAGTCGGGTCGCAGCTCGTCGGTGTAGCCGCCGAATATCTCCGTGCTGAACGGCTGCTCGCGCGACCGGATGAACCGCGCCGCCGCGTTCGCCAGCCGCCGCACGGGTATCTGTCGGACGCTGGCCGGGTCGATCTCGGCGGCGTCGTCGGGGGAGACCATCCGCAGCTCGACCAGTCGCGGCACTGGGCCGCTGCCGTCGATCCGGCAAACATATCGGTGGTCGTGGCCGACCAGCGATATCTCAATCAGACCGTCGGTGCTGCCCGGCTCGCCGCTGAGCCTGCGCGTCGCCGAGGGGATCACATCACCCTTAATGGCGAGCTGGGAGGGGTTGTCACTAGTCACGAGAAGATGATAACGGATTGCCATTGCAGTTATCGACATATGCCGTCATCGTGGACGGTATGACCGATACAGCAACCACCCCGGCCCACACCGCCGGGTGCGAACACTGCGACGGTGGCGAGACTCCGCACGCCGCGCCGACCCTCATCGAACAGCTCCAGAGCGTGCCGACGTTCAGCGTCGATCAAGCGTCGAAAGCTCTCGGCATCAGCCGGGCGTATGCCTACCAACTGGTGCAGAGCGGCGAGCTGCCGGTGATCCGCCTCGGCGGTAAGCGCGTCCGCGTGCCCACCTCGGCACTGCGCCGGATGATGGGCGTCGAGGACGCGGCATGACCGCCGACGGCCAGGCCGAGCCGCAGCCGTCGAGTGACTGGCTGGCCGAGCAGCTCGCCCGGTTCACACCCGAGGACTGCCGCCGTGCCGGGGAGCTGCTGCGGACTCTCGCCGCGTCAGTTGCGGACTGACAGGCACCGCTACGGCGAAAGCCGTTGCACCGCAGCCGGTTTATATCGACACACAGCACCACACCCACAGCTACGCGAGGGCCGCGCACCCCGATAACTAACGGAGCCTCGACCCGGCAGGGCAACCACTCCCTGTTGACCCCGGTCGAGGCTCCGACAACCTAGCAACGGAGTAAAGAATATGGCGCACAGCGAGACTCGCGCAAACGAACCCGCCGACGACGGTGTCCGGTGCGACAACGGCGACGACGGTAAGGGATCAGCCAACGGGCAGTCCGACGAGAGTCCGTGGTCGCCGGGCGAGCTGCTCGCGCACGACCTCGACGCCGACCCCGACACCTTTATCCGCGACGCGATTGACCGCGACGCCTGGGAGTCGTTCCGCACGTTCCGCAGGCGGTACGCCGTACCGATCACCGACGAGACCACGTTTGCCGATCTGAGCGCGTTGTGGCCGGTTGCATGGCACGCCTGCGGACTGGACGCGCCGACCCACAGCCAGGTCGCCGAGTTCCTCGCTGACTACGCCTACCCGCTGACCGACCCGCTGGTGGCCGGGGAGCAACTGGAGGCGGCGCGTCGAAAGCGGTTCGCCGACCGCGACCGCATCGAGTCCGCGCTCAAGCCGACCGGCATCCCGTCGGGCACCGAGTACACCCTCGCCGAGGTTGAGCGGGTGTGCGGTGTCGAGCTGGCGCACCGGGCAATGGTGTGGGCGTTCAAGCACAACCGGATGACGTGGTCGGCGATCAAGCCGCACCACCGCACCGAGCGCACCGACCTCATCACCGCCGCCGAGTTGGTGGCCGAGTTCGGTGTCGAGCCGTCCACCGTCATCACGCACATGACCGCAGCCACCGCCGACGAGAAGCTCGACGCGCTGGAGCGGCTGACACGCTCCCGCAAGCACTACGCCAAGTTCGGAGCCGCCGAGGAGATCGACGTGGCCGGTGGCATGGTCTCGCCCGGCGAGATGCGTGACATGGAGCCGCCGCGTCCCATGCTCGGGCATCTGCTGTTCTGCGGTCAGCTCTCCGAGCTGATAGGCCCACCCGGCTCCGGTAAGACGTTCGTCGCTCTCGACATGGGTCTCACGGTGGCCTCGGGTAAGCCGGGCATTGGCCGCACCGAGGGCCGGGTCAGAGTCCTCTACGTCGCCGCCGAGGCCGCTGCGAGCGTCTATCTGCGCGTGCTCGGCTGGTGCGTTGACCGCAACGTCACGCCGGAATCTCTGGCCGGGTGGTTCACCGTGTACCCGCAGCCGGTCCAGCTCGGCGACCCTGAACACATGCGGCAGGTTCGCCAGTACGCCGCCGACAACGGCATAGGGCTGATCGTGTTCGACACCCGGCACATGGTGACCCTCGGGCTGGACGAGAACGATTCCGGCGACCAGGGCGTCGCCATCATGGAACTGAACACGCTCAACCGTGCCGGGGTCGCAACGCTGGTCGTCCATCACACGACCAAGGACCGCACGATGGGTGCCGGTGGTCGCGGCTCGGGCGCGTGGTTCGGTGCCGCCTACACGTCGATGCACCTGGACGTGAGCGAGAAGCGCAACTATGTCGTCTGCGACAAGATCAAGGACGACGAGAGCGGATGCAAGCACGTCTACAAGTTCGCCGACGTTCATGTGCCCGAGGTGATGATGCCCAAGGCTCGCAAGCACGACACACGGGCGGTGATCCACCCCGACCCGCTCAGCGAGGATGACGGCGTCGGATCGCACGGGCTGAACGCGACACAGCTCGACACGCTCTATGTCGTCGCCACCCTCGCCGACGACGGTGGTCTGACGGGAGCGGAGCTGGAGAAGCGTGCCGAGACCTGCAAGGCCGACGGGCGCGATATTGGCAAGCGTCCGACCATATTCAAGTCGCTGAAAGCACTGCGCGGCGAGATGCCCGGCACGGCTGGCAAGTACCTCAAGACGGTCAAGACGGCACCCGCCGCGAGCTACCGCGCCTCGGATGCCGGGTGGGACTTGCTGGTGTCCGAGGGCATGGTCACGCAGGAGTACGCCGACACCCGGCGTCACACCGTCGAGGATGTCGGCCAACAGCCCAACCGCGACGCGGTCGCCAACATCCGCGCCGCGCTGGAGCACCTGACGAGCGGCGGCGAGATCATCCCCGGTGTGTCCACGCCGACCGACGCTAAGCGTCTGGTGAAGTCGCACATGGCCGACAACGGGCAGACGTTCGGCGAGGTGCCGTGGTCCGAGGCGTACCCCGCCTGGAAAGCCGACACCGCCGACTGACACACCGCCGACTGACACACCGCCACAACACAGTTCGGGAGAAGCGGTGTGTCGGTGTCGGCGACACACAGCCACACCCGACGCTGACACACCGCCTCACCGACCCGTAAACCTGCGCTGACCTGCGAGTCTCACGCTGTCTCACTGATACCGACCAACCGGCGAGACTACAAACCGATCACAGCAGCTCAGGGCGTTATCGCTGTCTCACCGCCTCAGTGAGACAGTGTCTCGCTCCAGTCTCGGAGTCTCACGCTGTCTCACCGCTGTCTCACTGCGTTGACCTGCAAGTCTCACGCTGTCTCCGTGCTGTCTCACAACGGACTCAACAGTCTGTCTCCCTCTCCCTCCCTAGGGGAGGAGACACTAGAGCGACTACCGAGATTGAGAGACCGACGAACAACGGCGACCGGGAGGCTGTGGACGACACACAGCTCTACTCGTCGGTGGCTGTCTTTGAGTGGCTGCGAGACCCGACCAGATCGCCGGCTGCTGTCGGTGTTTTCGTCGCTGACCCACGACCTCGACCGCTGTAGCTGTGTAGTGATGACGCTCATCGAAAGTGCTCAGTCTTGCTCGGTGAAAGTGCTCACCTTGTGACCGGCGTCTACTGTAGCGGATTGCGTGTTGGCGGCTGGTTTGCTCGGCGGAGCTTGTCGGCGGCGGCTTGATGATCACGCAGG
>CAIRCP010000092.1 GCA_903877095.1 uncultured Actinomycetes bacterium | reverse complement strand
TCCGGACCATCCGCACCGCGGCAGCCTTCTCCTCAGCGCTGTAGCGACGCGTCGTCGGCTTACCCGGCGATTTTTCCTTCGGCATGACTCCATCCTCGTTTCCAAGGTCAGGAGCCTCCACATTTCCCAGGGCGATTCAAGATCGCCCGCCGGCCGGATACCGGCGCCGCGCAGGACGGCGAGCCCGCTCACATAGGGCTCGTTCTTCAGCAGTGTCACCACAGCGTCGGTGAGCCGGGGCGGCATGAGAATTCGCACGTTCAGCATGATCGGAATTTTCCCCGACGTGCGTGATCACGCCAGCCTTCGGCCGATAACGCACTCCGCGGTTCGCCGTAAGTCCAACCTTCTGCCAGACTTCCGAAATGCCAGCAAATATTCACGATCTTGAACGGCTGCTCGGCAAGGCCGCTCTTCTCCTGCGAATTGGCCCCACCCAGGCCGATTCGTTGCTGTACCGGCCGTTGGTCGGTCTGGGTGTCCTCCAACAGCTACCGGCCACCTGGCCGCTTGCGGACGAGATCAATCAATTGCCCTGGGGTGCAGAACCTCTGGACACCCCGGAGCCGGACCGTCCGAGTGCTGTCGACGGGCCTTGGCCGCAGAAGCCGGTGTTGCGTTCGGACTTTCCGGCGCCTGTTCTCAAGATCGACCCGGCCGATCGCGACGACCACGTCCTGATGAACGTCACGCGCTACCTGGGGCAAATCATGCTGCACACGCCGGTTGCGGCCGGACTGGCACGCTTAGGTGCCCGCGTCGTGCCGGTGCCCGATGACGACTTCCAGGCCATCCTGACGACGACCGCGTTCGCGCAGTTCCTGCTGCCGATCGTCGCGACTGCGGAGCGGAAGGTCTTTGCCGCAGACCTGGCGGCGGACCCCGGCGCCGTTTTCGGCACGATCGACCTGTCGGGCTTCGGTGACTTCAAACCACTACCCGGTGTCCACTTCGCCCCGAGTGTCGTCCTGCTCCGGCAGACGGGCGACGTCGATTGGGACGTTGTGGCGATCCGGTGCGGGGACCACGTCTTCCATCCCGGCGACGGCTCCCGTTGGGAACTCGCCAAGTACTTCGTCCTGCAAGGCGCGCAATGCCTGCTGGTGCACATCGCGCACCCGCGGTTGCACCTGCCGTTGGATGCGCTGAATGCGATCACGCATTCGCTGTTGCCGTCGAGTCATCGAGTTAAGCGTCTGCTGGCCCCGCACTTCCTTTACACCCTGGGCTTGCATAGGGCGCTGATCCACCATCAGCGTGGCGCAACCCACAACAGTCAGCGGGAAGTCAGCCTGCCCTTCACTTTTCAGACCGCGAGTATGCACGACGGCTTCGCTCTCGGCGTGAATGGTCTGGGCACCGACGCCTATCCGGCGTACAACCTGTTCGGCGTCCATCTGGGCGGGCACACCGAGTATGGGCGCTACCGGCAGGCCTGGTACCGGCACATCCTCGACTTCACCCGCAAGATCGTCGCGACGCTGGAACCGGGCGACGCGGACGTCACCAGGTGGGCCGACTCGGCTGCCCAATGGGTTGAGGGCTTCCCGGACGGCACCGAGATCTGGCGTGGCGACGTCCTAGCCGAAACGCTCGCCACGGTCATCGCCACCGTCAGCGTCTTCCACACGGCCGATCACGACAGCTACTCGCGCATCCCCATCGAGCAGATGCCTTTCCGGCTGCGTCTGCCGCCGCCGGACGCGTCCACTCCGCAGAAGATCGATCTGGCGAGGCTCGTCCTGCCGGAGGACTACTTCAGGCACTACCTCGCGAGCCGGCTGTATTTCAAGCCGGTGATCAGAACGAAGCTGTCAGCGGTCACGTACGCTTTCCGCTCATCCCGGGCGAAGGCAGCGGCCGACGAATTCGTCACGGGGATGCAAGCGCTCGATCGCGTGTGGGGGCCTCGCGGCTACGCCACCTCAGAGCGGATCGCGACCAGCGTTCAGTACTGAGGTGGTCGGGGAATGACTTAGGAGAGACGAAGTGCGGACATGGACACGCCGTCTCGCTGCGGCATGGATGGTCCTCCTGTCAGTCGCGACGACCGTCAGCGGTTGCGGGAAGCGCGCGGAATCGGGGCCATTGACCCCAGAACGGGCGGCCGAACTCGCCACGAAGGCCTACGAGTACGGCTATCCCCTGGTGACGATGGAGTACACCCGGCGAGTCTTCACGAACGCCGCCGAATCCGGTGAGAAGGCAGCGCCGATGGGCCAGTTCGTCCGGATGCGCGAGTACCCGGATGCGCAATTCAGGACTGTCACCTCTCCGAATGCGGACACCCTCTACACCACAGCCTGGTTCGACGTCGACCAGGAACCCTGGGTCGTCAGTGTCCCCGCCATGGGGGATCGCTATTACCTGTTGCCGATGCTCGACGGCTGGACCAATGTGTTTGCCACGCCCGGCACCCGCACCACGGGCGGGCAGGCGCAAACCTTCGCCATCACCGGCCCGAAGTGGCGTGGCACGCTGCCGTCCGGCGTCACCGAGTACAAGTCCCCGACCGCATTGGCGTGGCTTATCGGCCGCATCTACTGCACCGGAACGCCGCAGGACTACGACGCTGTGCACAAGTTGCAGGACGCGATCACCGCCGTTCCGCTGTCCGGTTACGGCAAACCCTATTCGCCGGCGCCTGCTGCCGTGAACCCGTCGATCGACATGAAAACCGCCGTCCGCGAACAGGTCAACGCACTCGACGGAACCCAATTCTTCAGACTGCTGGCCGACTTGATGAAAACCAACCCGCCGGCCGACGCCGATGCGCCGATGGTGGAAAACCTTGCCAAGTTGGGCATCGTTCCCGGACAGTCGTTCGATCCGGCCACAGCGGACCCGGCGGTTCCGGCGGTGATCGCGAAGACCCCCAAGTCCGCTCAGGAGGCGATCATGGCGGGGGACAAAGCGGCAGTGGCGTCGGGTGACTTCAAGGTCGTCAACGGCTGGCAGTACTCCACCAGTATGGGTGAGTACGGAGACGATTATCTGCTGCGCGCTTACATCACCGCGATCGGCCTTGGCGCGAACCTCTCGAAAGATGCGATCTACCCCAAATCCGATGGACCGGAAGCCGATCAGAAGTACGACGGTTCCTCGAAGTACATCGTGCACTTCGACAAGGACAAGCGGCCACCGGTTCGGGGCTTCTGGTCGTTGACGATGTACGGCGCCGACTACTTCTTCGTCGGCAATCCGCTCAATCGGTACACGCTCAGCGAACGCAATGATCTCAAGGCCAATCCCGACGGCTCGGTGGACCTCTACATCCAGGCCGATAACCCCGGGCCGGGCAAGGAATCCAACTGGCTGCCCGCACCGAAGGGCAAGTTCATCCTCGTGCTGAGGTTCTATTGGCCGAAAGAGACGTGGCCGTCACTACTGGACGGCAGTTGGGTGCCACCGAAGGTGGCAAAAGTCGGTTGATCGCTGGGCGGATCTACGTCCCGATCTTCAGGCTCTGCCGGAAGAAGTCGGCCATCTGGTCGAATGCTCTCTGCAGTTCCGGAATCCCGGTGCCGTCGGCGATCGGGACATGCCACATGCCGTCGCTCACCAGAAGCGTGACGTCGACACCTTGGCTGCGGGCTCTGTCGGCGACGCGGATCCCGTCGGAACCGATGATCTCGGCGGTGGTGGCGAGCATGAACAGCGGGGGCGTCCCGGTGTAGTCGCCGAAGACGGGGGACACCAGCGGATCGGTGGGATCGGCGCCGGCGACGAACGCGCGCATACTGACATCGATGTCGCGCGGGGAGAGGATCGGGTCGTTGAGTCCCACCGCAGTGAACAGATAACCGCTGTGGGTCATGTCCGCGCCGGGGCACAGCGCGGCGGCGGCGGCCGGCAGCGGAAGCCCGGTTCCCTTGAGCCGCAGGAGCGTTGCCAACGTCAGTCCGCCCCCCGCCGAGGAACCGAAGACGCCGACGTTCTCCGGGCGGTACGCCTTGAGAAGCTCGGTGTAGGCGGTGTTGATGTCGTCGAGCGCGGCAGGGTAGGGGTGTTCCGGTGCCAGCCGGTAATCCAGCGACACCACCTGCAGCCCCAGGGCATCGGCCACCGCACACTGCAGCCCCAGTTGGGCAAAGCGGGAATTGACGACCCACGCGCCGCCGTGGATGAACACCATCAGCTTGTCGGGGTGACGAACATCGCGCGGGGTGATCCACAACGTCGTGATCCCGCCCAGCGTGCGGTCCTCGAATGTATGCGTCTGAGCATGTTTGGCGCGCTCGATGTCATCGTTGCGGGAGGAGAATTGGCGCACGGCGGCGAGTTTCACCGGGTCGTCGGCAGGCAGCGGCATCTGGGCGTTATTGGCCCATGCGTCGCGGGCCTGTGCACTGATCCCGGGCGGCGCCGGAACGGAATTGGGGCCGTAGACGATCGGCAGGCCGGCCGCTTGGAGATCCTTGGCGAGAGGTTCGGCGGCCGGGGGAAAGGTGTACTGCGTCCTAGCCGGAATGCCCTGCGGCGGTAACGCTGCGACCTCCGGAGTGGGTTTCGTCGCGGTACTGACCTCGAAGCCGGGCTCGTCGTTGCGCGAGCACCCGGACAGGCCGATCCCACCAAGCGCGACAGCGCCGGTCCACAGTGATGACGCTCATCGAAAGTGCTCAGTCTTGCTCGGTGAAAGTGCTCACCTTGTGACCGGCGTCTACTGTAGCGGATTGCGTGTTGGCGGCTGGTTTGCTCGGCGGAGCTTGTCGGCGGCGGCTTGATGATCACGCAGG
>CAIRCP010000091.1 GCA_903877095.1 uncultured Actinomycetes bacterium | reverse complement strand
GTCATCTGCGGACGGATCCTTCTCCATCGCCGCGACCCCAACGGTCACGGATGAAAGCGATCCTCCGGGCCGCTACCAGATCCCCGCACCCCTGCTACCAGATCGATACACAGGCGCTACCAGAAGCGCCGACTAAACACCTTAGGGCCGAAGGATCTCGACGCCGTCCTCGGACTGCTCAACGACGAGGTCGAGCGCCGTCAGGAGGGCCGGATCCTGTTCAACGGGGTTCCACTGGAGCCTACCGGGCGCTGCGGCGGATCAACGTGAACATCCCGTCGTCGCTGGACATCCTCGAGGACGAGTGCACCTTCACCCAGGAATCCATCGGGTAGTGCCGTCACTGGTGCCGGCGCGCAGCGGAGTTGCTATCCTCGTGAACGCACGTGCCGATGTAGTTCAATGGCAGAACATCAGCTTCCCAAGCTGAATACGCGGGTTCGATTCCCGTCATCGGCTCCAGTAGGTCTCCACGTTGTCCGGGCCCGAGTCAGGTGCTCGCCCTCTCGATCCTGTGCCCCAGGTCGTCTAGTTCATCGAGTACAAGGCTTGCTCCCCATACCTGGTCTCGTTTGCGGTCAGTCAAGGGGCGTAGAACGCCGTTGTCGTGCAGTCTTTTTATTGCAGCGAACGCACTGCTTCGAGGTGCATCGACAAGGGAGGCGACGTCGTCGGACGAAACGATCGGCGTCGACGGCAACAGCAGGAGTAGTTTCTCGGTCGCGCTGTGACGCCTAATCGGTCCGACCATGTTTCGCCACTCAACTGGTATCTCAGCCAGACGCTCTGCAGTAGTGCGCGATTCGGCGGCAGCGGTCTTTGATGAGTGCGCGAAAATGACGATCAGTGGGCGTAGGTCGCCGACACGGTATGTGTTGAGCGCGCCGAAGTAGCGCTCTCGGTGAGCAACAAGCGCCGATGCCAGCGGGACAACAAGGCGCGTTGTTGCTCCCCTCCGCCGAAAGATCGTGTTGATAAGTGCCCGGCCGATGCGGCCGTTACCGTCGGTGAAGGGGTGGATTGATTCGAACTGTGCATGCGCGATGGCGGCCTGAATCAGAACGGGAACGTCAGTTCGGTTCGCGAACTCCATCAGGTCGTCCATGTACGCGTGCACCGTGTCTGGCGGGGGCGGAACGTACAGTGCGTCTCGCGGCGAGTGGTCGCTTCCGCCGATCCAGTTCTGGACAGTCCTTATTTGGCCAGCATGCTGGCCCTCTGTCGGATCTTCTCGCATCAGCGCCTTATGGGCGCGCATGATCGCGGACATCTGTATGGGGGTATGTCGATCGACGCTCGCGATCATTTCGGCTAGGGCGGCGGTCGCCGCCACCATCGAGACCGCGCTCGAATTGCCTCTTCCGCCGTGCAACGCGCGCGCGTAGTCGTCCAAGCTCGCTTCAACGCGCTCAATTTTCGAAGACGCCACCGATTCCGTTCGGAGTAGGAGAGTGCTGAGCGCTGCGAGGTGGGTTCCGTGAGTGCTGTCGAGTCGAGAGATCTCGCTCATGGCCGCTTCGAGTTCCACAGCGATATCCGCGTCGACGTTTGCGTCGATGTCTGCGATGTAGGGGGGAAGCGACACTGTGACGGAACGAAGTGTCCGGTCCTCGCGGGTGCCTCCCCTGTGGGTCTGTGCCCACGGGCGTCGCTCTGCACTGTGGCTGGGCCAAGCAACTCTCGGTTGCATAGATGTCTCCTAACTCGGACTAACTCTAGCTTTAGTCCGACTTAGGTCGATAAATCGGACTTTGGTGCCGCATTAGTCCGGGTTTCGCGAGCGAGCCGTGACGTGCAACCGGCTGCCCAACGCCGGTAGATTAGGGGCCCAGCAAACAAGGGGGTTCGATGAGCACGCGCCAGTGGTTGGCCGCGGTGGGAGTCGTCGCCGCATGCGGCATGGCGCCGGCAGGCTTGTCCGGGGCCGAACCGGCCAACGGTGTCTCCCCTGCCGCCATCGACTCGTTCATCGTGCCGATCGCCGAGATCACCCCGCGCATGGAGAACACCGCCGTCCAGAACGCGCCGGCACCGTCCCCGCCGCCGGCCAAGGGCGGTCCGACCCCGGGCGACCCGTGCTATTTCGACGCCCTGCGCCCCGACGCCGCGGAACTCTTCGGAACCGGCGTTCAGGCCTTCCGCGACGTCAACTACAGCGGCGTCAGCAACATCTTCGTCAACCAGGCCATAGCGGTGTACCCCGATGCCGCCGCGGCGACGGCGGTCGTCGGACGACTCACCGACGGCCTGTCCGCCTGCCGCGCGTCCGGCGGCGTGACCATCGCCAACCTCAGCCCGGCCGGTGCATCGTGGGCGGGGTCGGCCTGCGCCGACGAGGCCCGGGCCGTCCGCAACGTCGCGATCCGGGTACAGGCCTGCCACATGGACGCACCCGCCGGTGTGGTTTCGACGGTCGCCGACGCCATCAGCGCGAAGGTCAACAGCGCCGCCTGAGGCCTTATTCGAGGCGTCGCCCGCGAATCAGGGTGTCACTGGGATCTGGGCCCAATGCCGTTGAGCGCGTGTCCAATTCGACGGGAAGGCCGGACTCCGGGGCGTTGATGATGATGCCCGGCGCCACGTACACCGCAACGTGGTGCGCGGTGCCGGTGCCGTAGTAGAGGAAGTCTCCCGGCTTCAGCGGCCCTGAATTGTCAAGCACTTTCAGGTTCGGCGACTCCAGTTGCGAGCCGGTGTAGGTGCCGATGCCCACGCCCGCCGCCTGCGCTGCGGCGTACTCCGTCAATCCGCTGCAATCAAAGCCGACCCGGTCGGGATCCTGATACGTGTAGGCGCCGTCGTAGACGAGCTTCCCGTGGTCGTAGGAATACTGGCCTTTGCCCGGCCCTTTGCTGTCGCCCCCTGCCCATGCGTACGAAACACCAAGCTGCGCAGCGGCATTAGCCAGAACCTTCAGCCCGGCATCGGACACCGCATCCGGTTTGGGCAGGGATCCGCGCTCCTGGTCGGTGAATTCCGCCAGGTATGTCTGCCACGCCGCGTCGCGGTCGGGACCGGCCGGTCCGGTGTACCCGGGCGGGTTCTCGGTCAGCAACGGATTCTGCCAGGACGACTTCCATGCCTCGGTGTCCAGCCGGGGATTCCACGTCACCCCGGGATCGTTGACGTCGGTGACGTCCGGCCGCTGCTCGGCCCCGGCGTCCAGCGGCGGATCCGGCTGTGCGTCGAACGCAAGATCGGGCTGGGCGTCGAACGCCGGATCGGGCTGGGCGTCCAGCGGCGGATCGGGCTCGGGGGGCGCCTTCGGAGCGTCGGTCGTCGCACCAGGCACATCGCCGACGACGACGCGGATCGCATCAGCGAGTTCGGCGTCGGCGCGGTTGGCACGGACCATCAGTCTGTCGAGTTCGTCCTGCAGGCTCTGCCACGCGGAGATGAACGCCAGATCCCGGGCGCGGCCCCGCCCGGTCGTGCCGATATCGATGCGGGCGTCCGGCGTGAGGGTCCACCCGTTGGCCGCTGCCGTCTGCTTGATGCTGTCGAGGTCGGACTTGCATCGGGCTATACGCAACTCGGCCATCCCGACCGCCCGGGCGACGGCAAGTGACTGCTGATGCTGCGCGTCGATGTCGGTCCGGATTTTCCCGACCTCCGCGCGGAAAGCGTCGCCGGCCAGTCCCTGCCAGTCACCCAAGCGGGCGTTGGCGTCGTCGAGATTGTCACCGAGCCGAGCCATCGTCGTCTGGCGGTCGTGCGCGACGTCGAACACCCCGCCGATCGCCGGGAGATCCCATCGCTCGATATCGGCAATCGAGATCATCGCCGCGCGACCCGCGCTAGTGGCCGGGCAGGAGCCGGAGCGCCTCGGCGTCGCGATTGTCCATGCCAGCGAACCCGGCCGAGCCGTCCCGCATGCCGTCAGCTAACCCATCGACACGGCCGTGCAGCTGCCGGTTGGCGGCCCGCCAGCGCTCCCGCAACCCGGCCAGGGCGACCGCCGAACTTCCCACCCAGCCCTGCTGGTGAACCGCCAAATCCGACTCGTGGCCGGCGCTGGCGAACCGGGACCCGCAGCAGGCGTCGGAAACGTCCCAGCCCCGGTCGCGCAGGGCATCAGGGCATACCGACAGCGAATCCATGTGCAGCCTCTCTGCTGAGCCTCAGCAAGAAGCTAGCACTTATCCACAGGAGGCCGCACTTCACCTTGACGGCGGGCGTCAACGCCCGCATCATGCCGGCGTCAGCGGCCCCTCAGCTGATCGATCAGGGTGTAGCTCGACGGGTCGTCGGGCAGCACCGGGGCGAAGCCCTCCAGGAAAATGATCGCGATGACGTTGGCAGCAACGACGCCGATGAACACCCAGATGATCGCCGTCGACACCTTCCGGGCGGCCGTTCCCTCCGCCGGCGCCTGCGGAATGCCGCGCGGCATCAGGACCAACATCAGCCCGACGTAGAGCATGACGATCGCGAAGGTGACGAAGGCCCAGGTGTAAAGGTGCAGCCGGAGGAAGGGCTCGCCGTAGCCGGCGTCGCCGGGCAGGATGTGCAGTTCGATCTGGCGTACCGACACCGATGCCCCGGCCAGCACGCCGATCAGACCAAGACCGAGGCCTTGCGCATATCGCGCCGTGGTGAGCACGCCGCGCCGGGCCTGCATGATGATGAACAGCGCCCCCAGCGTGGACAGGATCATCCCGTAGCGCTGCAGCATGCACAGCGGGCAGGGAAACTCTCCCTTGACGAACTGGATGAAGAAGGCGCTCAGCATCACCACGCTGTATGCGGCCACCCAGGCGTGCAGGCCCCAGTAGGTGATGAACCCCCACGGACCGCCGCGCGACGGTGCAGGCTCCTCCACGATCCGGGTTTCCTCGACGACGACCTCGGCCATCAGAAGCTCAGATCCAGAACCGAGGTGACGTGGTAGCGGAACAGGCCGAGCATGGCCACTAGTCCGACAAACCACAACGTGAGAATCACGCCGCGCAGGGTCGAAGAGCAGATCCGCACCACGAATCAGGAGTGTGAACTTCGGGTTCTCGACGGCAAGCAGGAGGCCGAGCGACGGCTGCGGGTCGCCAACGAGCAGATCGACCGCCGTCTGCAGGACGCCCGTCGCGCGCTGGATGAGTCCAACCGCAAGCGCATCGCGGTCCTCGAGCAACTCATGCAGGTCCACGGAACCCTGGAGAGCATTCCAGCCATTCTGGACAACGCCTACCAGGAAATGAACATCACCCCGGAGTCGGGACTTGCCCTGAGCAGCGCGGTATACGAGACGGTGACCTACGACGCCGTCACATACGACGAAGACGCCACCGCGATGGTGGTCGAAGGCAACGACGCCGTGCAATACGTAGACGCATCCCACCAGTACCAGTACGAGGAGGACGGCGCCCGCTGAGGCGGGCGTCTTCCCCGACGAAAAGAGCCGCCCCGGTAAACCGGGGCGGCTCTTTTGGTCGGAGGATCAATTGGGGAAGATGTGCACCCAGTCGACCAGCAGTCGGGCCGGGTAAACGCCCTGGGAAGCGTCCTTGCCGCCAGTGCCGCCGACGGCCAAGTTGAAGACCGGCTTGAGCGTGAATCCCGGGTCGTTGAAGGCCCAGTCGTCGAGGGAGCCGGCCGGGACCACGAAGTAGGGCTCCATGCCCGGCTCGTAGTCGGCGTAGAAATAGAGGCCGGCCTGATTCCACGTGACGCGCCAGCGGTGCCACTGGTCATCAACGGGGAACGGCATGGTGGCGAACGAGGTGCCGTCGAGGCGGGCGTGCACGGTGGTACCGGAGGGCCACTCCATGTTGCCGTACCACTCCATGATGTCGACTTCGCCGCCCCGCTTCTTGTTGTCGTCGTTGAGTAGCCACCAGGCCGGCCATGCGCCAGGGGTCAGGCACTCGAACTTCACCCGCGCCTCGAAGGTGTGGTTGATCGGGGCACCGAAGTTACCGACCACCTTCCCGCCGGTGTAGGTGGTCGACTGGTTGGTGCCATTGGGGTTGCGTGTCGCGCGGATGACGAGGTTGGAGTTGCCGTCGATGAAGACATGCTCCTGGTCGTCGCTGTACTGGCCCATGTTCTCGGGCCGGTCCCAGAACACCGGCTTCTTGATGTACTCGCGCCGCGGCACGATCGTCCACAACGCCGGGTTGGGCGGTGCACCGGCCGGGCCGTCGAACTCGTCGCCGAGGAAGCCCGGCGGCGCGGCGGCCTCCGGCGGAGGCGCACCGAACGGCGCGGCCTCCGGCGGGGGCGGGGGCGGGAACGGGGCATCCGGGGGCATCGGCCCTGCTGGTGGCGAACCCGGAGGAGGCGGCGGTCCAGGCAGAGGCGGCTCCGGATTGGCGGCAGCCTTGGGAGTGGGAACAGCGACCACAGCCATGCCGAGGCCCGCCATAATCATCGCGCTGCGGCGATCCATTTTGGCCATGGACAAATACTGTAAAGCCCAAATACCGCTAAGCCGAAAACGGGGCAATCCGGCCGGATTCGCCTGCGCGGTCAGTTGACCGGGAAGCACACCGCAACGAACGGGATGGGGGGGCAAATCTGCACCGGCGGCATGCCAGGGGGCAGCACCGACGGGGGCGGCGGGGCAGGGGCCGGCGGCGGGGGTGCCGCATCCCAGGCTGCGGTTGCCGGAGCAGCGACACACATGTCCGTCGGAGCGTCGTACATCGTGCCGGGACCGCATTCGGCAGCGCTTCCGATCGCGGGCGCGACCACCGACCCCCCAGCGAGCGCGGCGAATGCCGCCGGAACCACGAACACCGCGCGCCTGACGGTTGCGATCATTACGGGCCCTTCCTTCGTTGTCCCGACCCAACAGCCAACACCCCAGGTTAGCGCGGTTTACGGCGCCCCACCCGGGGTCCGCGACGCTTTTCACCCGTATCGGAGCCCGATCGCGTCAAGTGCGCCACGTCGCCGCGCCAAGACCTCGCCGGTAAGGCAAGGTGTCTCGGGAACACAAAGTGTCTCGGGAACACAAGGATGAGGAGTGCCATGAGCGCGCTGCGCCGGACAGTCAGCATTGTCGCCGTCTCGGCCATGACCGTGGCGGGTGTCTCGGGGTGCGGCGGCACCAGTAAGAACGCCGGGCAGGGCGCCGGGAAACAGGGCGGCGAGGTCAACGTGACGATGACGTCGTTCCCCGACTACGTCGACCCTCAGCTGTCCTACACCGTGGAGGGCTGGGAGGTGCTGTGGAACACCTACACCCCGCTGCTGACCTACCGGCACCAGAAGGGCGACTCAGGTGCCGACGTGGTGCCCGGACTGGCCAAAGACATGCCGCAGATCTCCGACGACGGCAAGACCTACAAGCTCACGTTGCGGCCGAATATGAAGTACTCCGACGGCACCCCGATCAAGGCCTCGGACTTTACGTATTCGATCAAGCGACTCTTCAAGGCCAACTCGGGCGGGTCGGTGTTCTACGAAGGCATCGTCGGGGCGATGGACTTCGCCGAGGGGAAGGCCGACACCATCTCCGGCATCACCACCGACGACACCACCGGTGACATCACCATCAAACTGGACAAGCCCAACGGGACCTTCACCAACCTGCTGGGCCTCATGTTCGCCGCCCCGGTCCCGCAGAACACCCCGCTGGACAAGGACGCCACCAACAACCCGCCCCCGTCGAGCGGGCCGTTCGTCATCTCAAAGGTCAACGCGCCCAACGGTTTGACGATGGAACGCAACCCGCAGTTCGCGACGATCAAAGACGCAGGCGTCACCGAGGTGCCCGACGCCCAGGTGGACAAGATCACCGTCACCCAGAACAAGAACAACTCCGCCCAGGTGACCGGGATCGAGCAGAACCAGATCGACTACATGAACGATCCGCCGGACGCCGACCGGTTGCCGGAGGTAAAAGCCAAGTTCGCCAACCGCTTCCGGTTCGAGGATTCGATCAACACCTACTACTTCTGGATGAACACCCAGAAGGCGCCGTTCAACGACCTCAAGGTCCGCCAGGCGATCAACTACGCGATCGATCCCGAAGCACTCAACCGGGTATTCGGCGGGCGGTTGCACCCGACCCAGCAGATTCTGCCGCCCGGTATGCCTGGCTATGACGAGTTCAAGCTGTACCCCGGACCCGATATGGACAAGGCGAAAAAGCTTCTGGCGGAGGCGAATCCGTCCGATAAAGACATCACCGTCTGGACCAACGACGAGCCGGACCGCAAGCGGATCGGCGAGTACTATCACGACGTCCTCAATCAGCTCGGGTTCAACGCCACGCTGAAGGTGATCTCCGGCGACACCTACTTCCAGGCCATCGGCAACCAGTCCAACCCCGATCTCGACACCGGGTTCGCCAACTGGTTCCAGGACTTCCCGCATCCGGACGACTTCTTCCGCCCGTTGCTCAACGGGGCCAACAATCTGCCGACGAACAGCAACAACTTCTCGCGGGTGGCCATCCCGGCCAACGACGCCAAGCAGGACGAACTGGTGCAGACGCAACTCACCGACGACGTCCGCAAGCAGTACGCCGAGCTGGACAAGTCCTACATGGAGCAGGCGGTCTGGGCGCCGTACGGCAACGAGCAGTTCACCACCTTCCTGTCCGAGCGGCTCGACTTCGACAAGTCATACCGCCACCTGTTGTTCGCCCAGGACTTCACCTCGTTCGCGTTGAAGTGATGGTCGCCACCACTCCGGCCGGATCTCCGGCCGATGTGGCGCGTTCCGCAGGCGTTGACGGCCGCAGCCCGTGGTCGCTGGCATGGAACCGGTTGCGCCGCAACAAGGTTGCGCTCGGGTTCGGCGCGCTGTTCGTGCTGATCGTGGTGATGTGTCTCGCGGCTCCGTTGTGGGCGCATTTCGTCGCGCACACCGGACCGAACCAGAATCACATCACCGACAAGATCACCGTGGGCGATCATCAGGTCAACGTCGTTGCGCCCGATGGCACTCCGCTAGGGCCGGGCCTGCGTGGCCGCTACCTGCTCGGCTCTGACCAGAACGGCCGCGACGTCATGGTTCGGCTTCTGTACGGCGGCCGGACGTCGATCTACATCGGGGTGCTCGCCGCCGTGATCACCACCGTGCTGGCGGTGGCGGTCGGAATGCTGGCCGGCTATTTCCGTGGCTGGGTCGACACGGTGCTGTCCCGGATCCTCGACGTGATCTGGGCGTTTCCGGTGCTGCTGTTAGGCATCGCCCTGGGCACCACTCTGGCGTTGGGCGGTATTCGGATCGGTTCGCTGAACGTCTCCGGGGACTCGCTGTGGATTCCCATCATGATCATCGGCCTGGTCTATGTGCCGTACATGGCCCGGCCGGTGCGCGGGGAGATCCTGGCGCTGCGCGAGAAGGAATTCGTGGAAGCCGCTGTGGCACAGGGCAAAGGCCCAATCAGCATCATGGTCTCCGAACTGCTGCCCAACATCGTCTCGACGATCATCGTGTTCTTCACCCTCAACATCGCCAACAACATGCTGCTGGAGTCGGCGCTGTCGTTCCTGGGAGCCGGCGTCCGTCCGCCGAACGCGTCGTGGGGGACGATGATCGCCGACGGCTACCAGACCATCTACACCGCGCCGCACCTGACGATCGTGCCCGGCCTGATGATCGTGCTGACAGTGTTGTCGCTCAACGTCTTCGGCGACGGCCTGCGCGACTCACTCGATCCGCGGGCGACCATCCGGCAGGAGCGCTGAGGTGCTGCGGGTCGCGGTGCGACGGCTCGCCGGCATGGCGACGGTCCTGTTCGCCATCTCGATCATCGTGTTTCTCATCTTCAACGTCATCCCCAATTCGGACCCCGCGGCGCGGATCGCGGGCCGTAACGCCAACCCGGCGCTGATCGCCCGGGTGCGTGCCGATCTCGGCCTGGATCAGCCGCTTCCAGTCCAGTACCTCACCATGATGAAGCAGATCTTCACCGGTCAGCTGACGTCGTACGCCACCGATCAGAATGTCGTGCATCAGATTTGGAACGGACTGCCCGTAACGCTGTCGTTGTGCATCGGTGCCGCCGTGTTGTGGATGGCGCTGGCGGTGTGGTTCGGCTACCTCAGCGCGGTGCGGGCCGGCCGATTCACCGACCGGGCGCTGACCATCCTCGCGCTCATCGGCATCTCGATGCCGGTCTTCTGGCTCGCCGCGATCCTGCTGTACTTCTTCAGCTTCAAGGTGCATCTGTTCCCGACCGGAAGCTACGTCCCGCTGACCGAGAACCCGGCGCAGTGGGCGTATCACCTGATCCTGCCGTGGATCACGCTAGCGGTGCTCTACGTCGGCTTCTACAGCCGCGTGTTGCGGTCAAACATGCTCGACGCGATGAATGAGGACTACGTTCGCACGGCGCGCGCCAAGGGACTAAGCGAACGGCAGGTCCGGCTGCGTCATGTGCTGCGCAACTCGATGATCCCGATCGTCACCCTGTTCGGGCTCGACTTCGGCGCGGTGGTCGGCGGCGGCGCGATCCTTACCGAGACCGTCTTCAACCTCAACGGCGTCGGCCTGTACGCCGGGCAGGCGATCGGCAAGCTCGACCTGCCTCCGCTGATGGCGGTGACGATGTTCGGGGCGTTCTTCATCGTGTTGTTCAACGCGATCGTCGACATCCTGTACGCACTCCTGGACCCGCGGATCCGTCTCGGCGAGGCGGCCCCGGCATGACTCCGGTTCTGAGCGTCCGAGATCTGCGGGTCGGTTTCGCCACCGACGACGGCCAAGTCCGCGCGGTGGACGGGGTCTCGTTCGACGTCGCCCGCTCGGAGGTCCTGGCCATCGTCGGCGAGTCCGGCTGCGGTAAGAGCGTGACCGCCCAGACCTTGATCGGTCTGACCCGATCCCCCAACGCCGTCATCACCGGGTCGGTCATCTTCGATGGCCGCGACCTGAACACGTTGCCCGACAGGGAGTTACAGAAGATCCGCGGGGCACGCATCGCGATGGTGTTCCAGGACCCGATGACGTCGCTCAATCCGGTTTACCGGGTGGGAGATCAGATCGCTGAAGCGATCCGAGCGCACCGCGAGGTGTCCAAGGCTTCTGCAATCGACCGCGCCGTGGAACTGCTGGGCATGGTGGGTATCCCCAATCCGCAACGGCGCGTGCGGGATTACCCGCACGAGTTCTCCGGCGGCATGCGACAGCGGGTCATGATTGCGATGGCGCTGGCGCTGGAACCGGAAGTGCTGATCGCCGACGAACCCACCACCGCACTCGACGTGACGATCCAGGCCCAGATCCTCGATCTACTCCGGACGCTCAACCGCGACAAGGGCGTGTCGGTGGTGCTGATCACCCACGACCTTGGTGTGGTGGCCGAACTCGCCGACCGGGTGGTGGTCATGTACGCCGGGCAGGTCGTCGAACAGGCAGGGGTCGACGAGTTGTTCGCCGCACCAGGGCATCCATACACCCGGGGCCTGTTGGCGTCGATTCCCCGCCTGGACAGCCCCGCACCGCAACGGCTTTCGCAGATCCCCGGGCATCCACCGTCGCTGCTGAACCCGCCCACCGGATGCCGTTTCGCCGCCCGCTGTCCGGAGGTCTTCGCCGACTGTGTTGCACCGCCGCCGTTGCTGAACCACGGCACCCATGAAGTCCGCTGCTGGAAAATCGGGACGGGCGTCTAATGAGCAACGAACCGCTGCTGCACGTCACCGACCTGGTCAAGCACTTCCCGATCAAGTCAGGGGTGCTCGTCGATCGGGAGGTGGCGCGGGTCCGGGCGGTCGACGGTATCAGCCTGACGGTGCGCGACGGTGAAACGCTCGGCTTGGTCGGCGAATCCGGGTGCGGCAAGTCCACGGTGTGCCGGGCCATCATGCAACTGGTCGCCCCGACGTCGGGGTCGGTGCGATTCGCCGGCCAGGATCTCGTCGGACGCAGTGCACGCGAGCTGCGCCCCCTGCGCCGCCAGATCCAGATGATCTTCCAGGACCCGTTCGCATCCCTGAATCCGCGCAAACGTGTCGGCCAGATCGTCGGCGAACCGCTGGAACTGCATGGCGTGGCAACGGGTTCCGAGGTGAAGCCGCGGGTTCAGGAACTACTGGAACGGGTGGGGTTGCAGGCCGAGCACTTCAATCGCTACCCGCATGAGTTCTCCGGCGGGCAGCGCCAGCGAATCGGGATCGCCCGGGCGATCGGCCTGCGGCCACGCCTGATCATCGCCGATGAGCCGGTGTCAGCCCTCGATGTGTCGGTGCAGGCGCAAATCATCAACCTGCTCGACGATCTGCAGCGGGAATTCTCGATGGCGTATCTGTTTGTAGCCCACGACCTCGGCGTGGTGCGGCATGTGTCCGACCGGGTGGCGGTGATGTACCTCGGCAAGATCGTCGAGGAAGCCGACGCCGACGCCCTTTACCGCAATCCCCAGCACCCGTACACCCAGGCTCTGCTGTCGGCGGTGCCGATCCCTGATCCGCGCCAAAACGCTGCCCGGCAGAGGATTACGCTCACCGGCGACGTTCCGAGTCCGATCGACCCGCCGCCGGGGTGCAGATTTCACACCCGCTGCCCGAAGGCGACAGAGGTGTGCCGTACTAACGAACCCGTCCTACAAGGTGCCGGTCACGTGGTGGCGTGCCACCACCCGGGGTGAGCTACTCCGACCCGTCTGATTCGGGCTCTTTATCGGACTTGTCGGTGTTGACATCGAGCACACTGACGTCGATGCCGTAGGGCAGGAAACGCACGTTACGGTTCGGGTCGGTGTTCAGTTTGTTCGCCCGCAGGGCGTCGAGTTCGGACTTGTAGACCTGCTCGACGTGAGCTTTCCCTGCCGTGTCGGAGATGTAGATGGCCCACACTCCGTCGCCGGTCTCACCGGCCGTCTCGGGCTGCGGGCGACCTTTGGGGGTCGGCTTGGCGAACTGGTCAAAGAGGAAGCCGAATCCGGCCTTTTCCGGGGAACCGTTGAATAAGCGGCCGACCTGTTCGAAGGCGCTGCGCAGGCCGTCGCCCGTTTCACGCACGACGCGATCAAACTCGTCGGGGTCGATGCCGAAAGGCCCGTTGTTGTCCATGGCTAACAGTGTGCGCCGAGTTTGCTGCCGATGTCGATCCCACCGGCTTCGCCGGCAGCGAAAGCGCCGTTGAACTGCGCCGATAGCACCTGTAAACGCTACAGAGCCGTGAGCGGCAGGGAACGCCGCGGCTGGAATTCGAACGCCGCGCCGCGGCTGACCTTGGTCACCTGGACTTCAGGAACTTCCACGGCCGCGGTGTCGCCACGATGGAATTCGGCGGTCCAGTCGGTGTCGGTCCCGGTGATCGTGACGATCAGACGCGGGTCGACGGCGGTGGCGATGGCCTGCAGCGGCCGTGGGGAATTCTTGTGGCACAGCGCAATCCATGCGCCGTCGTCATGCGCGGGTGAACGACGCACATGCAACCTGCCGTCGTCGATGTCGGCCTCGACATACCCGGCTGGGTTCAACATGGGATGCAGGCTTAACAGCGTCATCAGTCCGCCGACGTCGGGTGTGAGATTCAGGGCTCGACGGATCCGCTCGGCGGCCACACCGGCGATACCGGTGAGTTGCTTGGTGCAGATCGCCCTCGCGAGGGCGATGTCATCGGCGGCCCGTTTGCTGACCGCGAGGACGAACGAGAGGTTCAGCAGATGCATTTGCAGGCACACCTCGTCGGCGATGCGGACCAGTGCCGAGTGGGAGAACGCCCCGAAGTCGATGTCAGCCAGCAGCGGGCCGCTGTAGTCGGCGGCGCCGTGGTCGGCGGGGTCGATTGGAGCGAGTTCCCAAGTGGCCGCTTTGGTTTCGGCGATGAATGCCAGTGCCGGAATCGGAACCGCCTCCGGATAGGAGGGGTCGATGACGACGGTCCACGCGCAGTGCGGGTGACGGTCGGCGGGCCGACGGGGTGGGCGGTGGACGGGGCGGACCTGGGCCCGGGGATTGGTGGCGACCGCGGTGGCGTCGAAGGTGGGGTCCTCGATGGTGTGGCACATGCCGGTGACGTAGTCCGGACCCATGGGTTCGACGTCGAGCAGGGCGCCGCAGTGGTCGAGGTGGAACTCGCCGTGCCAGCGGTCGTGGACGGTGTAGCGGAAATCCATGAACTGCGGCGGGGCGCCGATGTCGAACTGCAACCCCTTGAAGATGGTGATGACGTCGTCGCCCTCGTATCGCAGGGCCTTCTGCATACGCTTGGTGTAGATCGGGCTGCACCCCGCCCATTCCTCGATGGCGATCTGCAACATCCCATCCCGGCCGAAAGATGATATGCACCATGCCATTCCAGATCTGTCGATGAGCTGGCCGATGAGCAGTAGCTCGGGAACGAGCGTGGCCAACTCGGTGCGGGACAGGTCGGCGAAGCGACTGCGAGGCGGGCGCACCCGTCCAAACCTAGTCCAGAGGCCGCTGGGTGTGTTGCAATGGCGACATGGCTGATCTGCAGGAGATCGAGGCGATCAAGCGGGTGAAGTACCGCTACCTTCGGGCGCTGGACACCAAGCATTGGGACGACTTCGCCGACACCCTGACCGAGGACATCGTCGGCGACTATGGATCGTCGTTGGGCAAGGAACTGCATTTCACCAACCGCGCGGAACTGGTCGAGTTCATGCGTACCGCGATGCCCGCCGGCGTGATCACCGAGCATCGGGTGGCCCATCCCGAGATCACCATCGACGACAGCGACGAAGCCGAAGGTCGTTGGTACCTGCAGGATCGGGTGATCGTGCCGGACCACAACTTCATGTTGTTCGGCGCCGCGTTCTATCGGGACCGCTATCGCAAGACGTCCGACGGTTGGAAGATCTGCGCGACGGGGTACGAGCGGACGTATGAGGTGGCGCAGAAATTGGATGGCAAGGTGACGGTGGGGGCTGCGCTGGGGTGAGTGGGATGAACAATTCCTGAGCATTACCAGTAACCTAGCGTCTCACTGTCCCGCTCACTACCCGGCCCATTCTCTGGTCCATTTCTCAATTTGAGACCGTGCTTCATCTGGCGTGATTACCCTGTAATCCTTATCGCTATGACCCAGGAAATATCTGCGCAGGAATTCACTCGGCTGCCAACTTAAATCGCGCCTAAAGGTTTCATCCCTCGGAATTGGACCGTCGTGGGTGCGGCGAAGTATTCCGCCCGTATTTCCATCATCGTCAAGTAGTGCACTAGTAGGCGACCTTGGGCTCGGAACTCACTTCAGACCTTCTTCTTTAGTGATAACTAGCTCCATGGCGTGATCGGGGACGGGTCCTTGCTGAATATTTCTTCTTGCATTCTCCCCAACTCCACTCTTCGCCACTCACTCGTCGTCGGCAAGCGAGCCTCTTCGTAAATACTCTTCGCCACTCACTCGTCGTCGGCAAGCGAGCCTCTTCGTAAATCGCATGCGCCTCCATGTTGGCACAGAAACTTTCAGGCGTGTGGAATTGAAATTCATATACCTGTCCAGAACTTGGTGTCACCAAAAATTTTCTTCTTGCACTAGGCAGGAAGTCCATTTTCGAGCGCCCGGTCTAGTTCCTCGTAAGACATCGTTAGCAGACGGTTTTCCGGCTGGATACCGCCTGCTTCGATAACGATGAAGACGTTCGGATCGTCGATGAGTTCGTAGCGCGTCCGGTACTTCGCAAGAGCAATTGCGCACACATCGGGAGCCAAAGTAGCGGGGGACCAGAGGAGCTCCAGCGAAGGGATTCGACACCGAACCCTTAAATTTTCGCCGATATTCCAGATTATGAATTTACCCGCCAGCGCGAACGTGGAGAAGTATCCCATGAGTGATACCAATGGATCCGCGCGACGCTCGGTTGAGATAGCCGACACTGTGTAGCCCGACGCCTTAGGTTCTAAGATGAACCCGCCCCAACCTTCATTGGGGAAGCCCTCCCTCAAGACAAGCCGGGCACCATCCCACAACGGCTCTTGTGGACCCGCGATATTTCTCGACGAGTATAAGTTCCGCCAGTAATTGTATCGCGCGATAAACTCTTCTGACCCTATGGCTTTGTTATCGACACCATCACCCGTCATGCCCCCACTTCCTTCCTGTATAGCGGCCGCGCTTCTCTTTCGTCGCGTTTCTCACCGTGCACGTACGATGCCCTTTCGTAACAGGAGATCGAGCGAGATAGCCCTAAGAGTATTCACGTCTATGACGACCCACTGCTCGGCGCCGCCGGGCTGACCGAAGGCTTCCTTGGCAGGGCCATATCGGACTTCCCATGGCAGTTCAGCGGGAACCGGGACGCCGGTTCCAAAGTATCGGTTATACGTACTTGCTACCCCAGGTGGCATTCCTCGAGAGGAAAGCGGCGATCCATCCGCAGCCATGAATCCACCGAACTCCGAGCCGAACCGATCGAGTTCCTTGCCGCTAGGTATGCGATCGGAAACCGAAGGGGGACCTGCAAATCCGTCGTTCGGCGCTTGCCCTGTCCAATCCCATTGGATGCTTCCCTCTTCGGCGACGACGGTGAAATCCTGAGTGAATTGCTCGATTGTTCGTCCGGCCAGTGGGTCATACCCCTCTAGGACATGCTCTGGGGTTCCGGCATCGCGCAGTCGCGCGATGTCATCCGCAGGGTTAGTCAGGAGATCGAAGGCGTTGGCAGGTGTCAACCCAAAATTGACACCCTCGCCAGGAAGAAGATGCGGCGTGACGACATGCTCAGCGGCCAAGTCTGAACTGCCCACTTCAAAAGCCGCGGCCGAATCGGAACGGCCGCCCGAATGCGAGACGGAGGGCGAATCACCGCCTCCCTGGGCGCGTCCGCCGGTATCTCCACCAGCACCCAAGAGATGATCACCGCCACCGGTTGGGCCGCCCGCCTGTTCATCGACCGCAGCGTCTATTGATTCGTTCCCAGCCCCGCCATGAGCCGCCGCCTCAGCCTTTTCCGGAGCTCCACCGGCATGGGCTGCGAATTCGGCCTTTTCCGGAGCTTCACCGGCATGGGCTGCGAATTCGGCTTTTTCCGGTGCCCCGCCGGCGTGGGCGAAGACGTCGGCTTTTTCGGGTGTGGCGGCGGCTTCCATGGGGTCGCCTGGGCGCGGGCCGCCGGGAGGGTCAGCCGCGGCAACGGCGCCGTCGGGTTCCTCACCGCCGGTCAGTCCCCCGGGGGGTCCGCCCGGTTTGTCGGCTGCGGCGGCAGCAGCGGGCTGATCCCGCGCAAATTGGCCGTCCCCGAGAGGTGAAGCGGGGTCACCCCCGGGATGTCCCGCCGGGGTCGTGGCGGCCTGCGTGCCCGCACCGGCTTGGGCGGGAATCTCCGAGGGCTGGGCGGCCGGTGTTCCTGGCGCGTGGTCACCAGGTGCAGGCTTGGCCGTCTCGGTCATAGAAGCCTTGGGGGCACCGGGTGTTTCGCCCGCCTTAGCCTCCGGCGTGGGGACGGGCCTGGATTCCACCGGTGACGCAGGAAGGTTCGATGGCTTGTCCGGGGAAACCGGCTTGCCGCCAACGGGTTTAGCCTCAACCGCCGGCGCCGCAGCCGGCTTCTCGACCGGCGGCGCCGCCGCTGGTTTGTCGATCACCGGCCCGCCCACCGGTTTGCCGCCGGTTGGAGCCAGCCCCGTCGTCTCCAGCTCCTTGCTCAATTGCCCGGTGCGGGTGGTGATCTCATCCAGAGCGCCCACCGGTCGGGGGATCTCGCCGAGCTTGCCCAACGCCCCGGTGAGCCTCGACCCGTCAGCCATATCGGCGACTTTGGCGACATCGCCCAGCTCACCCACCTTGGCCACACCCCCGACCGCAGCCTCCGGACCCAGAAACAAGCTGCCTAAATCCAGCGCGTTCTCGGTCAGCGCGGTCAACGGCCGCTGGGTCTTCCACTCATCAACCCGCGCCACACCCTTGAGGATTTCTTTGGTCAACTCCGGATCGGCGACGGGATTGGTGACCACCTGCGCCATCTGCGCCAGACCCTTCCAGGTTTGCAGCGCACCGTGGGGGTCGTAGAACGCCCGCGCCGGATTGAGATCCTCAATGCCCTCGACGGTGCTGGCCGTCCACCGCGCCACCCCCCGATCGATATCACCCCCGGCCCGCCACAACCCCGACAGCACGTTGCCGACGTCCTCGCCGAAGAACTCCCTGAACTCCCGATCCGCCGCGATCTGCATCGCCTGATTGAGCGCCTCGAAATCGCGCAGCGCCTGATCGAACATCGCCTTCTTCGCATCAGCCTCGCTCTTCAAATGATCGAGCACCGTGCGGATATCAGCGGCGATCTCGTGCAACTCCTCCTCGCCGTGGCCGCGGACGAACTCAAAAAACATCCCCACGATCGCCCCGATCGAACCCAGCCTGGCCAACAGCCGCCGGATCGCGTTCTGGGTGTTCTCCACATCAGCGGCGAATCCCTCCACCGCCGTCGCCAACGCCTCAGAAGCCATCGCCAGCTGACCGAACACCCCCTCGATCTCGCGGATCACCGACTTGATCGACTCGGCCTCCGGAATCTCCTGCGCCGCAACGGTGTTGTACGGCGCCGAGACATCACCGCTGATCCCGTACAGCACCGAGGCGAAG
>CAIRCP010000090.1 GCA_903877095.1 uncultured Actinomycetes bacterium | reverse complement strand
CCTGCAGCTTGTTGGTTACCTGCCGTCTCGCGGCCATATCGATCTTGCCCTCCACGCTGGGCAAGCCTTCCGGGTAACGCGCTCAAAGTAGGTGAGGCACCGCTACCGGCTACGCGCTCAGAGTGGGTGAGGCACGCCGCAAGCTGGACATGCGAAAGAGATTTCCGGAATACTGCCGATTATGGGAGTGTCCGTCGCGGTTTGGGTGATCACCTGCGTGGTGATCCTCGGCCTGTTCGTCTTCGATTTCTTCGCCCACGTCCGGGTGCCGCACGAGCCGACCTTCCGGGAGTCCGCGCTCTGGTCGGCGGTCTACGTCGGACTGGCGGTGCTGTTCGGCCTCTTCGTGTGGTGGCACTGGGGTGGTGAGTACGGCGGGGAATACTTCGCCGGCTACGTCACCGAGAAGGCGTTGTCGGTGGACAACCTGTTCATCTTCACCGTCATCATGGCGTCGTTCGCCGTGCCGCGGGCCTACCAGCAGAAGCTGCTGCTGATCGGGATCGTGATGGCCCTGGTCATGCGAGCCGGCTTCATCGCCGTCGGGGCGGCGGCGATCAGCGCGTTCAGCTGGGTGTTCTACCTCTTCGGCGTGTTCCTGATCTACACCGCGCTCAAGCTGGCCCGGGAAAGCGGCCACGAGAAGGACGCCGAGGTCGAACGGGAGAGCCGCCTGATGCGTCTGGTCCGCCGCTTCGTGCCCACCACCGACGACTACGACGGCGACAAGTTCCTGACCCGGGTCGGCGGCACGCGGGCCGTCACCCCGATGATGCTGGCGCTGGTGACGATCGCGTTCACCGATCTGCTGTTCGCGCTGGACTCCATTCCGGCCATCTACGGGCTGACCGAGGAGCCCTACATCGTCTTCACCGCCAACGCCTTCGCGCTGATGGGCCTGCGTCAGCTGTTCTTCCTCATCGGCGGGCTGCTCGACCGGCTGGTGTACCTGTCGGTGGGCCTGTCGGTCATCCTCGGGTTCATCGGCGTCAAGCTGATCCTGCACGCGCTGCACAAGAACACGCTGCCGTTCATCAACAACGGCGAGTACGTCGACGTGCCGGAGATCTCCACGGGGATGTCGATGGGCGTCATCGGGGTGGTGCTGCTGATCACCACGGTCGCCAGCCTGATCCGCACCCGGGGCAGGACCGCGGTGTGAGAAGAGTGTCCGAGGGGGGACTTGAACCCCCACGCCCGTTAATAGGGCACTAGCACCTCAAGCTAGCGCGTCTGCCATTCCGCCACTCGGACTTGTGAACCCACCTGCGGTGGGCGACTAAGGCTAACGGATCGGTGCTGCCGGACCCAAACCCGGCCGCCTCATGCGCTGGGAAGCCGGTCGCCGATCGTCCGGGCGATCTCCGCGGCAGCCGACGTCGGGCCGTCAAGGCTGCACGCCTCCACGTCGACGCCGACATTGGCGTGCACCGACAGTGCCCGCTGGCAGAACCAGTGCTGTGGGCTGCTCTGCTCGCGCGACACGGTCAGCGTGTTCCGTTCGGCGCGCGTCGGGCCGACGGCCCAGACCTGGTCGGGGGCCATCGGCTGGGCGTAGCGCAGTTCCCGGTTGGAGCACCCGGCCCAGCTCATGCGCTGGGTGTCGAGAAAGCCGGCGCCGGCTGCGGCGTCACCGAACAGCACCACCGCCTGGGTGGCGAAATGTGACCACTGCCGGGCCGTCGGCGGCTCGCGCAGCACCTGCCCGTGCAGGGCAGTCCAGCTCGCGTCGGTGTAGACCCCCTTCTGGGCGGCACCGGTGATCGCCAGGCATCCGGTCTGAGCGGCGCTCTGGAAATGTGTCGCGTCGTTCCACGGCGCGCTCACCTCGCTGCTGACGACGATGTCCTTGGCGCCCAGGGTGGCCCCGACGTCGGGGGCCGACAGCAGCAGCGCGGGCAGGGTTTCGGCCGTGGTCGGCGGGATGGGCGGCGCCGGCATGGCGGTGCCGGCCGTGGTCGGCGAGCATCCGGCGACCGCGAGGCACAGCACCGCGGTCAGCGGGATGATCCGATTCGCCATCGCTAAATTAGAAACCCAAGAGGCGCGTGTTGTAAATGCGGCTTTTGGTAAAGATGTGGTAATCGGGCTCCTGGTCCGTCGTCGGCGCCGCCCAATGGTAGGAAAGGAGCGTGACAATTCCGGCGGACGAAGTGGTCGACCTCGTTAGTGCCCTCATCCGCTTCGACACCTCCAACACCGGCGACCTGGCCACCACCAAGGGTGAGGCGGAGTGCGCCCGCTGGGTGGCCGCCAAGCTCGCCGAGGTCGGCTACCAGCCCGAATACCTTGAGTCCGGCGCCCCGGGACGGGGCAATGTGTTCGTGCGCCTCCCGGGAGCCGACCACAAGCGCGGCGCACTGCTGATTCACGGCCACCTCGATGTCGTCCCCGCCGAGGCCGCCGACTGGAGCGTCCACCCGTTCTCCGGGGCGGTGTCCGACGGCTATGTGTGGGGCCGCGGCGCGGTGGACATGAAAGACATGTGCGGGATGATGCTGGCCGTCGCCCGGCACTTCAAACGCGCGGGCGTGGTCCCGCCGCGGGATCTGGTGTTCGCCTTCGTCGCCGACGAGGAACACGGCGGCAAGTACGGCGCCCAGTGGCTGATCGACAACCGGCCCGACCTGTTCGACGGCGTCACCGAGGCGGTCGGCGAGGTGGGCGGATTCTCGATCACGCTGCCCGGCCGCGACGGCTCTCCCCGTCGGCTGTATCTCATCGAGACGGCCGAGAAGGGGCTGCTGTGGATGCGGCTGACAGCCCGCGGCCGGGCCGGACACGGCTCAATGGTGCACGGCGACAACGCCGTCACGACCATCGCCGCGGCGGTGGCACGCCTTGGGGCGCATGAGTTTCCGCTGGTGCTCACCGACACCGTCGCGCAGTTCCTGGCCGCGGTCGCCGAGGAGACCGGGCTGACCTTCGACGCCGACGATCTCGAGGGCAGCGTCGCCAAACTCGGCCCGATGGCCCGCATGCTGGGCGCCACGCTGCGCGACACCGCCAACCCGACCATGCTCAAGGCCGGCTACAAGGCCAACGTCATCCCGGCCACCGCCGAGGCCGTCGTGGACTGCCGGGTACTGCCCGGCCGCCAGGAAGCCTTCTTGCGGGAGGTCGACGAGTTGATCGGCCCGGATGTCACCCGCGAGTGGATATCCGAATTGCCTTCGTACGAAACGAGTTTCGACGGCGATCTGGTCGACGCCATGAACGACGCGATCCTGGCCGTCGACCCGGATTCGCGCACCGTCCCCTACATGCTCTCCGGCGGCACCGATGCCAAAGCGTTTGCCCGCCTGGGGATCCGGTGTTTCGGCTTCGCGCCGTTGCGGCTTCCGCCGAAACTCGACTTCTCGGCACTGTTCCACGGTGTCGACGAGCGGGTGCCGGTGGACGCCCTGCACTTCGGCGCCCATGTTCTTCAACACTTCCTCGAAAACTGCTGATAAGAAAGAGGTTTCGCCATGGCTTTTGCCTACAACCCCTACGACTTCCTGCCCGAACTGCCCGGCTTCACGCTGACCAGCGCCGACATCACCGACGGGCGGCCGCTGAAGATGGCCCAGGTCAGCGGCATCATGGGCGCCGGCGGCGAGGACGTCTCGCCGCAGCTGAGCTGGTCGGGCTTCCCCGAGCAGACCCGCAGCTTCGCGGTGACCATCTTCGACCCGGACGCACCCACCGCGTCGGGCTTCTGGCACTGGGCTCTTGCCAACCTGCCGGCCACGGTCACCGAACTGCCCGCCGGCGTCGGCGACGGCTCCGTCCTGCCCGGTGAGGCGCTGACGCTGTGCAACGACGCCGGGATGCGCCGCTACGTCGGCGCCGCCCCGCCGGCCGGCCACGGCCACCACCGCTACTTCGTCGCCGTGCACGCCCTCGACGTCGAGAAGCTGGACCTGACCGAGGACGCCAGCCCGGCCTACCTCGGCTTCAACCTGTTCATGCATGCCATCGCCCGGGCCGTGATCCACGGGACGTACGAACAGGCATAGCCCGAACAGGCACGGCCCGAACAGGCACGGCCCGAACAAGGCACGGCCCGAACAAGGCACGGCCCGAACAAGGCACGGCCCGAACAAGGCACGGCCCGAACAAGGCACGGCCCGAACAAGGCACGGCCCGAACAAGGCACGGCCCGAACAAGACGTAGCCCATAGCTACGTACGGCTGGTGCTGATACGCCTGGCCTGGCGGTCGGCGTCACGCGCCTGCACCGCCGGTTCCGCCGGTTCCGCCGGTTCCCGCGGTGCCGCCGGCGCCGCCGCTGCCACCGATGACCCCGGCCGCCCCGGCGCCACCAGCGGTGCCCGCGGCCCCAAGTTGCCCAGCGCTACCCCCGCCGTTCGCGCCACCGGTACCGCCGGTGCCGCCGGTACCGCCCGTGCCGCCGGTGCCGCCGGTCCCGAGGGCACTCACGGCGGCGCCGCCGCCGCCGCCGACACCGCCGGTACCGCCGTTGCCACCGGTGGCGCCGGCACCGGTGGGGGAGTTGCCGTCGCCGCCGATGCCACCGGAACCGCCGGCGCCGGCCGTGCCGCCACCACCACCGTTACCGGTGGTGGTCCCGCCGGTGCCGCCCGTTCCGCCGGTGCCGCCCGCCCCGCCGGGGCCACCGGCGGTGCCGTTGGGGTCAGGGGTGCTGCCATAGCTCAGCCCGCCGTCAGTCGCCGCGTACACGGTGCTGCCACTGGCGTACACCCACGACGTGTTATCGCTGCCCAGCCCGTTGGCGGTGGTCGCGGTAATGAAGGTGGCTCCGCCGTCGGTGGAGATGCTCAGCCCGCCGCCGTAGGTCGCCGCGTACACGGTGTTGCCGTCGGCGTACACCCCGAACACGGTGTTGTCGCCCAGCCCGTCGGCGGTGGTCCGGGTGGTGAAGGTGGTCCCGCCGTCGGTGGAGATGCTCAGCCCGCCGCCGTAGGTCGCCGCGTACACAGTGTTGCCGTCGGCGTACACCCCCAACACGTTGTTGTCGCCCAACCCGTCGGCGGTGGTCCGGGTGGTGAAGGTGGCCCCGCCGTCGGTGGAGATGCCCAGCCCACCGTAGGTCGCCGCGTACACGGTGCCACCACTGGCGTACACCCCCCACGCGGTGTTGTCGCCCAACCCGTCGGCGGTG
>CAIRCP010000089.1 GCA_903877095.1 uncultured Actinomycetes bacterium | reverse complement strand
GGAATCTCACCGAATGCCGGTTTCAGAGCCGTCGACGCACTCGCGATCACCTCGGCGTCGGTCATGGTTTACACAGCGCGGGCGAACGTTCCGGCGTTGAACATCATCAACGCGGGCACATCGGACAGGCCGGAGAGACTCAAGGACTCCACCCACTGACCGCGCCGTGATGTGGGGGGAACGATATCGATGAGTTCGGTGTCGTCCGGCCAGAATTCAGATTCGAAGCGCAGGCAGCTTTTCGAGAGCGCGCCCATCCCGAGCTTGGCGATGGCCCTCGACTTCGGTTCCGAAAGCGCCGGCAGGAACTGGATCGAGCCCGCCTTGAGGACACCGAGTGGCACGGTGACGACAACCGCACCGGCTTCGAAGTTGCCCAGCGAGGTGACGACGACCGCACGGTCACCGGCGGTGTCGATGCTCGAGACGACGTGGCCGAGGCGCACATCAAGCGCCCGCCCCACCGCCTCGACGACCTCGTCGTACCCCCCGGGCAGGAGAGCGTCGCCGCCGTCCTCCCGGGCGCCGTCATCGAAATGATTCGCTGATAGATCGACTGCGTCGCTTGCGTATTCGTGCTCGATCGACTCGGTGATGCCCATCTCGACGTCGAGTCGTTCCGACGCATCGAGATCTGCGGCGACGATGGCGCGGTCGAGTGCGGTCCGAAGCGGTTCGTCGTTGCCGGGCGAGCCCTTGCGCCCCGCCTTGACCAGCCGGGCCACCTGCGCCTCAAGCTCGTCGAGTGCGTCGTCGGGACGTCGCTGACCGTCGGCGCCGTACATGACGGATTCGTAGTCGGTGGCCTGGGTTTTGATTCCCTTCGCCGCGGCCAGAGCAGCGATCGGATTGTTGTCCATCCCGTGAATCCAGGACGCACCGAGTTCCACCGGAACGCCCCAGGATCGATCCGTGTGAATTCGTCCGCCAAGGCGATCACGGGCCTCGAGCACGATGACGCGGCGTCCCCTTCCGGCGAGCACCTCGGCGGCGCGCAATCCCGCTATGCCCGCGCCGATGACCAGCACATCCGCATTCCGCTCGGTCGACGTCGACGTCGGTGCCGACGTCGACGTCGACGTCGGGGCACCCTGCTGGTTCGGACTCGGCGAAGCGCAGGCGGTGACGAGGCCCGCCGGCAACGCGAGGGCCAGCCGTACAAAGTCGCGACGCGGGACGTGGATCACCGGGCCGAGAATATCGTTTGGGCGGCAAGTCAACTGCCATAACCAAGTCTGGCCGTCAAGGAAGATAACTGCATTTCCAGGGACTCGGCCTGCCGCGCCGGATGATGACGTTCATCGGCGGCGAGAGCCTGCTCAACGACGCCACCTCGCTGACTGCGTACAAGTTGGCGCTGGGGGCAGCGATCGGCGCGGCGACGACCTGGCAGCACGGGCTGGCCACCTTCGGGCTCGCCGTCGCCGGCGGCGTGGTCGTCGGCGCGGCGCTGGGCGCGCTCATCGTCTACGTGCGCTGGCGACTGGACGACTCGACGGTCGAGAGCGCGGTCGGCCTGCTCGCGCCGTTCGTCATCTATCTGCTCGCCGAACAGATCCACGGTTCCGGGGTGCTGGCCGTCGTTGTCGCGGCGCTGATCCTCGGTCAGCGTTCCACCACCGCGAGCCCGGGCACCCGGCTGCAGGACGAGGCGGTCTGGAAGGCCGTTCAGCTGATTCTGGAATCTGTGGCGTTCCTCCTGATCGGCCTGCAGCTGCCGACCGTGCTCGCTCAGCAGGACGGCATCTCGCCGACGACGCTGCTGGTCGTCTCGACAGCGGTCCTGCTCACGGTGGTGGTGGTCCGGGTGGTGTGGATCTATCTGTTCGCGTATCTGCCGAGACTTCTCTCGGCCCGGATCCGCGAGCGCGAACCGGCGCCCACCCCGGCGCAGGTTCTGGTCGTGGCCTGGGCGGGGATGCGTGGCGTGGTGTCGCTGGCCGCGGCGTTCGGCGTTCCGCTGACAACGTTGTCCGGCGCGCCCTTCCCGGGGCGACCGCACCTGATCTTCCTGACCTTCGTCGTCGTGCTGGGCACCCTGCTGTTGCACGGATTGACGCTGCCCTGGCTGATCGAGCGGCTCGATGTCCGGGGCAACGAGGCACACACCGATGCCGTCGCGATGGCGGCCGCCCAGCAGCGGGCCGCCCGCGCGGCCGCTGATCGGCTCGAGCAGGTGCTCACCGAGCAGCACGCCGCAGGAAAGTCCAGCGACGTGCACGAGCGGGCGGCGGAGCTGTTGCGCACCTGGAACACCCGGCGCAGTAACTCGGCCTGGGAGCAGCTGGGCCGCACCGACGACGAGATCGGCGAGGGCCCCGCAGCGGCGTTCCGCAGACTGCGCCTTGAGATGCTCGACGCCGAGCGCCAGACGTTCATCGCCGAACGCGACAACGGCCGTATCGACGACGAGGTGCTGCGGACGGTGATGCGCGGACTGGATCTTGAGGAGGCGATCCTTAAACGCTGATAGCCCCCGTGGTCGCACCGGGGTGCCGCCTTCCTACTGCTGGGCCGGCGGCGCCGCGCAGTTGGTGAGCGTCGGCGGCGAGAACATCACCGAGCCGACACCACCAAGGGTCATGCCGTTATCCCGAAGCGTCATGGTGGTGACGTAAGGGCAGGTCTGAATTCCGGTCAATCCGGTGAGGAATTGCACTTCATAGCTATACAGGAAAGATCTCACAAGCTGGCTCGGTTGCCATGGCACATCGAGGGCGAAACCTAGTGACGACGCGGAGGCCGCACCCAGCAGTCTCGGACCGCGTTCACCGATCCCGGGGGTGATCAGGAACGGCGAGCCGTCCAACTTTTCGCCCGAGACACTGAGCGTGTTGATCCGGTATCCGGTGGCGCCCGACGGGATCAGCGGTCCTCGCGGGATGAAGGTACTGAACAGAATGGAGTAGTTGGTGCCACCGACAATGGCCGTCGTGCTGAAGCTGGTCGATCTGAACTCCTGGGGCAGCGCGGCTGCACAACGGCCGACCATGCCGGATGGATCGCCGCACTCGGGTGGCGCCCCGACAGCGACGGGAACCGACATAGCGGCGCCCAGGACGGGCACCGACCAGGCGGCACCCCGAATAAACGTTCGCCGGGAGAAGTCATTCGCCCCACTACCGGTCATGTGGTTCTCCTCTGGTGGCCGGATTCCTGGCTACTGCAAGACACCTGCGGTGGCATCGTAAATGCAGGCCTCTAATCCTGGCCAGTGCCGTCATACCGCCAGTTCCACGCGTTACGATCTGGCGCAGCCGCACCGGGGAGAACCGGCAGAACCGTGTTTCTGTCCTAACGACTTCAGGGAGTTATCAAACATGGCTACCTTCATTGTGATCGGCGCGTTCGACCCCGAAGTCGACATGCCTTTGATGAGCACAGTCATCGCCGAGGAGGTCGCCCAAGTCGAGATTCTCAAGAGCGAAGGACGCTTGGCCGCGGTGCACATCTCACCGGCACGTGGCCGGGTATTCCTGGAGATCATCGCTGAGGATGCCGCCGAAGCACAGGCGACGACGGAAACCCTGCCGATGGCCCAGTGGTGGAGCATCGACGTCTACCCGACAGTCGGGCCTCCGCCGGCACCTACGACCAATGCCGGCTCCCACTGATATAGCCGGGTCCCCACCCCACTCTGCGCTCAGAGTGCGGATTCTTCCTGGCTAGCGCTCTGAGTGCAGAGTCGGCCGGGTGCCACCTCAGCCGCGCAAGGGCGCCCGGCCGCGACGAGCACCGACGCTTCAGATCCAGAAGATCCAGCAGGCCACCAGCACGGCCATCGAGATCAGCAGCAGCGACCACCACACCACCATGGTGGTGTGGTGGGACTCGAACGGCGACAACGACTGCGGCTTCCTGGGGGTGGGCTCAGTCGTCATCGCCTGGGAATACCCGGCGGGATTTGGGCCAAACGGCGGCGGCTTCAGATGAAGGCCTGGGCTGAGGTGAGCAGCGAGCGCCATCGGGCGACCGTCGCATCGTCGGCCGGCGCGTAATTGCGCAGCCGGTCAGGCTCCGGCCCTGCTGGCATCGGGGCGACCGGCAGATACCCGTCGGTCGGGATCAACGACCGTGCGTCGCTGACGAGGTCACCGGCCAGCAGTCGCGCGGTCCCCAGTGCGCTGGCGAACCCGGCGTCGGGGAGCACCCCGGCCAGCGCGACTGCACCGGCGATACCGATGCTGCTGCCCAGTTCGGCAGCCACCACACAGGGCAGACCGCAGGTCTCCGCCACGCGCAGCGCCCGGCGCACCCCGCCGAGCGGGCCGACCGTCAGGATGGCGACGTCGGCGGCGCCGGTCAGCGTCAGGCGCACCGGTTCGGCCGCCTCACGGACGGACTGGTCGACGGCGATGCGGACTCCGACGCGACGGCGCACATCGGCGACCTCATCGAGGGTCGGGCAGGGCTGCTCGACGAGTTCGAGGCCGCCCGCGGCGCGGTCGAGGGCGCTGATGGCCGCCACCGCGGTGTCGACGTCCCATCGGCCGTCGGCGTCGCAGCGGATCGTCCCGGTGGGGCCGAGTGCGTCGCGCACCGCCTCCACCCGGGCGATATCGTCGGCCAGCGTGCCGCCGACGTGTACCGCCGCGGTGCGGCAGCCGGCGTCGGCGACCAGTTGCCGGGCGCGCCGTGCCGATACCGGCGGAACCGTCACCGCGACCGGTACCCGGCCGCGCATCGGGTCGGGCCAGCCCACGGTGCCGACCTCGATGGCGGCGGTCAGCCAGCGCGCCGCGCGCTCGGGGGTGACGCCTGGGGGCGGAGCGAACTCGCCCCACCCTTGCGGACCCTCGATGAGCATGCCGTCGCAGACCTGCCGTCCATCGACCTCGTCGGTCAGCGGGATCGCGAAAACCGGTGCGGAATCGAAGTCGATCCAGGTTTTCAAGGTCTGGCCACCGGCACAGGTGTCACGTGCGGGGCGACCAGTAGTCGAGCATCTCGGCGAAGGTGTCGAAGGCCGGCGCGGAGTAGCCGTAGGTGGCCTCCAGATGGATGCTGATCGGGAAGCCAAGACCGGCGACACCGTCGACGACGCGCTTGTACAGGTCGAGGATCATCACCCGTTTGGCCGGCGGTTCGGCCGCGGCCATTTCCTTGACGAACGCCTGTTCCTCGGCGACCGCCGGATTACCCGGGTCTTGGATGAGCCAATTGATCAGGCCCACACGGCTTTCCAGCTTCGGCACGAAGCCGAACGACAGCAGGATCTCGGGTCGGGCATCGGTGGTCGCGGCGAACTCTTTGAGGAAGTCCACGATCGCGTCGGAGTACAGCAACTGCGTCATGCCGTAGGTGGCACCCTGCCGGCATTTGAAGCCGAACCGGCCGGTCTCGTCGGCGCGGGTGGGGATCAGGATCGCGCCGCGGTTGGGTACCAGGTCGGTATATAGCGAAAGCGCGTCGGTCGGCGCGACCCCGGAACCCTCGCCGTCGGCCATCGTGCGCGGGACGCCGACGAACGCGACGCCCTCCATCCCGGATTCGACCAGATCGGTCAGTCGCCGGCGCAGGGTCGGCTCATCGGAGAACGCGGTGACCTGGGTGCACAGCCCTTTGATGCCGGGCAGTTCCGGGCTGATCATCCGCCAGTAGTCGAGCACGTCGAGTTTGGGCTTCATCTCGACGGGACGGCCTTCGTCCTCGTCGATCATCCCGGGGATCATCACGTGACCGATCTGGTCGGCGATGCCGGTCGTGGCGGACAATTCGGCGACCTTGCGAGCCTCGGCCAGCTGCTCGTCAAGGCTGCGATCGGTATTGGGTGGCACCATCTCCAGGGCGACCGTGGTGAGCGACACGGGACATCACCCTACCGACAGCTTTCCGGGTGGTTCGACACTGACCCCGTTAAGTCTTGACTCAGTCCAGAAAACTGACGAGGATCGTCGCATGACGGAATTCGCGGAGCTACTGCGAGCCGCCGACCTCCGGGTCACCCGTCCCCGGCTGGCCGTTCTGTCGGCAGTTCAGTCAAATCCACACGCCGACACCGACACCGTCTTCTCCGCGGTGCGCACCCACCTGCCCGAGGTGTCCCGCCAGGCCGTTTACGACGTGCTGGCCGCCCTCACCTCGGCCGGACTGGTGCGCCGGATCCAGCCGTCGGGCTCGGTCGCCCGCTATGAAGCGCGGGTCGGCGACAACCATCACCACGTCGTGTGTCGCGGTTGCGGCGCTATCTCCGATATCGACTGCCAGGTCGGCGACGCGCCGTGCATGACCCCGTCTGATGCCGACGGCGTACTTCTGGAAGGCTTTCAGTTGGACGAGGCGGAGGTCATCTACTGGGGCCGCTGCTCCGATTGCACAGACCCCCCTCAGAGACTTCACGATTCACCCAACAGTAAGGAAGGACGAAGTGTCTAACACAGAGACCGAAACCCCGGAGCCCACCGTGCACCGGCCGATGAACAACCAGGACTGGTGGCCCAACCAGTTGGACGTGTCGGTGCTGCACGGCCAGTCCAACAAGGCCAACCCGCTGGGCGAAAGCTTCGACTACGCAAAGGAATTCGCCAAGCTCGACGTGGCGGCGCTGAAGAGCGACCTGACCGCGCTGATGACCTCCTCCCAGGACTGGTGGCCGGCCGACTACGGCCACTACGGCGGTCTGTTCATCCGGTTGAGCTGGCACGCCGCCGGCACTTACCGCGTTGGCGACGGCCGCGGCGGCGCCGGCATGGGCTCGCAGCGCTTCGCTCCGCTGGACTCCTGGCCGGACAACGCCAACCTGGACAAGGCCCGTCGGCTGCTGTGGCCGCTCAAGCAGAAGTACGGCCAGAAGATCTCCTGGGCCGACCTGCTGGTGTTGGCCGGCAACGTCGCGCTGGAATCCATGGGGTTCAAGACCTTCGGCTTCGCGTTCGGCCGGGAGGACATCTGGGAGCCGCAGGAGGTCTACTGGGGCCCGGAGGACACCTGGCTGGGCGACGAGCGTTACACCGGCACTCGTGACCTGCAGAATCCGCTCGGCGCGGTGCAGATGGGTCTGATCTACGTCAATCCTGAAGGGCCCAACGGCAAACCGGATCCGCTGGCCGCCGCCCACGACATCCGCGAAACCTTCGGCCGGATGGCGATGAACGACGAGGAGACCGCCGCCCTGATCGTCGGCGGCCACAGCTTCGGCAAGACCCACGGCGCCGGCAATGCCGATCTGGTCGGCCGGGAGCCCGAGGGCGCCCCGATCGAGGACCAGCTGATCGGCTGGAAGAGCTCGTTCGGCTGCGGCGTCGGCAAGGATGCCATCACCTCGGGTCTGGAGGTGGTGTGGAAGCCGAATCCGACCAAGTGGGACAACGGCTATCTGGAGACCCTCTACGGCTACGAGTGGGAGCTGGCGAAGAGCCCGGCCGGCGCCTGGCAGTTCGTGGCCAAGACCGACGAAACGCCCATTCCCGATCCGTTCGACGGCCCCAAGCGCAAGCCGACGATGTTGGTGACGGACGTGTCGATGCGCGTGGATCCGATCTACGGCGAGATCACCCGCCGCTGGCTGGAGCACCCCGAGGAACTGGCTGATGCGTTCGCCAGGGCCTGGTACAAGCTGCTGCATCGCGATATGGGTCCGGTGGAGCGTTTCCTGGGACCTGAGGTCGCCGAGGCACAGCTGTGGCAGGACCCGGTCCCGGCCGTCGACCACCCGCTGGTCGACGACGCCGACGTGGCGGTTCTGAAAGCCAAGGTGCTCGACTCCGGCATCCCGGTGGCCGACCTGGTGTCCACCGCATGGGCGGCGGCGGCCAGCTTCCGTGGCACCGACAAGCGTGGCGGCGCCAACGGCGGCCGGATTCGCCTTGAGCCGCAACGCAATTGGGCGGCCAACGAGCCGGCCAAGCTGGCCACGGTGCTGCCCGCGCTGGAGAAGATCCAGCAGGAGTTCAACGGCTCGGCGGCCGAGGGCAAGAAGATCTCGCTGGCCGACCTGGTCGTGCTCGCCGGTTCTGCGGCGGTCGAGAAGGCGGCGAGGGATGCCGGCGTGGCGGTCACGGTGCCGTTCCACCCGGGACGCACCGACGCCACCCAGGAGCACACCGACGTCGACGCCATGAGGTTCCTCGAACCCCGGGCGGACGGGTTCCGGAACTACTTCCAGTCCGGTGAGAAGATGCCCCTGGAGCGCCTGCTGCTGGACAAGGCCTACATGCTGAACCTCACCGCACCGGAGACGACGGCGGTGTTCGGCGGCCTGCGGGCTCTCGGCGCCACCTACGGCGGCACGAAGCACGGTGTCTTGACCGACCGGTCGGGCGTGCTGAGCAACGACTTCTTCGTCAACCTGCTCAGCATGGACACCGAGTGGAAGGTCTCGCAGTCGGCGGAGAACGTCTTCGAGGGCACCGACCGCAAGTCCGGTGCGACCAGGTGGACGGCGACCGCCAACGACCTCGTCTTCGGCTCCAACTCGGTGCTGCGTTCACTTGCCGAGGTCTACGCCTCCGGCGACGCCAAGGAGAAGTTCGTCAACGACTTCGTCTCGGCGTGGGTCAAGGTGATGGACAACGACAGGTTCGACCTGCACCGGTAGGCTCCCGTGACACGAGATACCCCCGCGGATTGGCTAATCCGCGGGGGTATTTCGTTGGGCCGCTGGGGTTTACGAACAGCCGCTGGCGTTGACCCAGCGTCCGTTCCAGCCCACGCACGCGCTGGCGTTGGGGGTGATCGGCGCGACGGCGTCCTGCGGCAACACATAGGGCGCCATTACGTCGGACAGGTTGGCACATCCGCTGACTTGCACCCGGCGGCCCGCGCCGACGCAGACATCGGCGTTCGCGGTCGGGCTCGGCGCGATGATGATGAGGACGGCGGGTGCCCCTGCCACGGCCAGGGCAACTGCCGCGCCACCGGCCCATCGACGAATCGAGATGGTCATGCCGACGAGTGTAGATGCGGCTATCGGATGCCGACCGGTCGCCGCGGCCCCGAACGCCGCCGCCACCGGGCGCCCGCAATCGCGAGGGCGGCCAGCACCCCGAGTGCGAGCACCCATGGCCAGGTCCCTGACTGGTAGACCCAACCGGCCAGCACTCGCTGCACGCGGCCGGCAGCGGCGACCACCGGATCCTGGGCCGCGCTGGGCGACCCGGAGCCGAAAATCCGCATTTCGTACCAGCCGTAATACGCCACGTAGAGGCCAACCGGAATCAGAATGGCGCCGCTGAGCCGGTTGACGTAGGGAAGCACCCGCCGCATCCGGTCGATCGCCGCGCCGCTGGCCAGCGCCACCGCCACCGCCAGCACCCCGACGACCAGTGCGATGCCGGCCGCATACGCCGCGTACACCGTCACCACCGTCAGCGCCGACCCCTCCCGCAGACTGCTGCCGGTGACCGCCAGGAAAGGACCCGCCGTGCAGGACAGCGAAGCCAGTGCGTAGCCGGCGCCGTAGCCGACCATCGAACCCAGTCGTGCCGTCGGCGCCCAGCGGGCACCTTTGCCGAACGACCAGCCCGGCAACATCCGCCCCGAGAGCAGCCAAACGCCAAGCGCCACAAGGGCTATACCAATGACCACCGTCACATAGGGCAGATGTTGCTGCACTGCGGAGGCCACCGATACGGTCAGCAGGCCGAACGATCCGAAGACGGCGAGGAAGCCGGCCGCCATCGCCGCGGTCGCCGCCAGCGCACGCCCCAGGGCAGCGAGCTGCCCGCCACCATCCCGCTGGATCACCAGCGTCAGGTAGGCGGGCAGCATCGCGAACCCGCACGGGTTGAATGCCGCAACCATCCCGGCGGCGAACGCCAGGCCGATCAGGTCGTGGTTCATCGGGTCAGGAAGTCAGCGCGCGCACTCGGTCGGTCAGCTCCTGCTGCGACATAGCCGAGGTGGGGTTGTTCACGAACGACGACGAGCCGTCCGGACGCAGGAAAACATAGGCCGGCTGCCACGGCACGTTGAACTTGGCCCAGATCGAGCCGTCGGCATCGTTGATGTTGGTGAAGTTCAGACCGTATTTCGACACGAACGCCTGCAGCGCGTTGTTGTCGGCGCGGGTGGCGATGCCGACGAACGTCACCGCCGGGTTGGCGGCCGACACCGCCGCGACGCTCGGGGCCTCCTGATTGCAGAACGGGCACCACGGCGTCCAGAACCACAGGACCGCCGGTCTGCCCTGCAGGCTTGCGCCATTGAATGTCCCACCGCTCAACGTGGTGCCGGTGAAGTTCAGGTCGGCGGCCGCGGCGGTGGCCGGCCGGCCGAGGCTGGTCGTCAACGCTAGAACCGTCAGCACCAGCGCCATCAATCGCGAAAGCTTCGTCATCGTCGAACCCTCCATCGCTGTCTCGCCCGGGGCGGTTTCGTCCCGGGCTACTCAGTGTTCGACACCGAGGCCGCCCCGGCTTGGTCCCGGACGGAATTGCCGTTGTTCCGAAGTGCGCCGTACCCCGGCGATCCGGGGTGGAAAACCCTTTCTCACCAGAGTTTTAACCACCACTCCCAGCCGCCTTAGAGTTGCCGCCTACCGTCGGCAGCATGGCTCTTTGACGAGGGCCGCGGCTTTTCGACTACAGAGGGGCGCACCATGACAAGCTTCACTTCCCGCTACGGCAACCCGGCACGGGATTTCAAGGGTGCTCACCTCTGGGCGTACTGCCGCCACGGTGCCACGGTCGTGGCCGTCAGCGGCCGCGTCGACGCCAAAAACGTCGCTCAGGTCACCGAGTCCGCGGTCCGTGCGGTCTCCGCCGGATCCCGGCTCGTGCTCGACCTCACCGGAGTGACGGCGTTCACGCCCCGCGCGCTGGACCTGCTCGCCGCCGTCGACCAGCGCTGCCTCACCACCGGTGTCGACTGGGCGCTGGTGCCCAGCGAGGCCGTCACCCGGCGTCTTTCCAGCCGCGTCGACGCCCTGCCCGTCATCGGTTCGGTTGCCGAGGCCGAGCACCAGTTCGACGAGGCGGTCCTGCGCCGTCGCGGCACCCTGGTGACCTGGCTGCGGCACTCCGCCTGACCTCGCGTGCGGTGCGGCGACGGTATCGTCGCTGACATGGTGGGCAGAGTGGCGGTCTTCGCCGCGGTCGCTGTGGCCGGGTGGTTGGTCGCCGGGCCCGCCGGCGCCGATCCGGACTCGCCGGCTCCCGCACCGCCGCCGGTCGACACCAGCGATCACGGCGTACCCAATGGCGCGGCTCCCCCGGCGCCCGGTCCGGCTGGCCCCGGTCCGCAGGTCGTCATCGACCACTCCGGCATCTTCACCGTGGGCAAGGACATTGTTCCGGGCGTGTACACCTCCGCGGGCCCACTTCCCGGTGACGCGTGCTACTGGCGGCGCATCGGCGCGGACAACACCACGTTGGAGAATGCGCTGTCCAAACAGCCGCAGACCGTGCAGATCGACGCCGGCGACGCCGCCTTCAAGACCAAAGGGTGCCAGCCCTGGACATTGACCGACGGCGCGGCGCCGCCGGGCCAGAACCCGCCCTGGCTCTCCCAACTCCAGTTACGGCATGACCTCGACATCCTCAACGGTCTGGCCGGGCAGTCTGGCAACGGCCAGTTGCCGCCCTACTGATGAGGACCGCAGCGCCTGCCGCCACGCTGATCGGCGTCGTGATGGTCCTCGGTGGGTGCGCAGACACCCCGTCGCACACCGTCACCGTCCTCGCCGCCGCCTCGCTCACCAAACCGTTCACCGCTCTCGGCGGCACCTTCTCGGACGCGAATCCGCCAGAGCGCGTGGAGTTTTCGTTCGCCGGTTCGGCTGATCTGCTCACCCAGCTGACCCACGGCGCCCCTGGTGACGTCTTCGCCGCCGCCGACACCGCGACAATGGACAAGGCGGCCCGGGCCGGACTGTTGGCCGGCCCGCCGGTAGCCTTCGCCTCCAACACCCTGACCATCGCCGTGGCGCCTGGAAACCCCAAGGGCATCAAAGGATTCCGGGATCTCGCCGGTGTCGCGGTGGTGGTGTGCGCCAGGCAGGTGCCCTGCGGCGCGGCGTTGCCGCGACTGCAGGACGAGGCCGGTGTGCGGCTGGCTCCGGTGAGCGGGGAGGCCTCGGTCACCGCCGTGCTCAACACGGTCACCAGCGGACAAGCCGACGCCGGGCTGGTCTACGTCACCGACGCCCGGGCCGCCGGCGAGAAGGTCAGTACGGTGGCGTTCCCCGAAGCGGCCACCGCCGTCAACACCTATCAGGTCGCCGTGCTGAAAGACGCCCGCGAGCCGGGCCTGGCCCGCCGGTTCGTCGACGTGGTGACCGGGCCCACCGGCCGGCAGGTGCTGGACGCGGCGGGTTTCGGCAAACCCTGACCCACCGGCGGGCTACCGTCTGGTCCGTGATCGTCCTGCTGCCACCCTCGGAGACCAAGCGCACCGGAGGGGACGGCCCCGCGCTGGACCTGGCAACGCTGAGCTGGCCGGAACTGAGCGCGCTGCGCGGTGAACTGGTGGATGAACTGGTCGCGTTGGCGTCGGACCCACCGGCGTGCCGCACCGCACTGGGCATCTCACCCGCGCAGGACGCCGAAATCGAGCGCAACGCTGCCTTGCGCCGCGCTCCGACGTTGCCGGTGCTGCGGCGCTATACCGGGGTGCTCTACGACGCGCTGGACGCCGAGTCACTGCGGGGCGCCCAAGCCACCCGGGCGCGCGCCCGGCTGGCCGTCGGCTCGGCGTTGTTCGGTCTGTTGCGCGCCGACGACCAGATCCCGGCCTACCGCCTGGCGGCGTCGTCCAAACTGCCTGGCCAACCTCCATTGGCCGCCCGCTGGCGCCCGCTGACCGAGCCCGCATTGGCCGACCTCGCCCACCGCGAACTCGTGGTGGATCTGCGGTCGGGCGCTTACGTCGGTCTCGGCCGGCTGGATAGTGCGGTGCGGGCCGATGTCGTCAACGAGCAGCCCGATGGCCGGCGGACCGTCGTCAGCCACTCCAATAAAGCACACAAGGGCCGGCTGGCCCGCGCGCTGGCCGCCACCCGTGCGGAGCCCGCCGACGCTGCCGACGTCGCTGCGGTGGCCCGCCGGGCCGGGATGCGAGTGGAACTCGACGGGAACACACTGACGGTTGTGGTGAAGCCCGACTGACGGTCTAATCAGATGGTGCGCCTTGGGGGCAATGCGATCATGGGTCGGTGAATACCCGCTGGCAGCACTCGGATGCGGCCCGCGGGGCCGACTACGACTCGCGCTGGCATGAGCTGGCCGCCAACGGGGAGAACATCCACGGCGAAGCCGATCTCGTCGACCAGTTGCTCAGCTGCAACCGTGCCCGCGTCCTCGACGCCGGATGCGGCACCGGCCGCGTCGCGATTGAACTCGACCGGCGCGGTTTCATCGTGACCGGGATCGATGCCGACCCCGCCATGCTTGCCGAGGCCCGGTCAAAGGCCCCCACCATGACGTGGCTGCTGGGCGATCTGGCCGAGCAACAGCCAGGGGCCGGCGGCGAGCCCGTCGACTTGGTGCTGCTGGCCGGGAACGTGATGATCTTCCTGGAGCCGGGCACCGAGGAGCAGGTGCTGGTGAATCTGACGCGAACATTGGCGCCCGGCGGTCTGGTGGTCGCCGGGTTCAGCCTGCGACCGGACGGTCTCACTCCACCGCGGTACGACGAGATCGCTGCGGCGGCCGGCCTGGAATCGATGGCGCGGTGGGCCACCTGGGACCGCCAGCCCTTCACCGGCGGGGACTATGTGGTCTGCGTCCACCGGAGGATCCGGTGAAACTGTTCAGCGGAGTGCCCGACCAGTACTACGCGGTCACGTCGCAGTTGGCGGCCCGCGGCTATCAGCAGACGACCATGCGCGTTGTCGCCGGCTGCATCCTGATGCTGGGCCTGCCGGCGGCGCTGGCGGCCCCGAACCCGCAGGCCAGCATCCGTTCCTGGGGGTCCCTGGCGTTCCTGCTCATCGCGCTCGGCACGGTCGCCATGGCCGCCCCCTGGCTGCGCTACCGCTGGCCCAGCCGTCTTGTCTCGGTGGCCGTCATCGTCATCGGTTCGCTTGCTCTCACGGCCGGCTGCACCCTGGCGGCTGACCCGTTCGCCGGGTTGCTGATCGCGACGGCTTTCCCGTTCATCATCGGCTATGTGGCTGTCTTCCACGGCACCCCGATCCAGGCATTCGCCGTCGCTGGGTCGGTGTTGACCGTATTGACACTCGCCGCGCGGATCGCCGCACGTGACATCCCCACTGCCCTGGCGGTGACCATCCCGGTGGTGCTGGTCAACATCGTCGCCGCGATCGGCGGCCGCATTGTCGCCGGCCTGATCGCCGGGGGTGGCACCCACATCGACGTCGAACCGCTCACCGGTCTGCTCACCCGGGCGGGCTTCGACGAAATGGTGGCCACCCTGCTCGGTGCCCGGAACCGTGGCGACGACCGCTACTTGGTGATCGTGGACGTGACGATCGACTCCTTCTCTCCGATGCAGAGCCTGCAGGGCAACCGGGCCACCGACCGCGCCCGTATCGCTGTCGGCCAGGCGCTACGGGAGACGGTGCGCCGCGACGCCCTGATGGCCCATGTCGGCGACGCCGAATTCCTGGTGGCCGACTCCTTCACCTCCCCCGACCCCACCCCGCTGGCCGAACGGATCCGCGGCGCGGTGGCCGCCACCCCGCACGGCATCACGGCAAGCATCGGCGTGGTCTGCACGCCGCTTCGCCCACTGGCCGACCGGCCGCCGCACGAGGTGCTCGACGAGGTGATCGCGCTGGCGACGACGGCGATGTATCGCGCCCGCCGCCGCGGCGGGAACCAGGCCGACTTCGTCCTGCACGACGCCGGACGGTAATCGGGAACTGTTCTAGTCCGCTGCCGTCTCGATCAGCGCCCGGCGCAGCAGGTGCATGGCCACCGTGGTGGACCGCTCGCGAACGTCGGCACGCTCCCCCGGCACCCGCACACATCGGGTGACCGTGGGGCCATCGGTCAGCATGACGCAAAACCACACCGTCCCAACGGGTTTCTCGGTGGTGCCCCCGCCGGGCCCGGCGACGCCGGTGATGGCGACTGCGGTATCGGCCTGCAGGCGCCGGATCGCTCCGGCGGCCATCGCCTCGGCCACCTCGCTCGACACCGCCCCGTGCTCGGCAATCAACGCCGCGTCCACCCCGAGTAACTCGACCTTGGCCTCGTTGGCATAGGCCACCGCTCCCCCGGCGACATAGGCCGACGACCCGGCGCGGTCGGTGAGCCGGGCCGCGAGCATCCCGGCTGTGCACGACTCCGCGGTCGCGATGCGCCGCCCCGCCAGCAGCGCGGCCACCTGATCATCGACCGTGGTGCCGTCCTCGGAAAACACTGCGGCACCGTGCTTTTCGCGAACCCGGTGCATCAGACCGGCGTACACGGCGGCGTCGCCGGGCTCGTAGCGGGTGACCATCTCCAGTTCGCCGCGGCGCAGGCAGGTGGTGATCTCCAGGCGGTCGAACCCGTCGAGCCCGGTCTCGGCCTCGCGCAGCGTTTCGGCCAGACCGGACTCGGCCACCCCGAACATCCGGACCGTGTCCTGACGGTAGTTGACCCGTCCGGCGGTGGCCTGCTGCACCGCGTCGGTGGCCACTGCGGCGGGCCACATGGCCTGCAACTCCTTGGGCGGCCCCGGCAGGACCACCACCGTCGGGCTGCCTGGCACCACCACTCCCGGCGCGGTGCCGACCGGGGCGAGCACCGTCGCCCCGTCAGGCACCATGGCCTGCTTGCGGTTGGCCGCGCGGACCGCCTCGACGTCCATGTCGGGGAACCGGGCCATCCACTTCGCCACGATGGCGGCGATCGTCGCTTCCATTTCGGTGTCGAGGACCAACTCGCGTCCGCTGAACGCTGCAACAACGGCAACGGTCAGGTCGTCGGCGGTGGGTCCCAGGCCGCCCGTCGTCACGATCAGGTCGACACCCTCGTCGCGCAGAAACCGCAGCTGGGCCTCGATGTCGGCCGGGCGGTCACCGCAGATGGTGATATGCGCGAGTTCAACACCGAGTTCGAGCAGCCGGTCGGCCACCCAGGGACCATTGCGGTCGGCCACCCGGCCGGTCAGTACTTCGGTGCCGGTAACCAGAATTCCTGCGCGCGCGCTCATCGGTGTCGAGAGTACGCACGAGGCTCACCGTCGCAGCGGGGTCGCCGCCTTGAACTCGGCGGCCTTGCCGCCGGACTGCCAGTGGTACCACTTCTCCCAGCGGCCGTAAGCGAACTTCTGCCAGCGGCGGTCCACCGCGGGGCTGAACCTGCGGGCCACCTCGACGCCGGCGATCAATGGCGAACGCAGCAGTAGCAGGGTCATCCCGAAGATCGGTGACGGCAGGTCGTATCGCTTGCGGTTCCACGGCAGCATGAAGAAGCCGGAGTAACCCGCCTGGATCTGATGGTGATACTCCGCACGGAGCCGGGTCAGCCCGTGTTGATCTGCCTTTGGCTCGAACGCCGACGGGAATGACTCCACCAGTTCCCTGCCGGTGTCCGCCGAGTTGTAGCTACGGGCGGAATCGGCCATGTACAGAATCCGCCAGGCGTCCATCACGGTCTCCGGGAAGTAGCCGTCACAGCGCACCCCGACCAGGTATCCGCAGTACCGGTTGAAGTGCAGCACCGCCCGCATTTCCCGCGGTGAAGTGATGAACCCCAGCGCCATGAGTCCAAACGCCGGTGCCACGCTGCCGCCCAGCAGCGTCAGCATCATGGCCGACTGGCTGATCGGCAGACCCCAGCTGTCGTCGTCCCACTCCTGGTGTTCTTTAACCCGCGCGCGAACGCTGACGTGCATGATCCGGACGTGCATCGAGATGCTGCGGGCCAGCGATCCTCGCTGCAGCACCGCACCGGGCTTGCTCACCTCCAGCCACCAGCGCGAGGTCTCCATGTAGCGGTGCAGAGCACGATCGCCGGCGTATCCCCCCGACAGTGACAGCGGCAGCGCCAGCCAACTTTCGGTGTAGGTGTCCATCGTTCCGGCGTTGCCGACGGCGCCCAGCGAGTACGCCCAGCGCCGCCACACCGCGGCACCCTCTTCGACCAGATCGGTGTCGAGCCAATCCGGGAGGGCGTCGAAGTCCGCAACCAGCGCGCGTAAGGACTCCGGCGCTTCGGGGATGCTGTCAAGGCCCTCGTTCATGGCCAGTTCGACCAGTTCGCGGGCCTTCTTCGCGCCGAGTTCGCCGTGATAGGTCTCCGCCACGAACCGCTCGGCGATCGGATCACCCTCGGTCAGGCCCCTCTTGAAGGCCGCGGCGACCTCGTCGGTCGGGAAAAGGTCGACCTTCGCCAGCTTCAGCACGCGGTTGCGCAGCTTGGCATGGGAGGTGCCGGTCCGCGCTTCCGGATAGCGGAAGTCGGTGGGGATCTCGGGCATCACGACGGACGTCATCCGACGAGCGTAGAACGCCCGTCGCTGCGGCGGTCCGATTTCCCCCCGCCTTACCCGGGGCCTGGTTCAGCGCGCGGCGCCGGGTGTCCGCACCACCAGCGGGACGGCCGGGAACTGCGCCGCCAACTCCGAGCGTGAGCGGCGCAAAGCCGCTGTGCCGTAACCCTTCTGGCGATGCGCCGGATGAATCCAGACCCGGACGTTGACCTCGCCGCCCTCAAGCTCACCGAACACCATGCCGACCTTGTCGTCGCCGTCGATAGCGACGAACCAGGCGGCTTCCTCGAGGTGCAGGCGCTGCCGGGCCGCGTCGATCTCGTCGTCCAGGCTGGCTGCCGGCGCGCCGGAACCGTCCCCGGCCGCACCAATCTCCTCGGTGCGGGCGCCGAAGATGTCCCGGTCGGACTCGTGGGAGAACGGCCGCAACCGGAGGCTGTCGTCCGAACTGGCGGGACGCTCATGCACGGCGAAGCTGAGTTGGCTGTTGAGATCGTCGAGTTCGGCGGCGATCCGGCGGCGGGAATCCTTGGTGAACTGGTCCAGCCGCATTCTCATCAACGCCTCGCTACCGACGCGTGGGGTGCCCAGGAGCGCGGTGACGGCGTCGATCGCTTCGGCGCGGTCGGCGGAATCCACGATGGCGTCCACCAGTTCGTGGCGCTGTTCGAGCGCGGTCAGCAGGGCATCGGCGATAGCGCGTCGCGTGACGGCGCGGTCCTGATCAGTCATTGCCTAAGCGTAAACCGCCTCCCTGATATCCGGCCCGCCAGAACGTCTCTTCCCCGTTGAGGGCACGGCAGCCCAGTACCCGAACCGCGCCGCCCGCAATCTCTGCCAAACTGAAAGCCGACTTCCGCCAGATTCCTGGTGGCCAGTCCTGACTTACGAGGAGTCGTCGGAGGCCGTGGCGAAGACCTTGCTGAAGATCTTCGCCGTGCTGCTGCTGGTGTTGTGCGCCGCGGATCTGCGCGCCGTTCCGTCAGCACAGCCGGTGGCCGGTGCGGACGTCGAACTGGCCGAGGGCTGGACGCTGAAGTCCGCCTCCGGGCTGCGGTCCGACGGTGAGACGATCTCCTCGGCCGGCTTCGACGACTCCGCTTGGGTGCCGGTGCGGCGGATGCCCGGCACCGTCCTGGAGATCCTGCAGGATGCCGGTGTCTACCCCAACCTGTACTTCGGGATGAATCTGCTCACCAAGGTGCCGCAGGACCTCTACAAGCAGGATTGGTGGTACCGAACCACATTCATCCCGCCGACCGGCCAGCAGACCTACGAACTGGACTTCCCCGGCATCAACTACCGCGCCGACATCTGGCTCAACGGCCACCGCGTCGCCGACAACCGCCAGATCGTCGGCATGTACGTCGATCACCAACTCGACGTGACTCCGTGGGTCACCCCGGGTGAGCCGAACACGTTGGCGCTCAGAGTCACTCCCGAGCGGGCCATCCAGGACGTCAACGGCGTCGAACTGGCCGACAGCTGGTACGACTGGATCAACGCACATTTCCTGGGCTACAAGGACCCCGACGGCATCCGCCCGGACGGCCCATCGTTCGTGCCCGACCGCAACGCCGGCATCTGGAAGCCGGTGCGGCTGCGGGCGTTCGGCGCCGTCGGCATCGGGCCGGCCACCGTGAATACCGAACTGCCACTGCCGAATACCGACAACGCCCGGTTGACGGTCTACGCGACCGCGCACAACCACGCCGACACCCCGGTGCGTGGTGTGTTGCGGGCGGCGATCACCCGTGCGGGTAAGAAACCCATCCAGGTGTCCCAGCCGGTCACCCTGAAATCCGGTGAGACCCGCGAAATCGCGTTCTCACCTGATGATTTCGCGCAGCTCAACGTCGATCATCCCGATCTGTGGTGGCCTTACACCCTGGGCCGTCCGGATCTCTACGATCTGCGGCTGGACTTCCTCGAACGAGGCACGGCGACCACCACCGTCGCCCAACGGTTCGGGATCCGCACCATCACCCAGGGTCGCGATTCCGATGGCAGTGTCGAACCGGACGGCGGCGGCAACTTCTACCTGACCGTCAACGGCCGTGACTTCATGGTCCGCGGCGCCACCTACACCCCCGACCTGCTCTACCGGTACGAACCTGACCGCGACGCGGCAATCATGAGGTACGCCAAGGACCTTGGGCTCAACATGCTGCGGTTGGAGTCCAAGATCGCCTCCTCCCGATTGCTTGAACTGGCCGACGAGATGGGCATCCCGTTGATGTACGGGTGGATGTGCTGCAACCAGTGGGAGCGCTGGGCGCAGTGGGACGATGAAGACCGCCGGGTAGCCGGGGAGAGTCTGAGTTCGCAGATCGCAACGTTGCGATCCCATCCGTCGGTGTTCCTGTGGGCCAACGCCAGTGACGGCCGTCCGCCTGATCCGGTGCGGCGGCAGTACCACCGCATCCTCAGTGAACTGCACTGGCAGGGCGCCGTCGTCGACACCGTCTCGGCGCTGGCCAGGGACGGCAACGGCGCGCCATTATGGGACGGCATCCAGATGAAGGGCCCGTACAGTTGGCGGCCGCCGTCGTACTGGTTCGCCGGCACCTATCCGGCCACCCGCGGGTCCACCGCCGAGCAGGGCGACAACGAACACGTCCCGCCGTTTGCCAGCCTGCGCAAATTCATCCCGCCGGACAAGCTGTGGCCGATCAACGACACCTGGTACTTCCACGCCGGGTCCGACCCGCACAACGCCAGCCTCACCAGCATCCGGCAGGTGATCGACTGGCGCTACGGCCAGTCCAACAGTGCCCAGATGTTCGCCGACAAGGCTCAACTGGCGCACTACGAGAACACCCGCGCGCAGTTCGAGGCGTTCGCCGCCGGCGGCTGGAGCAGTCACAAGATGACGATCTACTGGATGCTCAACAGCCACTGGCCGTCGTTCTTCGGCAATATCTTCGATTACTACCTGCGCCCCGGCGGTGCGTACTACGGCGCGAAGAAGGGGCTGCGGCCCGTCTCGGTGGTCTTCGACTCCTACGCCACCGGCGACCATCAGACAGCCAAGGTGAGTGTGGTCAACCAGAGCCCCGGCGCGCAGAGCGGACTGCGGGTCCGGGTGCGTCTCTACGACCTGTCCGGCAAGGTGCGCTTCGACCGAACCGCCGACGGCATCGACGTCCCCTCGGGCGGGGCGGTGCAGGCCATGGCGCTGCCGCCCGGACCGGACGATTCCCCGGTGTTCTTCGTGCGTGGCGAACTGTTCGACGACGGCGGGACCCGGGTAGGAGAGAACGTCTACTGGCAGTCCCAGGTGATCGACGACGTCGGGCCGCCCTACAACGACGATGCGTTCCAGGCGAATCAATACAGCTATGCCGATATGACGGCGCTCAACACCATGCCCAAACCGGCGCTGGACGTCACCGCGCGGCGCGACGGCGGCGACGTCGACATCGCGTTGCGCAACCCCGGCCCGAACATCGCTTTCTTCGAGCGCGCCGAGTTGCTCGATCCTGCGGGCAGTCCCGCGGCCGCCGACGAGATCCTGCCCATCGAGTACGACGACAACTACGTCACCGTCTTTCCTGGCGAGACGGTTCACATCCGCGGCCGGGTGCCCGGCGACGACGCCGCGCCCGTGCCGGCGTGGGTGCGGGTCACCGGCTATGCCGGTGCCCCGGTGCTTGCCGCAGTGAACTGACCGAGTGACATTGCGCTGACACGCGCGATGGGCCACCCCGCCCGCGGGTCCGGGTGGCCTAGATTCTCCTTGTAACGGCGCGCCCGCCGCAGAATCCGAAGGGACCCGACTTGCTCGAGCACGCCCTCGTTGTGGCCGCTGCTCTGGCGAGCGCGGTGTTCATCGCCATCGGCATCGTGGTGCGTCAGCGCGCCACCCTGGATGTTCCGGAGGATCAGGGCGTCAGCACCGCCATGATCGGGACGCTGGTGCGCCGCCCGCTGTGGTGGGCCGGCACCGGGTCGGCCATCACCGGGTTCGTCTTCCAGGCGATCGCGCTGGCCAACGGCTCCTTGCTGCTGGTCGCGCCCCTGCTGGTGTCGGCATTGCTGTTCGCCCTGCCGCTCAGCGCCCGGATGGCGGGGCGGCATGTCACCCGGGTGGAGTGGATCTGGGCGTCGGTGCTGACGGCGGCACTCGCCGTGTTCGTCCTGCTCGCCCGGGCCGCCCCCGGCGACTACGACGGCTCCGAGCGGCCGGCGGTCCTGGTGGCGGCTGGAGCCCTGGCGATCGCGCTCAGCACGCTGCCGCTGGCGAGCCGGCTCAACGGGTGGCGCCGCGCGCTGCTGCTGGCCTCCGCCGTCGGGATGTTGTTCGGTGTGGTGGCCGTCTTGACCAAGATCGTCATGAACATCGTGACCGAGGGGCATGCGACCAGGCTCATCGTCTCGCCCGTGGTCTATGTGCTGGCGCTGGTCGGAGTCGTCGCCACGCTGTTGCAGCAGTCGGCGTTCCACGCCGGGTCGCTGCAGGCGTCGGTCCCGGCCATGCTCGTGCTGGAACCGGTCGTCGCAGTGTTGCTCGGGCAGGTGGTCCTCGGTGAACACCTGGTGGTCAATCCGAAGACGGCCGTGGTGTTGGGCATCGCGCTGGCCGCAATGGCCGCGGCGACCATCGCGCTGGGCCGCGACGAGGGCGCCTACGAGGAGGAACTCGAGGCCGGCCGCAAAGCCGCGGCGGAGCGGCAGGCGCGGCAATGAGCGCGACCCCCGATCCGCTGGCGCTGATCGCGGCCAGTCCGCCGGGCCCGGCGGTCGGGGCATTCTTCGACTGTGACGGCACGCTGGTGGCCGGTTTCACCGCCGTCGCGCATGCCAGTGACCGGATTCGCCGGGGCCAGGCCCACGTCGGCGAGGTGCTCGGGGTGGTCGAGGCGTCCCTGCGCTACAAGTTGGGCCGTATGCAATTCGAGCGGCTGCTGGTACGCGCCGCCGGATACCTGCGCGGCGAATCTCTGAACGAACTCGACCAGATCGGCGAGCGGTTGTACGCCGAGCAGGTCTCCAAGAAGGTTTACCCGCTGATGCGCCAGATCGTCGAGGCCCACCGGGACCGCGGCCACACCCTGGTGCTCAGCTCATCGGCGCTTACCATCCACGCCGCGCCGGTCGCCCGGGCATTGGCGATCGACAACGTCGTGTGCAACACCTTCGAACTCGACTCCGAGGGCCTGCTGACCGGCCGGATCAACAAGCCGATCGTGTGGGGGCATCAGAAAGCCGCAGCGGTGCAACGGTTTTCCGCTGAACGTGGCATCGAGATGCGGCAGAGCTTCTTCTACGCCGACGGCGACGAGGACGCCGCCCTGATGAAGCTGGTGGGCCATCCGCGGCCGGTGAATCCGCGGTCGGGCCTGGCCGCGCTGGCGGCGGCCAATGACTGGCCGGTGCTGCAGGTGGCGGTCCCGGGCCAACTCGGCGCCGCTGACGCGCTCGCTCACCTGCCCGCGCTGGGACGGGCTGCGCTCGGGTCGGCGTTCAGTGCGCTGGCTCTGCGCCGCCGCGGCGGCCGCTAGCGGGTGTTCAGATCGCCCGGTGCGGCACGTCGGAGATCAGACCTCCGTCGACGACGAACTCCGACCCGGTCGAGAACGACGACTCGTCGCTGGCCAGGAACACCACGAACGTCGCGACCTCGTCGGGGGTGCCGGGGCGGCCCATCGGGGCCATCACGATGTTGTCGGGCAGGTGCTTGGTCATCGGGGTGCGGATGAACCCGGGATGGATGGAGTTCACCCGGATCTTCTCCGAGGCCAGTTCCAGCGCAGCCGACTTGGTCAACCCGCGCAGTCCCCACTTCGACGCGGTGTAACTGTGTGCCCACACCGCCCCGCGCATGCCTTCGATGGAGGAGACGTTGATGATCGACCCCCCACCGGCGGCGATCATCGGGTCGATGACGGCCTGGATGCCGCGCATCGCGCCGGTGAGGTTGACGTCGAGTACCTTCTGCCAGCGCGTGATGTCCGCGGTCTTCAGCGGCGCGGCCTGCACGATGCCGGCATTGTTGACCAGCACGTTGAGCTTGCCGAAGGCATCCAGTGCGGTGTCGACGGCGGCTTTCCAGTCCTCGGCGCTGGTCACGTCGAGGTGCACGTAGCGGGCCGCGTCGCCCAGTTCCTCGGCGAGTGTGGCGCCCTCGTCGTCGAGGATGTCGCCGATCACCACCTTGGCGCCCTCTCGCACCAGCATCCGGGCGTCGGCCGCGCCCATCCCCCGGGCGCCGCCGCTGATCAGAGCTACTTTGTCGTGTACGCGGCCGCCGGCCGCAGCGTCATCCGAACGTCCCATGGGGCGTCAGGCTACCCGTGGGGCGCCGCCTCACCCACTTGAGCGAAGGCGAACCACCCAGGCAATCCGATGACGGCTTAGCCGAATCCCACCGCGATCCCGGGATACGGGCCGCCATTGACAAACTGCGACAGACACACCGCCCGCCATACCGAACCGCCGACGCTGCAGTTGAGGATCGCGGTCTGATCCGGTGCCGACCCCAGCACGCGCGGCGGGCGATTCGGAATGCCACAGTTGTCGATGTACGGATTGAACGGTGCGATGCCGTTGTAGCAGGGGGCCGACGGCACCTGGTCGGGAAGTGCTGCTGCCAGCGGCGCGGATGCGAGAACGGCGGTAGCCATCGCCGCGGCGCCGAGGAGAGCCGAGGTCGCGCCGCGAAGAGTGGCCATGGCCCGAACCTCCTGGTAGACGACGCCCCTACGTTGGGACGTACACACCAAAGCTACTCCTGGAGCGAAGCGCCGTGACCATCCGAATATGACCATCCGGATTTTGACGGCCTGTGGGGTTTCCCGCGCGTGGCAACGTTGTTTACAGTGGGATCAACTAGAACACGTTTCATTTTTGCCCCGACGAGGAGCCCGTCATGCATACGCCCATCTGCGATGAACTTGGCATCGAGTTCCCGATCTTCGCCTTCACCCACTGCCGCGACGTCGTGGTGGCGGTGAGCAAGGCGGGCGGATTCGGCGTCCTCGGGGCGGTCGGTTTCACTCCCGAACAACTCGAAATCGAGCTCAACTGGATCGACGACAACATCGGCGACCACCCGTACGGCGTCGACATCGTGATCCCCAACAAGTACGAGGGGATGAACACCGACATGGCCGGCGAGGAACTCGCCGAGATGCTCAAGAAACTGGTCCCCCAGCAGCATCTGGATTTCGCCAAGAAGATCCTCGCCGACCACGGCGTACCCACAGCCGACGCCGACTCCAACGCCCTGCAATTGCTCGGGTGGACCGAAGCGACGGCCACCCCGCAGGTCGAGGTGGCGTTGCGGCACCCGAAGGTCACCTTGATCGCCAACGCGCTGGGCACCCCGCCTGCTGAGATGATCGCCCACATCCACGCTGCCGGTCGCAAGGTGGCCGCGCTGTGCGGATCGGCTGCACAGGCGATCAAGCACGCCGAGGCCGACGTCGACATCATCATCGCCCAGGGTGGCGAGGGCGGCGGCCACTGCGGAGACGTCGGCTCGATCGTGCTCTGGCCGCAGGCGGTAAAGGCGGTCGCTCCCCGGCCGGTGCTCGCGGCCGGCGGTATCGGCAGCGGCGAACAGATCGCCGCCGCCCTGGCGCTGGGCTGCCAGGGCGCCTGGACGGGATCGCAGTGGCTGATGGTCGAGGAGGCCCACAACACCCCGGTGCAGCAGGCGGCCTACATCAAGGCCACCAGCCGGGACACCGTTCGCAGCCGTTCGTTCACCGGCAAGCCGTGCCGCATGCTGCGCAATGAGTGGACCGCGGCCTGGGAGACGCCGGGCAACCCCGAACCGCTCGGCATGCCCCTGCAATACATGGTGTCCGGGATGGCCGTCGCGGCGACCAACAAGTACCCCAACGAAACGGTCGACGTAGCGTTCAATCCGGTCGGCCAGGTCGTCGGTCAGTTCACCAAGGTCGAGAAGAGCTCAGCGGTCATCGAGCGTTGGGTCACCGAATACCTGGAGGCCACCACCCGCCTGGACGCATTCAACGAAGCGGCAGCCCGGGTCTGACCCGATCGATTACTTCAGCCGGCGGGGTCGAACTGACTCCCGTTGCCCCAGTCGCCGTTGCGCAGGAAACCGGGCTGCCAGCCGCGGTCTCCCAGGCACAGCATCGGCAAGCCGTCCGGCGACTGTGCCGCCGACTGCGGCCCGGGGCACGGCGACCCGACCTCCTGCACGCCGTACAGCCTCGGCGAAATCACCCAGAAGCCGGTTCCCTCGGGCGGCCGGTCCATCCCGATGTAGGACATCCCGACGAGGTAATGGCAGGCCAGCGCCTCGCCGCCGACGCCACGTCCGAAGATGAACCGATCCCACCGATAGCACGGCGCGCTGAGGTAGGCGTCGTAGGACATTCCGGGGACGTCGCCCGGATAGGCGTGCTGGGTGCCGTCGGCGCTAGCACCGGGCGCCACGCCCAAGGCGCTGCCGACCACGGCAGTGGCGATCACCAGTTCGCGGATCATCTCACACCCTCGGTTCTCGGTTGTACCACGTGCCGGGGCCGGCACTGCTGTGAGCCTAACCGGTCGGCCATTCCCTGCTGACGAAAACCGGCCGCGCCGCACCGGATGACGCCATCTCGTTGATAGGCTGCGCCGATAAAAGTCTATGGGGGTTACATGTCCGAGGCGCTGAACTCAGGGGCCGGAGTGCCTGCGCCATGTCCCCCGGAACCCATCACGGTCATCCTGCCCGCGGTACCCGACAACCTCGCCGTGGTGCGCGGTCTCCTCCGTGAGTGGTTGGGCCGAGCGAGGGTGGATCCGGAGTCCAGCGCCGATGTTCTGCTTGCGGTGGGCGAGGCCACCGCCAACGCGGTCGAGCATTCGGTCATCGCCGCCCAGCGTCCGGTGACGCTGACCGTGACGGCGGCGCTGTCGGGAAACCTATTGCTGCTGACGGTGTCCGACGACGGAGAATGGAAACCGGCCACCGAACCGCAGGGCTATCGGGGTCATGGTACGCACCTCATCAACGCACTCATCGACTCCGTCGAATTGACCGCTACGGCGGGCGGCACCACCGTCCAGATGCTCAAGGAGCTTTCATGACGCAGGCACATTTCGTGGTCACGAAGGCCGCAGGCGGCCGCCCCCCGGCGGTTGCCGTCGCCGGCGACGTCGACCTAGCGAACGTCGTCGACTTCGAAGATGCAATGACCCGTGCGCTGAACGGTTCCGCGGAACTCACTGTCGACCTCACCAAGGTGAGCTACTGCGACAGTGCTGCCGTTCGCGCGCTGTTCTCCAAAGCGGCCGCCACCAAGTTGACGATGATCGTCCGGTCGACCGGACACATCACAACGCTCCTGGGCATCTCCGGTCTGGACAGGGTGGCAACTGTCATCAGGAAGGATTGAACACTCCCGTGCCCGCACCGTCGTTCCACCCGCGGCTCCACCCCGCCGACAACGAGTTGTTCCAGCGGCTCCTGGAGCGGATTCAGCGTGACCTGCCCGACGCGGTAGGACTCGCAATAACGCTGCACGGCAAGGATCAGGGTGCCTCGGTCGTCGCGGCACAGGGTGTCGGCATCGAGTTCCTCGAATTCCCGGCCGGCGAGGGGCCGCTGGCCGACGCCGTGGAGTATCAGGTTCCGGTGCTCAGCCCGGACCTCTGGTCAGACGACAGGTGGCCGTCGCTGACCGCCGATGCGCTGCGCGGACAGGTGCCCGCCGGGATGTCTGGCGACGAGGTCCGGGGCGTGGCGGCCGTGCCGGGCATCTGGCGGGAGGACCAGACGGTGGTGCTGTCCTGCGCGCTCAGCCGGCCGGCCGAAGCCTCGACCATCACCACCCTGATCGGCTACGAACAGCTTGTTTCGGCCGCGTTGGTCACTGCCGCCGCCGAAGACGCCGCCGGGATCGCCGACATGCTGTCGGTGCTGCAGTCCCGCGGCGCCATCGAGCAGGCAAAAGGCGTGATCATGGGGTCGCTGCGTTGCGATGCCGAGGCGGCGTGGTCCACGCTGCGGCGGGCCAGCCACGAATCCAACGTCAAACTGCGGGAACTGGCGGTGGCCTTGGTCGAGCATGTCGGCGGCGTCCCCGCCGAACAGCCGGCGGTAGCCGCGCCCATCGTTCCCGACCAACGCGCCCGCCGAGCCGCCGGCCTGCTGTGGGCGGTGCTGACCCACGCGCCGAGACCGGATTCAGACCGCAGCTGAAGCCGGCATGTCGATGGTCCCGGTAAGTCGATGGTCGTCGTCAACGCCACCAAGCGGGTGTCGATCCACCCAAACCGCGCGCCGTAGTGGTTCGCTGGTGCGGTGAAGGTCAAAGGAAACCGATTGCCGCGCAGCGAAACACGCACTGCCTCAAGAGGTATGGCGGCGATGATGAGCGCCGCCGCGGTGATCACGATGTGGTCCGTCACCCCGGTTCGCGGCGCTTCGGCCGATCCCGCGGCAGGCTTTCCCAGTGACGAGCACGGCTACCTGAACACCGCTGCGCACTGCGACGACGGCCAGACCGCGCTGCTGTACGGCCGGACGGCCCGCGCATTGGTCGCGGTCTGTGTCGGGCCGGACGGCCAGTTGCAGTACCGCGGAGTGCGGCTCAGTGATCGGGCGGGTCTGGTGACAGGGGCCAGTCGCGGAGCCGACGGGGCAGTCATCGCCAGCAACGACGACGTCACCTACGCGATCTCCCCGGCGGCCTTCCTGGTCTCCCAGGGGGACACCGTGCTCTACCGGGACACCTGGGAGGAGTTCCATCAGCCGGGTTCGCCGGCCGGGTCCACCGCCTCCTCCCCGCCTCCCTCTTCGGCGCCGTCCACCACGGGCGCGCCGTCGAGCACCCCGAGTCCGACGACGACCACCCCGCCGACGAAAAACCCCACGGTAAGCACCACCACGGTGACTCCAACACCGTCGAAGGCGAGCGGCGGTTAGCCGGTCCGCGGGCAGAGGTTCGTCCGGCCGTCGGCGGTACCATCGGCGGATGGCTGAGTCGAGTTGGTCGCTGACCCCCGCTGACGGCGAACTGCACATCCTCACCGGTGTCGCCGGCCGAGCCGCCAAGATGGGCCACCGCCTGACCATCGCCATGACGTCCTGGCAGGCGTCAGCGCGGTGGGCCGGGGACGAACCCGCCAGTGCCGAGTTAACGGTCGACGTTGACTCCATCGACGTCCTGAGTGGCGAAGGCGGTCTTACCCCGCTGACCGGTCCGGAGAAGGGCGTCTGCAGGTCGAACGCGCTGAGGTCGTTGGACTCCAAGAAGTTTCCGCAGATCCGCTTCACCGCCGATCAGATTGCCAAAACGGCCGACGGCTACCGCCTCGACGGCACCATCGAGATCCACGGAACGTCGCGCCCGCAGAGCGTTGATGCGAAAGTCGTCGACACCGGCGACGCGCTGGATTTTTCGGCGCGGGTACCGGTGACTCAGACCGACTTCGGGGTCAAGCCGTTCTCGCTGATGATGGGCGCCCTGAAGGTGGCCGACGAGGTCACCATCGCCTTTTCGGCGAAGCACGCCAAATAGAACCCACTGAGGACCTGCTTTGGTCGGGCGAGGCCCGTCTACCAGTTGATGACCACCGGGTCGCCGATGCCGACGGTGTTGAAGTACCACAGCGCGTTGTCCGGGCTGAGGTTGATGCACCCGTGGCTGACGTTCTCGTAGCCCTGTGAGCCGACGGACCACGGCGCGGAGTGCACGTACACCCCGCCCCAGGTGATCCGCACTGCGTCGGCAACGGTGAGCTTGTAGCCCTCAGGATCTTCCAGCGGGATGCCGATGGTGCGCGAATCCATCACGATCGACTTGTACTTCTCCAGCACGCTGAACTGCCCGACCGGAGTGGGATGCTTCGGCTTGCCCATCGACGCCGGCATCTGTCGCTGAATGACGCCGTTGATGCTGACCGTGAACGTGTGGTTGGAGATGCTGGCTACGCCCAGGACGGTGCCGCCGGTGCCGAAGGTGCGCTTCTCCCCAGCGGCCATCAGGGTGATCTTCGAGTTGGGCGGCCAATACTTGTCCGGGACCCATTGCACGACGTCGTCGCTGCGCCACTCGAACGTCCCGGTCATCTCCGAAGGCGACAGCACCTTGATCGACCGCTCGGCGGCGGCACGGTCCGAGATCGGCCCGGTGAAGCGCACGATGATCGGATGCGCCACGCCCACGGTCTGGCCGTTGATGGGCTGGACCCCGGCCACAGCGGCTGCGCCGACTGACGGGGCGATGGCAGCCACGCTGCTCGGGGCCGTGGCCGTCATCGCAATAATCGCGAATCCCGCGGAGGCGAGGGCCCGTCGAAGTGCATTGGCCATTTGAGTTCGTGGCTCCCTATCGTCGTCGTCGCCGCCGGAGTTGCCAGCAGCAAAGGGCAGTCTAGATGCTGGCGCGGTTCCGTAGGGAAGGCTGCGGCGTGCCTCACCCACTCTGAGCGCGTAGCCGGTAGCGGTGCCTCACCTACTTTGAGCGCGTTACCCGGAAGGCTTGCCCAGCGTGGAGGGCAAGATCGATATGGCCGCGAGACGGCAGGTAACCAACAAGCTGCAGG
>CAIRCP010000088.1 GCA_903877095.1 uncultured Actinomycetes bacterium | reverse complement strand
CTCACGGAACCAGCGGTACGCCGTCTGCGGGTGCACACCCTGAGCGCGCGCCCACTCGGTCAGATTCACACGTCCAGGCTACTCACTAGAACGTTTATACGATAGTTATTGCTCACTATTCAATGAACTGCTCGCAACCCTGCTCACAATCGTGGCGCAGGCAGATCTGTACCGCGTCATCGAGCGGTGCAAGCAAATCCTGGTAAGTCAGGCCCTGATCCGCTCCGACCAGGCATTCAGAGAGATCACCAAGATCTTGCTGGTCAAGATGAACGAGGAACGCAGAGCGATCTACAAGGACCTCAGCAACCGCTTCTCCACGACGTGGATTGAGGCCGCTGCCCGAACCGACGGGCTGTCAGTCGTCGAGGTCTTCGCCCGGCTGTTCGACGACGCACTCTCAACCTATCCCGACATCTACGAAACCGGTGAGCCTCCGCTACGCGTCCACGACGACGAAACGCTGATGACCCTCGTGCGGGAGCTTGAGCCGTACTCGTTTCTCGGGACCGGCGACGACATCAAGGGCGCGGTCTACGAGATCTTCTTGAAGTCCACCCTGCGAGGAGACTTCGACCAGTACTTCACGCCTAGGCAGATCGTCGACTTCATGGTGGCCATGGCCGACCCGCAGCCCGACGACAAGTTCGTCGATCCAGCCGCGGGGTCCGGCGGGTTCCTGATCCGCGCATTTGTCCACGTCCGCGACCATCTCGCCAGCCGCAAACAGTCCGCACGAGTCTACGACCAAGCCATCGAACGGCTGACGGAGAAGCATATTTGGGGCCAGGAGGCCGACTACGACCTCCACGTCCTGGCCAAGATCAATCTGATCATGCACGGCGACGGGTGGCACCACATCTTCCACGGAGACTCCCTCAAGACCAGCTTCTTGCCAGACGGCGAATTCGACGTGGTCTTGGAGAACCCGCCGTTCACGATCCCCTACACCGACTCCGCGGTGCTCAGCCAGTACGACCTCGGAGTTGGGAAGGTTGCGGAGGAACTCGACATCTTGTTCGTCGAGCGCTCGCTGAGGCTTCTTGCCGACGGCGGCAGAATGCTCATCATTCTCCCCGAGGGCCTGTTGAACCTCCCGCGCTATGCGGCGTTCCGCAAGTGGCTGCTGAGGAAGGCGTTCCTCAGCGCGGTGGTTTCGCTGCCCGCGGGGGCATTCATGCCTTTCGGCCGTTCGGCGTCGAAGACCACCATTCTCGAAGTCATCAAACGGGGCCAGACGATCAGCGCCCCGCGGGCGGTCTTCGCGGCCAATGCGGTCAACGTGGGCTACGACACCGGCAAAGTGTTCTACCGCGAGACTCCGGAGAACGATCTGCCGGCCATCGCGGCGCTGCGCGATACCTGGGCCGATGAGGTCCGCTACGGCGGGGAGAGCCTCACGGCATGGATCGACTATTCGGCGGTGAAGGCCGACCGGATCGATGCCGGCCACCTCATCAGCGCAGCACTCCAGCTCAGCAGCGGGGGGGGGCAGGGGTCCGCATCGGAGACCTCTTCGACGTCGACCAGCCAACCTTCACGATCATCAATCACCACTTGTACAACTACGTCGAGGTCCCGGACTTCTCCGACCTTCACGGCGCTCTGGGGACGTCGCGGATACTGCTCGGCGTCGAAATCAACGCCAATCAGCTAGTCGGACTGGAACCCGGCGACATCTACCTGGCGCGAATCAACCCGCGGAAGCGAAGGATCGGGGTCGTCCCCGAGCAGGTGCAGGGCATGATCGTCGTATCGAAGGAGGTGTTCCGCTTACGGTGGAAGTACAACCCCCACCTGTCGTTCGATAATCGGCACGCGATCATCCCCCTACTCCGTGACGCGAGCTTCACCGAGGCCCTCACGTTGAAAGCCACCGGATCCTCGTCCTCACGAGCTCGTGTATCGGCGGAGGCGGTTGCCGAACTCCCCGTCCCGCACGACTTCTTCACTCGCGCGGACCTGGCAGAAACCGCCGCGACGGTCCGTGCCGCGGCGAAAGAGTACTGGTCCGCGATGGAAGCAATGGTCACCGCGGCCGGCGGCAGCTAATCGTCGGCGCTCGCAACGCCAGCCCCGCCGCTGCCCTCTCGCTGCGGAACGTTGGCGGCGGCCACAACGAAAATCCCGTCGGCGAACACCTGTAGATAACCAGTCCACGACGACCGTTCACGGCTACAACAGGGCACCGTCGCGGACGTCAACTCCATGAATTCCTTGCATAGAGATATCGAATCTCCTAGGCTCCACAGAACTTTCGGCGCGGCCGTAGATGGCGGCCACCCCCTGAATTCCGGTTGTACAGGCAGTGGCACACTAACTCGCGTGACCACAGACATCTCGACTGCGACCGCGACTCTGCACACCAACCGCGGCGACATCAAGATCGCCCTCTTCGGCAACCATGCCCCCAAGACCGTCGCGAATTTCGCCGGCCTGGCGCAGGGCACCAAGGATTACTCCACTCAGAACGCCACCGGCGGCGCTGACGGCCCGTTCTACGACGGGTCGATCTTCCACCGCGTCATCCGCGGCTTCATGATCCAGGGCGGCGACCCCACCGGCACCGGCCGCGGCGGGCCCGGCTACCGGTTCGCCGACGAGTTCCACCCGGAACTGCAGTTCAACCGCCCCTACCTGCTCGCCATGGCCAACGCCGGCCCGGGCACCAACGGGTCGCAGTTCTTCATCACCGTCGGCCCGACGCCGCACCTGAACCGCAAGCACACCATCTTCGGCGAGGTCGTCGACCCCGACTCGCAGGCTGTTGTCGACGCGATCGCCAAGACCCCGACGGACGGCATGGACCGTCCGGACGACGACGTCGTCATCGAGTCGATCACGATCTCCTGAACACACCCACCCTGCACCCAGAGAGGCTGTTTCCAGCGAACCGCCTCTCTGGGGTCAGGATGGATGAAGCTCAGTCCCGGGTGCCGCTCGGGGCGCATAGCCGGCGTCGGTCAGCCCGTCGAGCACCGTCAACGGATCGCCGCCGAGGTCCCAGCGGCTGAGCACGAACTGCTGCCCGGGCTTCGTGTCGATCTCCAGCAGGCGCACGGTGCGTCCCCAGCGCCGGAACTGGGTGATCCGGATCGACTCGATATCGGCGCGCCGCAGGGTTTGGGTGCGCAGCCACCCGCGGTACACCAGACCGTCAGGGGTGATCGCCAGCCGGGGCCGGCCGCGCCATGATCCTGCGGCGAAGATCAGCAGTCCGGCGGCGGCGATTCCGGTGAGCAGACGGCCGGGCGGGTCGGTGGCGACTTTCGCGCAACCCAGCGCCATCAGGAGCCCGGCGACAGCAACCCCGCTGATCGCGCCGACACTCGGCCCCCACTCATGCGCGGGACCGACGGGGTTATCCACAGCGACTATCCACAGTGGGGATAAATCACACGCGTGTGATTGCGTGTGATCGGAGTCACCGCCACCGCATGGTGAGCAGCAGACCGGCGATCATGAACCCGAAAGCGATGGCGTAGTTCCACGGACCAAGGTCCGACATCCACATCAGCGGGTCGGGCGTGTTGTAGCCGGATGCCGCCAACTGGAACACCAGCAGCCAGATCAGGCCGATCAGCATGAGGCCGATGAACAGCACGACGAACCACTGGCTGGATGGCCCTGCCTTCACCTTGACCGGCGTACGGCTGACCGAATTGACGGCGAAGTCGTTCTTCTTGCGGACCTTTGACTTGGGCATGAACTACCTTCACTGATGGCGTCGCGGGAGCGTCTTGCAATGAGACTAACGCAGCACCGCTACGACCAGGCCACTCCGGCCGGTAGCGTGCCCACCGTGCGGGTGTTGGTCGTCGACAACCATGACAGCTTCGTGTTCAACCTGGTCCAGTACCTGGGTCAACTCGGTGTCCAGGCCGACGTCTGGCGCAACGACGATCTCCGGCTGGCCGGGTCCGCCGCCGCCGCATCCGTGGTAGCGCACTACGACGGCGTGCTGCTCAGCCCCGGCCCCGGGATCCCACAGCGGGCCGGCGCGTCGGTGCAGCTCGTCGGCGCGTGCGCGGCCTCGGGCACCCCGCTGCTGGGTGTCTGCCTGGGACACCAGGCGATCGGAGTGGCCTTCGGGGCGACCGTGGATCGTGCGCCGGAGCTTCTGCACGGCAAGACAAGCACCGTCCTGCACACCGATGACGGTGTGCTGCGGGGCCTTCCCAACCCCTTCACCGCAACCCGCTACCACTCGCTGACCATCGTGCCCGGCAGCGTGCCACCAGAATTACAGGTCACCGCCCAGACCGGCTCGGGCGTCGTCATGGCGATCCGCCACGCGGAGTTGCCGATCCACGGTGTGCAATTCCACCCCGAGTCGATCCTGACCGAGGGCGGCCACCGCCTGCTGGCCAACTGGCTCGGCTACTGCGGCGCCCCGCCGGCGGAGCCGCTGGTGAGCCGGCTGGAGCAGGAGGTCGCCGAGACGGTCCGGCTCGCCACCCGCGGCGAGCCCCGGGGTTAGGCCTGATCGTCTCGCTCCCCTTCCGCCCCGTTCCTCGGCGGCATCGGTCGACTCGACTACGACGCGAAGCTGAGCGTGATCGACCCGCCGAAGTTCACCCCGCCGCCCGCGGCGGGGTTCTGGGTCACCACCGCGTTGGTCCGCTGACCGCTGTTCTGCGCATCAGGACCCTTCACCAGCACTCCGGTCCAGCCCAGGGCGCGCAGATTGGGCTCCGCGTCCACCCAGAACTGCCCGACCAGGTTCGGCATCACGAACTGGTTGCCCTTGGACACCCGGAGGGTGACCGGCGTGTCCAGCGCGACGTCGGCACCCGACGCCGGGTCGATTCCGAGCACTTGGCCGGCCGGCTCAACACTGTCGACGGGGGCGGTCAGGATCGTCTGGAAGCCCACGGTGTTGAGGTTCTTGGTGGCGACATCGGAGGTCTGGCCGGTGACGTCGGGGATGCGACGAGTGACCGGTCCGCTGCCGACGACGATCGTGATCTCGTTGGTGATGGCCGTCGTCTGATTGGCCGGCGGGGTCGTGTTGAGCACCTTGTCGCGCTGCGCGGCGGTCGACGTCCCCTCGCCCTGCTTGAACTTCCCGAAGCCGGCGGCGGTGAGTTTCTTGACGGCGTCGGCGTAGCTGAGTCCGGCGACGTCCGGCACCTCGCGTTGTTCGGGTCCGGTGGAGACGTTGATCAGAACTTCGTCGCCGGCGTTGACCGACATGGTCCCCGCCGGGTCGGTGCTGATGACGTGATCGGGCGCGACGGTGCTGTCCGGTTTCTGTTGCGTTCGGATCTTGAAACCCTTGTTCTGCAACGCCGCGATGGCGTCGGCCGAGACCTGGCCGCGGACATCGGGCACCTGCACCTCGCGGGGCTTTCCGCCGCCGAGGTTGATGGCCACCGCGACCACCACCGTCAGAATCGACAGGACGGCCAGGGCCACCAGCCAGCGGCCGACCGCACTGCGTCGCGGCGGCTCGCCGAAGTCGTAGGCCATCGCCGCCCCGCCGTCCGGGCGGGCATTCGGGCGCGACGTCATCATCAACGTCCGATCGTGCTGGGTGAGCACCTTCGGCGCATCGGGCTTCTCGCCGCTGTGCACCCGAACCAGATCGGCGCGCATCTCCGCCGCACTCTGATAGCGATTGTCGGGGTTCTTCGCCAGCGCCTTGAGAACCACGGCATCCAACTCCGGGGAGATGCCGCCGTGCTTCTGCGACGGTGGCACCGGATCCTCACGCACGTGCTGATAGGCGACGGCGACCGGGGTATCACCGATGAAAGGTGGTTGGCCCGTGAGCATCTCGTACAACACACAGCCCAGTGAGTAGACGTCGGACCGGGCGTCGACGCGTTCGCCCCGGGCCTGCTCAGGGGAGAGGTACTGCGCGGTGCCGATCACCGCGGCGGTCTGGGTCACCGGATTGCCGGCGTCGGCGATGGCCCGGGCGATGCCGAAGTCCATCACCTTCACCGCACCGGTCTTGGAGATCATGATGTTCGCCGGCTTGACGTCGCGGTGGATGATGCCGTGCTGGTGGCTGAAGTTCAGCGCCTGGCAGGCGTCGGCGATCACTTCCAGCGCCCGGCGCGGCGGCATCGGCCCGTCGCTGTGGACGATGTCGCGCAGCGTCACCCCGTCGACATACTCCATCACGATGTAGGGCAGCGGCCCGCTGGGCGTGATGGCCTCGCCGGTGTCGTAGACCGCGACGATCGCCGGGTGGTTGAGCGCGGCGGCGTTCTGTGCCTCGCGCCGGAAACGCAGGTAGAAGCTGGGGTCGCGAGCGAGGTCCGCGCGCAGCACCTTGACCGCGACGTCGCGATGAAGCCGCAGATCGCGGGCCAGGTGAACCTCGGACATGCCGCCGAAGCCCAGGATCTCGCCCAGTTCGTAGCGGTCGGACAGCTGGTGCGGTGTCGTCATCGCGGTATCTCGTCGTCAGGGGCGAAGGCGTTCGCCGGCTCGGGGGCGGTCACGCTGAACTGGTGGTGCAGGCTGACGGGGATGGTCGCGATGCCGGCGCCGCCTTCGGGAAGTATCCGGTCGGTCCAGCCGGACGGCGCGGCGGGCGCGGCCGGCGCACCGGGGGTGACGGTGTCGGTCACGGTCTGCTCGACCGGGGTGTTGGAGCGCCGCTCCCGGTCGGCCAGCACGATGAGGATCGCGCTGATGATCGCCAGCGCACCGAGCACCCCGGCCGCCCACAGCAGCGCCCGCTGGCCGGAACTGAACGTGCGCCGCGCCGGTGGCGGCGGACGGTGTGCGGTGGTGGGGCGTTGCCGGGCGGGGGGGTTGGATCGTGCTGCGGCGGCCGGCCGGACCTCGGCGACCGGTCGTCGGGGACTTGTGCTGGGAATGGCGGCCGGGGTCGCCTTGATGGTCGGTGCGGAGTTCGGCCGGGGCGGGCGGCGTCCTGAACGGACGGCCGCGACCGCGTCCGCGAACTGCCCGCCGGTCTGATAGCGCACCCCCGGGTTCTTCACCAACGTGATCTCGATGAGTTCACGCACGTTGGGCGGCAGGTCGGCCGGCAGGGGGGCCGGCGTCTCCTTGATGTGCTTCATCGCCACGGTCAGCGCACCGTCGCCGGTGAACGGACGCTTGCCCGAAACCGCTTCGTAGCCAACGACTCCCAATGAATAGACATCGCTGGCGGCGGTGGCGTCCTCGCCGAGGGCCTGCTCGGGTGCGATGTACTGCGCGGTGCCCATCACCATGCCGGTCTGGGTGACGGGGGCGGCGTCCACCGCCTTGGCGATGCCGAAGTCGGTCAGCTTCACCTGGCCGGTCGGGGTGATGAGGATGTTGCCCGGTTTGACGTCGCGGTGCACCAGCCCGGCGGCGTGCGCCACCTGTAGCGCCCGACCGGTCTGCTCAAGCATGTCCAGGGAGTGCCGCAGCGACAGCCGGCCGGTGCGCTTGATGACTGAGTTCAGCGGCTCGCCGTTGACCAGTTCCATCACCAGATAGGCGGTGCGGCCCTCGCCGTCCATCTCGGTTTCGCCGTAGTCGTGCACCGCCGCGATGCCGGGGTGGTTGAGCATGGCGACGGTGCGGGCCTCGGCGCGGAACCGCTCGATGAATTCCGGGTCGGAGGAGTACTCCTGCTTGAGGACCTTGACGGCGACCCGCCGGCCCAGCCGGCTATCGGTCGCTTCCCACACCTGGCCCATACCGCCGGTGGCGATCAGCCGTTGCAGCCGGTAGCGCCCGGAGAGAGTGACACCTACGCGGGGGCTCACGGCGCCCCCTGCAATGCCGCCGCCATGGTCGCGCGGCCGATCGGTGCGGCCAGCGCGCCGCCGGTCGCCGCGAGCCGGTCCCCGCCGTTCTCCACCAGCACGGCCACCGCGACCCGAGGGTTGCGGGCCGGGGCGAATGCGATGTACCACGCATGCGGCGGGGTATTGCGGGGATCGGTGCCGTGCTCGGCGGTACCCGTCTTGGAGGCGATCTCCACGCCCGGGATCGCCCCGTTCTGCTGGGTGAACTTCTCGGCGCCGATCATCAAATCTGTGAGCTTAGTCGCGACTTCCGGCGTGACCGCGCGACGCTGCCCGCCGGGTGCGGTGGTGCTGATCTCGGAGAGGTCGGGCCCCTCGACGCGATCGACCAGGTAGGGCTGCATCACGACGCCGCCGTTGGCGATGGCGGCCGCGATCATCGCGTTCTGCAACGGAGTCACCGCGACGTCTTTCTGGCCCATGCTGGACATGCCGATGGCGGCACCGTCACTCATCGGGCCGACGGTGGACTCCGCCACTTCCAGCGGGATAGCCGCCGGCGGGCTGTCGAAGCCGAACGCGTCTGCGGCGTTGCGCAGGGCGTCACCGCCGAGTCGGATCCCGAGTTGGACGAACGCGGTGTTGCAGGACCGGGCGAACGCCTCGCGCAACGACGCCGTCGGAGCGTTGCCGCACGGGGTGCCACCGTAGTTCTCCAAGGTCGCGGTGCTGTCCGGCAGCGTAATCTGCGGCGCTGCGGTCAGCTGCTCGTTCTCGTTGATGCCGGCCTGCAGGGCGGCCGCGGTGGTGACGACCTTGAACGTCGACCCGGGCGGGTAACGCTCCGAGATGGCCCGGTTGGTCAGCGGCGAGGCAGGGTCGTCGCGCAACTGCTCCCACACCGTGCCCTGCTCCTCGGTGTTATGCGAGGCCAGCAGGTTGGGGTCGTAGGACGGGGCGGACACCATCGCCAGGATCTTGCCCGTCGACGGCTCGAGTGCCACCACGGAACCACGGCAGGGTCCGTTGCACCCGCGCGACAGCGCGTCCCAGGCGGCCTGCTGCACCCGCGGCACCAACGTGGTGTCGACGTTGCCGCCGCGGGGGTCGCGGCCGGTGAAGAAGTCCGCCAGCCGCTTGCCGAACAGCCGCTCGTCGGAACCGTTGAGGATGGGATCCTCGGCCCGTTCCAGCCCGGTGCTGGAGAACCGCAGCGAGTAGAACCCGGTGACGGGCGCATAGATCAGCGGGTCGGGATACACCCGAAGGAATCGGTAGTGGCCGTTGGTGGCCACCGAGTACGCCAGGATCTGGCCGTTGGCCGCGATCTGACCGCGCTGACGGGAGTACTCGTCGAGCAGGATCCGCTGGTTGCGTGGATCGGCACGCAGGGCGTCGGCCCGGAAGACCTGGGTGATGGTCGCGTTGATCAGCAGCAGCACGACCAGGCCCATCACCATCATGGAGATCCGGCGCAGCGAGGTGTTCATGACCGGCCCATCACTTCGGTGTGGGCCGCGGCGATCGGCGTGTGCTGGCTCGTCTTGATCGGCCGGCGGGCCGAGTGCGAAATCCGCACCAGGATGGCCAGCAGAACGTAGTTGGCGATCAACGACGAGCCGCCGTAGGACATCCACGGCGTCGTCAGGCCGGTCAGTGGGATCACCCCGGTGACCCCCCCGACGACGATGAACAGCTGGATCGCCAACGTGGATGCCAGACCGGCCGCCAGCAGTTTGCCGAAGCTGTCGCGGACGGCGATCGCGGTGCGCATGCCCCGGATGATGACGATCGTGTAGAGCAGCAGCACGCAGGACAGCCCCACCAGCCCGAGTTCCTCCCCCACCACCGCGGTGATGAAGTCGGTCGACGCGGCCGGGACGGTGCCGGGCTGCCCGTTACCCAGGCCGGTGCCGAACACCCCGCCGGTGGCGAAGCTGAACTTCGACTGCACCATCTGGTAGCCGGCGCCCTCCGGATCGGCGAACGGGTCCAGCCATGTCTGCACCCGCGCACGTACGTGGCCGAAGAGGTGATACGCGGTGACGGCACCCACCGCGAACAGGCTCAGCCCGATGACCACCCAGCTGAACCGTTCGGTGGCGATGTACAGCATGACCAGGAACGACGCGTAGAGCAGCAGGGAAGTGCCGAGATCCTTCTCGAACACCATCACGCCCACCGAGATGATCCAGGCCGCAAGCAGCGGCGCGAGATCGCGCGGACGCGGCAGGTCCATGCCCAGGAAGTGCTTACCCGCGCTGGTGAACAGACTGCGCTTGGCCACCAGCACGCCGGCGAAGAACACCAGTAGGAGGATCTTGGAGAACTCGGCGGGCTGAATGCTGAAGCCGGGCAGACGAATCCAGATCTTGGCGCCGTTGGTCTCCGACAACCGGGTGGGCAGCAGCGCGGGAATGGCCAGCAGCACCAGCCCGACCGCGCCGCAGATGTAGTCGTAGCGGGCCAGCATCCGATGGTCGGAGAGGAAGATCACCACCAGCGAGAAGCAGATCACCGCGAGCAGCGTCCAGAGCATCTGTTGCTGGGCGGTCGGATTGTCCGCCGAAGTGCCCGGCACCAGGTCGAGGCGGTGGATTAGCACCAGGCCCAGTCCATTGAGCAGCGCGACGACGGGCAGCAGCAGCGGGTCGGCGAACGGCGCGAACCGGCGGATGGCCAGATGCGCGCACAGGAACAGCACCAGGAACGCTGCGGTGTAGGTGAGCAGATCCCAGTTCAGCCCCTGCTCCTGATTGGCCTCCACGATCAGCAGGGCGACGCCGGTGATCAGGGTGGCGAAGCAGAGCAGGCCCAACTCGGCGTTGCGGCGGGTCGGCAGCGGCGGAGTGATGCGGACAGGTGACTGCGGAACGGTCCGCTCGACGACGCCGCCCCCGGACTTTTCGCGGGTTCTTCCCCGCGCCATCATGCGGCCACCCGGCAATCGGTCCCTGGCTTCTGCGCCGGGGGAGCCGGCGCCGGTGGGGCGGATGACGTGGCGGGGGCGGTTGACGTCGACGGCGGGGCCTGCGGCGTCGGCATCGTCGAGGCGGCTGGGGCGCCGCTGCCGCTGCGTGGCGCCGGGGCCGGGCGGCTGGCGTTCGGCGGGTCGCAAACCGGCAGCAGCGAACTGCGGGCCAATTCGCGAAGCTGTCCGATCGCGTTGTCCAGGCTGCCGGTGGGCAGCCCCGCCGACACCTGGGTCCGTTCCGACGGGCGCAAATCCTGGACCTGCATCAGCTCGCAGCCCAGCGCGGAATGCGACTGGCCGTAGCTGATCTGGGACAACTCACCGGCCCGGTTGAGGCAGCCCAGCAGGTAGGGCTCCTGCAACGGGATGCCCAGGATGGAGCCCTGGATGCCGCGCATGATCGCGACGGTGCCGTCTTTGGCGCTGATGTAGTAGGAGCCGCGGATGATCCGGTACCCGACGCCGATGCCACCGAGAACGACCAGTGCGATCAGCGCGGCGATGAACAGCATGCGCTTGCGTGATCGCGGCTTCGGTGGCGGTTCCGGTTGGGGCACAACGGGTTTAGCCACCGGCTTGCGCGGCGCGATGACCGAGGCGCGGCCGGCGGCGGTGTTCGGCGGCGCGATTCGGTGGTCGTCGTCGCCGGATACGGCGCCGGCCAGGATGGGCTGGGTCTGGCCGCCGTAATCGTGGACGACGACGTCGGCGACGACCACCGTGACGTTGTCCGGGCCGCCGCCCCGCAGTGCGAGTTCGATCAATCGGTCGGCGCTGGCGGCGACGCCGGGAATCTTCAGCGCCTCGAGGATCGTCTCCTGGCTGACCGGGTCGGACAATCCGTCGGAGCACAGCAGGTAGCGGTCGCCCTCGCGGGCCTCGCGCATGATCAGCGTCAGATCCACCTCATGACCGGTGAGCGCCCGCATGATCAGCGACCGCTGCGGGTGGCTGTGGGCTTCCTCGGCGGTGATGCGACCCTCGTCGACCAGGGTCTGCACGAAGGTGTCGTCCTTGGTGATCTGCGTCAGTTCACCGTCGCGCAGCAGATACCCGCGCGAATCCCCGATGTGCACCAGCCCGAGGCGGTCCCCGGCGAAGAGAATCGCAGTGAGCGTGGTGCCCATGCCGTCGAGATCGGGGTTGATCTCCACTTGGTCGGCGATTGCCGAATTGCCTTCGTAGACAGACCGTTCCAACTTGCCGAGCAGGTCGCCGCCGGGTTCGTCGTCGTCGAGGTGGGCCAGTGCGGCGATCACCAGCTGGGAGGCCACCTCGCCGGCCGCGTGACCGCCCATCCCGTCGGCGAGGGCGAGCAGACGAGCTCCGGCGTAGACGGAGTCCTCGTTGTTGGCGCGGACCAGGCCGCGGTCGCTGCGCGCGGCGTAACGCAAAGTGAGGGTCACGGGCGGAGCTCGATCACGGTCTTGCCCACGTGCACCGGCGTTCCGATGGGGAGCCGGACGGCCGTCGTCACCTTGGAGCGGTCCAGGTAGGTGCCGTTGGTCGAGCCGAGGTCCTCGACGAACCAGTCGCCGTCACGCGGCGAGATCCGGGCGTGACGAGTGGACGCATAGTCGTCGGAGAGCACCAGCGTGGAGTCGTCGGCCCGCCCGATCAGCACCGGCTGTGAGCCCAGGTTGATCCGGGTGCCGGCGAGCGGGCCCTCGGTGACGAGCAGGTAGCGGGCTGCCGTGCGGCTGGCGCGCGCCGGGGAGCGGGCACCGCGCAGCGCCAGCCCTCGGCGCACCATGACCGCCCCTGTGGGTGCGTAGATGTCGGTGCGCAGTATGCGCAGCACCGACCAGATGAACAGCCACAGCAACAGCAGGAAACCGGCACGCGTCAACTGCAGCACTAATCCCTGCATGCGGCGTCCCTCCATCCCCCTGTCTTGGTCCCAGCTGTCTTGGTCCCAGCCTCGTGTGAAGCCGGGAACCCGGCGGACTTCGGCAACGTCACAGGATACTTGGACGCGTCACCCTGCGAGGGTGAAGTCATCAGGCCCTCGTCGGTGCCGCTCTGCGGACCTCAGTGAACGTGGACGACGATCTCGGAGTGACCGAGACGGATGACGTCCCCGTCGGCCAACTGCCATTCCTGCACCGGCGCGTTGTTGACCGTCGTGCCGTTGGTGGAGTTCAAGTCCTGCAGCAGCGCGGTCTGGCCGTCCCAGCGGATCTCGAGATGGCGGCGGGACACCCCGGTGTCGGGCAGCCGGAACTGGGCGTCCTGGCCGCGGCCGATCACGTTGGCACCGTCCCGCAGTTGGTAAGTGCGGCCGCTGCCGTCGTCGAGTTGCAGGGTGATGCCGTGGCCGGTGGCCTGGAAATCGGCCTGCGGTGCCGGCGGCGGGTAACCGCCGTAGCCCGCCGGGCTGGGCTGCCCGTAGTCGTAGTCCGGGGCCGGCGCCGCGGGTGCGGCCGGTGCGGGGTAACCGCCCTGCTCGTAGCGGCTGTAGTCGGGCTGTCCGTAATCCGGCCGGCCGAAACCCCCGCCGTAGCCGGGCTGTTGGTAGCCCTGGTCCGGGTAGGACGGCCGGGGCGCCTCATAGCCGCCGTAGCCGGGGCCCTCCTGGCGGCCGGGCGCTTGACGGCCGTAGTCGTATTCAGCGGCCGGCGGCGGGGGGTAGCCGGTGCCAGCGGGCGGCCCGTACTGCGGCGCGCCGTAGCCCTGGGGCGCGGGGGCGGGGCGGTAGCCCTGGTCGTAGCCCGGGGTGCCGTAGCCGGGGGCCGGCGGGCGCTGCTCGTAGCCCTGGCCCCAGCCCTGGTCGTAGCCGGGGGTGCCGTAGCCGGGTGCGGGCGGGCGCTGCTCGTAGCCCTGGCCCCAGCCCTGCTCGTAGCCGGGTGCGTAGCCCTGTTCGGACGGATACGGGGCGCGCGGGGCCTCCGGAACTGCGGCGCGGGGGTCTTCCTGCGGACGGCCGTACTGATCGTCGTAGTACTCGTCGCCGGGCCGTCCGGGTCCGCGGTAGCTCGGGTTGTCGGTCATCGCTGGCACTCCTGGTTCTGCGGTGTGGGCCTGGGTTGATTGTGCTGGTCCGGGTGCGGGAGCAGGCGGGCGGGGGTCGGCGTCGGGATTGACGATGGCTCGGGCGCGATACTGGCCGGTATGCAGGCTGTCTGCCTGTTCGAACCGGACTACCACATCACCGTAGGTCTGCCAGCCCTGCTCGTGAATGTAACCGGCTAAATGTTTGGCAAATGTGTCTGCAGTGAGATCTCTATCGGCACTTACTTTGTCGAAGTCGGACGTACCGAGAGTAATGACGTACTCATTGGGCGCCAAAAAACGATCGCCGGCGAGCTTCTGCACGCCGTCGGAAGCCTCCCGCTGGAGCAGCGCCTCGACCTCCTGGGGCACGATGGCGCCGCCGAACACCCGGGCGAACGCGTCTCCGACGCCGTCCTCCAGCATGCGCTCGATGCGCGCAGCCAGGCCCTTCTGGTTAGTCACGAACCCTCTACCTCAATCCCCACCCTTGTTGTAGTGGTGTCCATGGTATCGGCCCACGCCCGCCGAAGCGTGTTCGCAGAAGGCTGCGAGTCCCGTCGACGCAGGTCACCGCGTCGCATCGGGGGCCGGGCTGTGCAGAAGGTGCGCCCGCTCGGTTGGGGGCGGACCCGGCCATCGTGATACGCTGCCCCGGTTGTTTTGGGCGAGTGGCGGAATGGCAGACGCGCTGGCTTCAGGTGCCAGTGTCCTTCGGGACGTGGGGGTTCAAGTCCCCCTTCGCCCACATAGAGCAGTTCCACGAACTGCAAGCACTCAGGTCACGAACTCGAAAGAGGTCGTGACCTTTGTGTTTGGGGTTCGGACCGCGCGTCAGCCGGCACAACCTGCTGAGAGCCGCCGCCGGCACCTCCGGGGCGACGGGGTGTCAGGATCCGAGATCCTGGCAGTAGAACAGCCCGCAGTTGACGGGTGGCCGATGGACGTACTGCGGATCGACCGGTGGCAATTCGCCTTCCCAGACGTTCTTGGAGACGTTTCCGGGGACGCCCATCACCAGCTAGTACGTGTGACACGCGTTCCAGTCCCAATTTGGCGGGTCGCTCATGTCGAAGGACTTCGGCTGTCCCGGACACCACGTATAGGGCCCTTTGGCGAAAGGGTCGGCGTGCGCGACAGCCGGAGCCACCACCAACCCGACGCCTGCCCCTGCGGTCGATAACAGCGCCGCAGCGACGATCGGCAATAGGCGAAATGCGATTGCCATGTGGGTGACCCCGTCCTTCGTGGCTTCTCGTGTGCGACGCATCTGAGGGGGGAGGTACGTACCCGGCTTTCCAGCCACCTGAGCGTAGCCCGTTCGCCACGCCGAGGCCCGGTGGCGGCGTGCCTCACCCACTCTGAGCGCGTAGCCGGTAGCGGTGCCTCACCTACTTTGAGCGCGTTACCCGGAAGGCTTGCCCAGCGTGGAGGGCAAGATCGATATGGCCGCGAGACGGCAGGTAACCAACAAGCTGCAGG
>CAIRCP010000087.1 GCA_903877095.1 uncultured Actinomycetes bacterium | reverse complement strand
CGCCGGCGCCGGCGCAGGGGACGGCGGCACCGGCTCAGGCGGTGGCGGCACCGGAGCGCTGGTGGGCCCGGCCACCGGGCCCGCGTTCGGGGCGGTCGCGGGCGCGCCGCTGTCAGTGAGCGTGGTCATCGCCGCGGGATCCTGGTCACCCGGCTGCTCGGGGCGCTTATCGGGACTCAGCGGGCCGTCGGCGCCCTGATAGGCAGCATCCCCCGGAACCTCGGCCGACGGCGCCGTATCGGCGTAGGAGCCCAGTGCCTGGGTGATCTCGGCAACCAGCCCGGCCAGGGTGGCACCGAGGTCGGGAAATGCGGACGGACCTGCCAACCCCGATGATGCCGGCGCCGCCCACGGCGCGTCCGTCCCGGGCTGGCCCCACGGCGACGCTGGAACCGGACCTGTCCACGGCGGCATGGGAGCGGGTGCCGGCGCGGCCGCGGGTGCCGGTGCGGGTGCTATCGGTTCGGCCGCCACCGGATCGCCGATCAGCGGCGCCGAATCCGGCGGGCCGGCCGTGCGGTCGGTAGGCAGAAAGCCCCCCAGGTCCGGGTCCGCCGGGCTGTCGGCCAGAGTGTCCGGCCGACCGGCCGCCCGACGCAAGGTGTCGACCACGTCAGCGCCGTGTCCGCACTGACGGTCCATGAAATCGGCGATGGCCGAACCAGTTTCGCTCTGCCAGCCCTCCGCGAGCAGGATGAGCGCCTCACGATGACAGGCCAGGGCTTCCTCGGCGATCGACGCGGCGGCGTCCAACGCAGCGCTGTCCACCGCCACCGCCTGGGCCAGCAGAGCCGGGTTCATCGCAGCGCCTCGGCGCCGGCGTTGTCCTGCTCGATGTGGCGTTCGGCGACGGTGCGCAAGCCGACCGCGCCGTCCCGCGCACCGCGCTGCCAGTGCGCCAGGTCGGCGACGATCTCGTCGACCGCCCCGCCCAGCGAAACGCCGCCCACGCCGAGCCTGTCGATGGCCGCGCCGAGGAGATCTGCCGCAGTGTCGAGGCGCTGTGCGGCCAACCGCAGCGCATGCGGGTCAACGGATGTGGTTCCCATACCGGTTTTGACGCAGCGACGCGTCCACCGGTTCCACTGGGGCGCCGGTTCAGCCCTCGGCGCTGACCGACTTCGCGACGCGGTGCGCCAACTGGCGGGCGGTGTCCTCGTCGGCCGCCTCGACCATGACGCGGACGATCTGCTCAGTTCCCGAGGGCCGCAACAGGATTCGGCCGGTGTCGCCGAGTTCGGCCTCAGCCTGGGCCACCGCGGTGCGGACCGCAGGCGCCTCCGCCACCGCTACCTTGTCGGCGACCTCGACGTTGATCAACACCTGCGGCATTGTCTGCATCGGCGCCGCCAGGTCGGCCAGTCGCGACCGGGTCTGGGCCATCCTCGACATCAGGCGCAGACCGGTGAGGATGCCGTCGCCGGTGGTGCCGAACCGCGGCATCACGATGTGGCCGGACTGCTCACCGCCGAGGCTGTACTCACCGGAGCGCAGTTCCTCAAGGACGTAGCGATCGCCGACGGCGGTGGTGCGCACCGCGATCCCGGCCTCCCGCATGGCCACGTGCAGGCCGAGGTTGCTCATCACCGTGGTCACCAGGGTGCCCGAGGCGAGTTCGCCGGACTCCTGCATCGCCAGCGCGAGGATGGTCATGATGGCGTCGCCGTCGACCACCTCACCGTGCGCGTCCACCGCCAGGCAGCGGTCGGCGTCACCGTCGTGCGCCAGACCCAGATCGGCCCCGTGCTCGACGACCGCCCTGCGCAACGGCTCGAGGTGCGTCGAGCCGCAGCCGTCGTTGATGTTGAGGCCGTCGGGCTGGTCGTTGATCGCGATGACCCGCGCCCCGGCAGCCGCGTAGGCGCGCGGAGCGGCCTGGTAGGCGGCACCGTTGGAGCAGTCGACGACGACGGTGAGGCCGTCGAGACGCTCGGTCGTCGCGGTGACGATGTGGTCCAGATAGCGGTCGATCGCATCGGGGGCGGGCCGCACCCGGCCGACGGCCGCGCCGACCGGGCGCAGTCCGGGGCCCTCGGCGACGAGTTCCTCGATCCGGTCCTCGGCGTCGTCATCGAGCTTGTGACCGCCCGGGCCGAAGATCTTGATGCCGTTGTCGGGCATCGGGTTGTGCGACGCGGAGATCATCACGCCCAGGTCAGCCTGGTAGGCCGCCGTCAGGTACGCCACCGCGGGGGTGGGCAGCACCCCGACCAGCAGGGCGTCGACGCCCTCACTGGTCAATCCGGCGACCACCGCCGCTTCCAGCATCTCGCCGCTGGCGCGCGGATCCCGCCCGACCACCGCCAGCCGGTGACCGGAGGTTGCCGGCACCAGCCTGCGAGCGGCGGCCGCGCTGAGTGCCAGACCGAGTTCCGCGGTCAGCTCCCGGTTTGCGACACCGCGAACTCCGTCGGTTCCGAACAGTCGGCCCATGGGACTCAACCTCTCACCCCACCCATTGACCGCACAAATGACCAGGTCATACGAGGTTCTCCAGCTCGAAACCGACACCGTCCGCACCACGGACGGGTACGGGCGGTGCCTCCACATCAGGTTGCCGCTCCGACGGCGTGCATCAGCGGGTTTGCTGCCCTGGCGCCCGGAGCCCCTGATGCCAACCCGGTTGGGCACAAAAAACTCGCCGGGTGTGCTTGAGAGCACACCCGGCGAGTTTCGGCTGCCTCGCTCCTCCGCCGCCTCGTTCCTCGGCGGCATCGGTCGACTCGGCTCGGCCTGTGGATCAGCGCTTGCTGTACTGAGGCGCCTTGCGGGCCTTCTTCAGGCCGTACTTCTTGCGCTCGATGGCACGCGGATCGCGGGTCAGGAAGCCGGCCTTCTTCAGCGCCGGCCGATCCTCGGGCTGGACCAGGATCAGCGCGCGGGCAATCGCCAGGCGCAGTGCACCGGCCTGGCCGGACGGGCCGCCGCCGTCGAGGTGGGCGTAGACGTCGAAGCTATCCACCCGGTCGACGGTCACCAGCGGAGCCTTGATGAGCTGCTGGTGCACCTTGTTGGGGAAGTAAGCCTCCAGCGAGCGGCCGTCGAGGTGGAACTCGCCGGTGCCAGGCACCAAGCGCACCCGGACCACGGCCTCCTTGCGACGGCCGACCGTCTGGATCGGACGGTCGATGATCACCGGCTGGCGCGGGGCGGTCTCCACCGGAGCCTCCGCAGCGGACTCGAAGGTCTGCACGACGGCGTCGGCCTCGGCCACCTCTGTCTCGTTGATGTCGCTCCCAACTTCCTGTGTCACTGGGCCACCTGCTTGATTTCGAAGGGAACCGGCTGCTGAGCGGTGTGCGGATGCTCCGGACCCGCGTACACCTTCAGCTTCTTCTGAATCTGGCGGCTCAGCTTGTTGTGCGGCAGCATGCCGACGATGGCCTTCTCGACGACCCGGTCGGGATGCTTCTGCATCAACTCACCGATGGTGCGGGAGCTCAGGCCACCCGGATACCCCGAGTGACGGTAGGCCTTCTTGCTGTTGAGTTTGTCGCCTCCGATGGCGACCTTGTCGGCATTGACGACGATGACGAAATCGCCACCGTCAACATTCGGCGTGAATGTCGGCTTGTGCTTGCCGCGCAGCAGAGTTGCTGCAATAACGGCGAGCCGGCCGAGCACCACGTCGGTGGCGTCGATGACGTACCACGAACGCGTGGTGTCACCGGCCTTCGGCGTGTACGTAGGCACAGCGCATACCTCTCTTATCGGGGTGGGTCCCGGGCGAGCCGGGTGTCGGTCGGACGTCGACGGTGGGGGTTGCCCCCGGCGACCAACAATGACCCGGGACCCCGGCCATACCCCGCGAGTCAAAGAACCGCGGCGTACCGCACGCCAGCGGGTCAGCCTACCGGCGCAGATCAGCGCAGGTCAAAACGGCGGCGTGCCTCACCCACTCTGAGCGCGTAGCCGGTAGCGGTGCCTCACCTACTTTGAGCGCGTTACCCGGAAGGCTTGCCCAGCGTGGAGGGCAAGATCGATATGGCCGCGAGACGGCAGGTAACCAACAAGCTGCAGG
>CAIRCP010000086.1 GCA_903877095.1 uncultured Actinomycetes bacterium | reverse complement strand
GACAGCGGAACTCCCAGGTGAAGGGTTGTCTTACGAGGACACCCATCGATACCGGGAGTTCCGCTGCTCCAACTCCCCGACACGCTGCACACATCACACTTGACCCAACAGTCACACCCTTAACTGAGCGACATTGGGCCTGGTCCTGCTCCCGGCGATCGCCGGGGCTCCCGGCGAGAAACTCGGCCGTCTCCGGGCCGGCATCCGCACGGTGCTCGAATTCAGTTCCGCCGACCCCCGCCGGGGCCGCATCCTGTTCACCGAGGCGCGCACCAACCCCGTGCTGGCCGAGCGCCGTATGCGCTCCCAGAACAACCTTCGCGAGATGGTGCTCAGCGAAAGCCGGCGATCCGATCCACGGGCCGATCACGTGGCCTGGGAGGTCGGTGCGGCGATGTACGCCGGCGCCATGGCGGAGCTGGCCCAGCAGTGGCTGTCGGGCACGCTGGGCGACGACTTGGACGCGGTGGTGCACAGCGCCGTCGGAATGCTCACACGCGGGTTCGGCGAGAGTCGCGCATCCCACGGCGAACACCGTCGGCCATGACCTCCGGGGATGTTCCCGACAGCGAACATCGGGCGGCACCACGGGTCGGGTTGCGCCTGGGCTGGGTGGTGTTGGCATTGATGATCGTCGGCTTGATCGTGGCCGGCGGGGCCATCTTCAGCGGCCGGCCCGGCGGCACGGTGGCGGGTCGTCCGATGACCCCGGTCTCCGCCAACGGCAACAGGCCGGCGCCCGAGAGCCCCTCTGCACCAACGCTTCCCATGCCGTCGGGGCCCGTCCCCACGGGTGCGCCGGCCCCCGCCCCGCCGCGCGGAAGCCCAGTGAGCGTCGCCGGTGTTGGCGAAAAGCACACCGTCGCCTGCGCGGACGACGAAGTCCGCGTCAGCGGGGTGCGTAATGAAGTCGTCGTGACCGGCCACTGCCGTCGCGTCGAGGTGTCGGGTGTGGAGAACACCGTCACGATCGGCACCGCTGACGCGATTGTCGTGTCCGGACTCAACAACAGAGTGACGTTCCGGTCCGGCGCGCCCGAGCTGGCTGATTCAGGAATCGGCAACATCCTGGCGCGGGCATAGCCGCGACGGGCAACGAGGGTTGTTCCTCAGCCCACCTGGTGAGCGATGCGCGTGGTCCCGTCACCCGACCCGGCGGTCGCACGGCCCAAGCGGTGACCGACGGCGAGGAGCACGCCGCACTGCGCGAAGGCGATCAGCAGAACCGGCCACAGGAAGCCTGCCACGAGGGCCCAGATTCCGGGGCGCCGCGGGGCGGGAGTGCCGGGCGCGCGCTGGAATTCGGCGAAGACGAACAGCGCTGCGCCCACGACGAACGCCACGGCGGCGTAGAGACCTAGCCAGATCAACGTCAGCACCTCCGCTGGTCGCTGTACTTTCGTCATCGACGGTACGCCGCGGATGTCGTGATTCTCCTGAATACGGCGTGCCTCACCCACTCTGAGCGCGTAGCCGGTAGCGGTGCCTCACCTACTTTGAGCGCGTTACCCGGAAGGCTTGCCCAGCGTGGAGGGCAAGATCGATATGGCCGCGAGACGGCAGGTAACCAACAAGCTGCAG
>CAIRCP010000085.1 GCA_903877095.1 uncultured Actinomycetes bacterium | reverse complement strand
CCTGCAGCTTGTTGGTTACCTGCCGTCTCGCGGCCATATCGATCTTGCCCTCCACGCTGGGCAAGCCTTCCGGGTAACGCGCTCAAAGTAGGTGAGGCACCGCTACCGGCTACGCGCTCAGAGTGGGTGAGGCACGCCGTCCGGACAACGCAAGCCCGGACCTGCTGCCATAATGGCTCCATGACAAAGGGAATGACAGCAACGCTGTTGACCGTTCTGGCCATGACAGCGCTGCCCCTCGCCATGACGCCGGTGGCCCAAGCCGAAGTCTGCGGCGACGTCGGCGGACGCCACGGCGATATCGGTGGGTGTTCGAATGTCGGCGGCGATATCGCCGATGCCGCCGTCATCGGTGACGTCGACCATCCGTATGGCTATCCGGCGCCCTACCCGGTCCCGATGGCGCCGCCGATCGGGTACCCGCCGCTACCGCCCGGGTACCTGCTGTATCCGTCGTTCCCCGGCGAAATGCCCTGCTATACCGCTACGGGCCAGCCGTACTACACCCCGGCCGACACCCCCTGCTATCCGCTCTGATCACGGTATCCGGCCTGGCCGGATAGCACCGCCCCCGGCGAAATCAGTCCTGGACGGCTTTGGCGACGGCAATACAGGTCGTCGACCACGACGGATCAGCGTGAGCGCGGTCCTGAACCGCCCACATCGCGTTGTGCACCACGCGCACCAGGACCCAGGCGCGGGCGCGGTCCTCGTCGAAGCCGGCGGCGTCGACCAGCATCCATAGTCGCCGGCGCACCCCGTTGCGGACGTCGCCCGAACGGCAGGTCAGCTCATCCCACCGGTTCCACAGCATCGGGGCGATCTCGTAGTGCGGATCGCCGTTGACCGGTTTCGGGTCGATCGCCAGCCACTGCCGCTGCGCATCCGAGCCCCGACCGGCGAGCACATTGGCATAGTGCAGGTCGGTGTGGATCACCCGGTCCGGCACTGCCCGGTCGCCGATCAGATCCCGGCCCAGCGCGATCGCCTGTTCGACGAGCCGGTGCGGGATCGGCGCGCTGCGTGGCAGGGCCGCCAGTTCGGCGGTCCACCGGTCGACGAAGAAACTCAACGGCCGCAATGCGGGCAGCGCCGGGACGTGCAGCGTTCGGTAGAGATCGGCGACCACCGCACAGGCTTGCGCCTCGGTCACACCGGTCAGGTCGGCGGCGTCCAACCGCTCCAGCAGCAGCACCCGATGATGGGGATCGGCGCTGAGTAACCGGACCGCGCCGTGACCGCCCCAGCGCCGCAGGGCCAGATGCTCGTGCGCCGATTCCTCGTCGGGAAAGCCGACTTTCAGCATCGCTGCCGTGCCGTCGTCGGTGCGGACCGGGACCACCAGCGAGCAGTGTCCGTGGGTGGGACGGCCGTCGGGTCGAATCCCCCACTGCTGCAGGGCCTGGTCGATGATGCGGGGCAGGGAGTCCACCCAGGCCGCCCATCGCGGTCCGCGGGCCGCCATGGCGGTGACCGCGGCCGGGACCTCGATCATCACCATGTCAAGGCGATCGGGACCCGTCCGTCAATTCCTTTGCAGCACTGTGCTCTTGACCTTTGCGCAGGGTGTGCGCGACCACTACGGTGACCGCACCGAGCAGAATCCCGGACAGCACGCAGTTGGTCGCCATGCTCAATGTGAAACCGCGCGAATCCACCGTCGCACTGAAGTTCGCCGGACTGCCGACGATGATCAGATAGAGCAGCGACACGGCACTGCCGGTGATCGCGATGCCCAGCGCGGTGCCCAGTTCGAAGGACGTCTCCGAGATACCCGTCGCGACGCCGACGCGGTCCGCGCTGGCACTGGTCAACACCAGATCGGAGGTGACGGTCACCACCGACCCGAACGAAAAGCCCAGCAGCATCAGCGGAATCACCATCGCGGCGTAGGAAAACAGCAACCCCAGACCCAGCAGGAGCAATCCCACCGTACCCACCGCCAGACCGATCAGCAGGGTGCGCCGGTGGCCCCACTTCCCGATCAGGCGCACGGTGTTGGATGCCGTGATGAGGCTGACGACCGACTCCGGCAGGGTGGCCAGCCCGGACTGCAGCGACGAGAAGTCACCGACCTGACGCAGGAAGATCGGCAGGAAGAACAGCGCGCCGATGTTGGCGAACACGATGACGAGTTGCGCGACAATGGCCGCGGAGAAACGGGATTGGGCGAACAGCGCCAGATCCAGCAGCGGCGTGGGCAACCTGCGCTGGCGGCGCAGAAACACCCACAGCAGCACCGCGCCCGCGAACAGCGCCGCGTAGGCGTTGCGCATACCCAGCCCGGAGTGCGCCAACTCGGTGATCCCGTAGACGACGCCGAGGATGCCGGCAGTGGAGTAGACCACCGACAGCGGATCGAGCGGGTGCTCGCCCTGGCTGCGCGCCTCCGGCAGCGCCCAGGCACCCACCGCGAAGATGAGTGCGACAACCGGAAGATTGATCAGAAGTACGGAGCCCCAATAGAAGTGTTCAAGCAGCACACCGGCAACCGTCGGCCCCAGAGCCGCCCCGGCCGCACCGCCGGCGCTCCACAACCCGACGGCCCGCATGCGCTGCTGTTCGTCGGTGAACAGGCTGCGCAGCAGCGCGAGGGTCGACGGCATCAGGCCGGCCCCCGCCACGCCCTGCACGGCCCGGGCAACGATCAGCAGGCCGGCGGTGGGGGCGAGAGCTGCCGCGGCCGACGCCGCACCGAAAGCCAGGGCGGAAATGAGCATCAACCGCTTGCGACCGATCCGGTCGCCGACATTGCCCATGGTGATGAGCAAACCGGCCAGCACGAACGAGTAGATGTCGCCGATCCAGAGCACCTGGTTGTAGTCCGGGCGCAGTTGCTCGGTGATCGACGGAACCGCGACGCTGACCACCGTGCCGTCGACCGCGACCATGAAGACGCCCAGGCACAGTACGAACAGGCCGGTCACCTGCCGGCGGGTCATCACGTGATCAACGCAGCAGGTTGTCGAGCACCGATGCCGTCAGGATGTACAGGGCGTGACTGCCGCCCGCGCTGATCTGGACGTCGGCCGGCCACTTCCACGGCGGCGGTGTGCCGCCGAGCACCGGAAAGCCCACCGAGGTGACCGTCATCAAGGCGGTGCCGAACAGCATGCTGGCGTACGGCTCGCGAATCGTGTTGCGCAGAACCACATGAGCGATCCCGAAGGCCGACCCATAGGTCCACCGCAAACCGAGCGTGATCGCCCCGGCCTCCCGGTCGGTCGGCTTGGGCAGGTGAAGAATCTTGGCGACGATCTGCCCGGGCACCACGCTGTCGTCGTAGTCCAGGCCTTCCCGCGACCACAGGCCTTCGACGGGTGTGCCGTCGGCCAAGGCCGTGACGCCGGTGTAATGACCCCGCCGCAGGTAGCGTTCGGCGTGGTACCACAGCGCCATCGCCGCGGTTCCGCTCGCTCCCGCCACCAGACCGCGGGCGTACCACGGGAGCGTGGGGAATCGTCGCGGCCGCATGGTGGGCAAGGGTAATCGACAGCCGATAGGGCGAAGACCGGTTAGCAAGATCGCCCGTCGAACCTGACCGATTTCACCCGCGAAAGGCCGCCGCGTACAGAATAATTCGACCAATGTCCGAACAACGCACCAGCAAAGTGTCCATCGTCGGGGTCGGCAGTGTCGGAACGGCGATCGCCTACGCTTGCATGATCCGTGGATCGGCCGGCGCCATCGCGCTGTACGACCTGGCGGCCAAGAAGGTTCACGCCGAGGTTCTCGACCTCAACCACGGCAGCCAGTTCGTACCGAACTGCACGATCACGGGTTCGGACTCCATCGACGTGACCGCGGGATCGTCGGTCGTCATCGTCACGGCCGGGGCGGCGCAGAAGCCCGGCCAGACCCGCTTGGAGCTGGCCTCCACCAACGTCAAGATCGTTCAGACGATGATGCCGCAACTGCTGGAGCAATCGCCCGACGCGATCTTCATCTTCGTCACCAACCCGGTCGACATCGTCACCCTCGCCGCCGCTCGCTCCGTCGACCTCCCGCCGGGCCGCGTCTTCGGATCCGGAACGGTGCTGGACTCCAGCCGCTTCCGCTACCTCATCGCCAAGCGCGCCGGGGTGGACGTGGGCAACATCCACGGTCTCATCGTCGGCGAGCACGGCGACTCGGAGATTCCGCTGTGGGGGAGCGTGTCCATCGGTGGGGTGCCGGCGATGCAGTGGCGCGACGCCGCGGGCCAGTTGGTGTTCGATGACGCCGCTCGCGACGAGATCGGCAAGGGAGTGGTGAACGCCGCCTACGAGATCATCGAAGGCAAGGGCGCCACCAACCTCGCGATCGGCCTGTCCAGCGCCCGGATCATCGAGGCGGTGCTCAGCGACGAGCAGCGGGTGTTGCCGATCTCGACCGTGCAGACTGGCGCCTACCAACTCAAGGACGTCGCGCTCGCACTGCCCACGCTGGTGTCGCGATCCGGCGCCGGCCAGGTGCTGGAAGTGCCGCTGTCGGTCAACGAGTTGCTGGGACTTCAGAGTTCGGCCAAGACGCTGGCTGAAATCCGCGATGGGCTGGGCATCTAGG
>CAIRCP010000084.1 GCA_903877095.1 uncultured Actinomycetes bacterium | reverse complement strand
GGGACCGCTACCAGATCCCCGCGCCCGCGCTACCACTTCCTCACACAGCCGCTACCAACAACCCCGGCTAAACAGGCATCAACGAGTTTCGGGCTGCTGTCAGATAACTCGTTTCAATTCGCCTTCAGGCGAGACCTTCTTCTGAACGGCTACGGCATGATCAACAAGTAGCTACTGCTCCACCCGTTTCAATTCGCCTTCAGGCGAGACCTTCTTCTGAACCGGCAGCGGAGGATCTGCGGGCACTGCCGGAACGGTCGGGTTTCAATTCGCCTTCAGGCGAGACCTTCTTCTGAACGCATCGCAACAAATGGAGCGTCCGTCTGAAGCAGTTTCAATTCGCCTTCAGGCGAGACCTTCTTCTGAACTCGACCTGCCGGATCCCGTCATGCGAGCGGTGTTCGGGTTTCAATTCGCCTTCAGGCGAGACCTTCTTCTGAACGCATCGACAAAGAGTATTACGGGGGGGTTTCATCGTTTCAATTCGCCTTCAGGCGAGACCTTCTTCTGAACGGCCGGCGGCATTCTGGAACTTGGCGGGTACGTGTTTCAATTCGCCTTCAGGCGAGACCTTCTTCTGAACCGACCAACAATGCTGCCCAGCAGCATTTCAGTGTTTCAATTCGCCTTCAGGCGAGACCTTCTTCTGAACAGCACCATCGCCTGTTTCGGCGACTCACTGACGTTTCAATTCGCCTTCAGGCGAGACCTTCTTCTGAACTCCCATTAGCACAAAAACTAGCAGAGGCGGGGAACCGGTTTCAATTCGCCTTCAGGCGAGACCTTCTTCTGAACGACGTCGAATACTGGGCTACGCACTTTCCCGAATAGTTTCAATTCGCCTTCAGGCGAGACCTTCTTCTGAACAGGGGGCTAACATCTTCGCTGACATCGCCAACGAGGTTTCAATTCGCCTTCAGGCGAGACCTTCTTCTGAACCGCAGATATCAAAAACAAAGGCGTTTTAGATTTCGGTTTCAATTCGCCTTCAGGCGAGACCTTCTTCTGAACGGCCGCAAAATGGCGGGTGCTGCGCCTGCGGTTGCTGTTTCAATTCGCCTTCAGGCGAGACCTTCTTCTGAACATCGGTAAGCCGACCGCCGGAATCACCGTGACCAACTAGTTTCAATTCGCCTTCAGGCGAGACCTTCTTCTGAACAAGGCGTGCGAGGAGACGGTGCAGTACGACCGGGGAGCCTGTTTCAATTCGCCTTCAGGCGAGACCTTCTTCTGAACCGTCCCAGGGGATGAGCGGTGCGGAATCATGAGAAAGTTTCAATTCGCCTTCAGGCGAGACCTTCTTCTGAACAGCGAGTACCACAACACCTATACATTGGTGTTATACGGGTTTCAATTCGCCTTCAGGCGAGACCTTCTTCTGAACGAAAGGGCATGACATGACCGCTTCACGGTTTCCGGTTTCAATTCGCCTTCAGGCGAGACCTTCTTCTGAACCCTATCATCGGGACGTGCCGTGTGACCAGCATCGTTGGGGGGCCGTTGCACACCGGGCCATCGGAGTCGGGCCGGCAGGGGCGCGCGATGCAAGGTGCGGGTGTGCTTCGGCTGGTCAGCCCCGGTGCACGGCGGACGTCGGTTGGGCGGCGGCGCGCGCAACCCGCAAAACCGAGTTTTCTGATTGTCGCGGCCAGTCAAAACACAGCCCAATAGAGTTGGCGGCGCGGTGGCTCGCCTTGCCCGCGCGCGATGAGGCCTTCCCAGCACGTTCGGCACTGCCGCATGATGATCACCGAGTCTTCGTCGGGGTCGATGATCGTGTCGATTTCGGCCTGCAACGTGGGGATCTGTTCGTCGCCCACGCTGCAAATGAACACTGAGAACTGAACCCGGTCGCCCCAAGCTTGCAAGAGCGCCGCGAGCTTCGCGCGACGCTGGTCGGCCCGGACGTCATATGCGGCAAGCACCGTCACCGCCATGACATGCCCGCGTATCGTTCCTCGGGGTCGTCGATGAATCGCGCCAGTAGCTGCGCCTGGCGGTAGAGGTGCCGCCGCATACTCCCCCGGAAATCACCGATTGCACCGGCTGTGGGCTGCAGCATCCTTTGTTCATACGCGCCGATCAGGGCTTCCTTGCCCGCTTTGGTCAGATGAATGCCACTGGCACCGGCGATTCGCTGCCCGTGATCGGGGGTCAGCCGCCTGCGGCGCGCGGCCGCGATCACCACCTGGTCAACGATCATTGGCCGGAATTCCTCGATGAGGTCCAGCGCCAGGCTTGTGCGGTGCACAACGGGGCGGTGTAGTAATCCGATATTCGGGTCCAAGCCGGCGGCGACCAGGGCGCTGACCGTTTCACCGAGCAGGATCGCGTACCCGTAGCCCAGCGCTGAGTTGAGCACGTCGAGTGGTGGTTGCCTGCTCCGCAACTCGAAGCGGAGTTCCTGGGGCACGAGTTGACCCAGGACCGGGAAATACGCCGCGGCCGCGGCACCCTCTAGCCCCATCAGTTCGTCCTGGGTTCCGGCGTCGGGGATCATCCGCGCCATGTTCTGCATGACCCTGACGGCGTCGCGGAGCTTATCCGCGTGTTCGGTCGTCGTGAAGTTGCGCAACACGGTGATCTGATGACGAATCTTCGCGGCGATGATCTCGCGACCGGCTGTCATGGAGCGCGGGAGGTCGTCGGCGGCGGCGATCTGCCGCCGCAGCCGGTCGACCCGGGTGCCGTCCGCGGCTGACAGGTGCTGGCCCTGATAGGTGCCGTTTCGTGACACGAACACCACGTCGACGTCGCTGGCGAGCGCCCACGATCTCAGACCGGCGGACATGCCGATCGAGCCGAAGCACACGATCCTCGATACCTGCGTTTTCGGCACCGATGCGAGTTCCTCGTCGTCCTTCGATTCCACCAGTACACGGCCCTGAGCGACAAAGACCCGGCACCCCTGGCGCCCCACGTAGAGGACCTTCTTGTCCTGATCGGGAACCCGGTCCTCAACCACCGGCGGGTATCTTGGCCCGAAGTCTTCGCCGAGGAAGCAGAATCCCTCCTCGAAGCTCATCACTTCGGTCTTGTCCGGCCCAAGTTCCATGCCGATCTCCTCCAGGGCGGCGGAGGCGGTCCGGGCCGCTTCCCAAGCTTGATCTGCAGAGTCACACGCGACGACGAAATCGTCGGCATAGCGGATGATCGCCATTCCCGCGTCGCGTAACGCGTCGTCGAGAGCGGTGAGGACGAGGTTCGTCATGATCGGCGAAAGTGACGTCCCCTGGGGCAGCCCCACTGTGTCACGCAGCCCGCGGTCCGTGTGGACCCTGCGAGAGACGAGCCTCTCCACAAGATTGTCGACCGACCGATCCGGTAGCGCGGCCAAAAACCAGCGCAGCGCGAGATTCCTGGGGACGGAGTCGAAGCAGTCGTTGACGTCGGCACGCAACACCCACCGAAGACCCTCGTCGCGCAGCCGCGCAACCGCCTGGACTGCGTCGAGCCGTCCGATGCCCTCGCGGTACGCGAAGGCGGAGATTCCCAGAAGCGGATCGACGAGGTGGTCGACGGTGTCGAGCAGGCTGCGCTCGACGACGCGGTCGCGGACTGTCGGCACGCTGAGCAGCCGTTCACCGCCATCGGGTTTCGGCAACACCACCCGCGTCAGCGGGGCCGGCACATAAGCCCGCTCTGCCAGCTGCCGGGCAAGTTCGTCCAGGTTGGCGTCGGCTGCGGCGGCGAAGCGTTGCATCGACCCCGACAGCTCTTCCTCGTCGGCCCGTTGGAGGATGTGCTCCCACGCCTTTGCGAGCCGTCCTCGATCGGCGACGAGTGCATGCAGATTCCGGTTGTCGGCGGCCACTGCTCGTCTCGCTCATTCAGCCTGGTTGCCAGGTGGGTTCGCGTGTGATCCGCCCGAGCCCCCGGGTGGTGTAGCTGCCGACGCCGGCGTATTCAGCGAACCGCAGCAGCCCCGTCAACGCTGTCGCTGAGTCGTGGTTGTCGGCGACGTAGCGCACCCGACCGACGAAGGCTGACAGTGTCAGCGGCTTGACATACTCGGACTTGCCAGGCGCCGCATTCCGCTGCTTCAGCGGGATCTTGAGGGTGTCGGTGCGCCCGTCGAGGTCGGATATCCAGACGCTCGCGCATCGCTCATGGGTGATCTCGATAGCCGTGGTCTGCGCGGCGTAGAGGGCATTCCATCGGCTCGCGAGGGAGCGAAGCATGCTTCCGGGGTCAGGAAAGGGGCTCGACCGCGATCCATTGCGGAATGTCACTGTGTCGAAGGCGACGACGTGCGCGCGTTCTGCGGGTTCATTCGCGATGACAGTGGGGTGAGTCCACGCCAACGGGACCGGGGGTGCGATGACGGTCGCCGACTGGGCGCCGAGCTTGACGACGGCGCCAGGGTCGACATGCGCGTTCAGGCGCTCGGCGGCTTCCTCGGTAAGGGTGCACAGCTGGATGGCCGCGACCCCGTCGATGCGGGCGAGGGTGGAAAGGCTCCACGGCTTGGTGGTCGCCCAATGATCCTTCCCATCGATCCACGACGCGGCCACTCGAAACAGGTCATCCCGATGCTGGCGATCCCGATTCACACGCTGTATGTCGATATGTGTCAACGGAATTGCCCATGTGGCGATCATTGAACGGCTCCGTCGAAGTCAAGACGGCCCAACGCGCGGCAGCCGATGATGCGCAGTCGCTCGTCGCGGACCTCGTCGAGGGGGAAAACGATGTCATCCCGGTCTCGTATCGCCGCCGCGGCGACCCGCGACACCACGTGCAGCACCCCCATGGATGGCCCTGGCAAGCAGTCGATTTCAGCGGAATAACGCACGCCGACCACCGGCACGACCGAGCCTTCGGCGCCGACCTCAATCGGTGGATCACGAATCTCGATGATCCGGCAGACGTTGCCGGTCGGTGCAACCTCGAGCACAACATCGCCGCCGTCGAACACGACGAGCGGATGCGGGGTGAGGTTGACGATCCGATAGGAAGTTACCGACGGGATCACGTCCATATACCGGCCTCACGCAGCAACTGGCTCGGGTCGCGCTGGGTTGGCAGAACCCACATCGGCCACAGCTTGCCGTCGATGTATCCCAGGGGAACGATCCTGCGCCAGGGGTATTGGAGCTTCGGGGTGACGTTAGCCAGATACCAACCCGCCGCGAAGCTGACAGTCTTGGGGAGGCGACCGGTCAACACCACCGTGGCATTGGGAAAGCGGGCCAAGGCGTCGATGATCGCCTCGGCCACCGCCCGGGTGGCTTCGGCAGCCGGGATGGTGGCGTTGCTACCGTCGCCGGTGACGGTCACCGGTTGGAGATGACGCTCGCGCCCGAACACCCCGACCACGCGTCCAACCTCGCACGGATAGTCGGGCAGCGCGAAGAGTGGGGCGCCTTCCGCGTGGTCGGTCAGCATGAATGAAAGCAAGACCGATCGACACCGAGGGTCCGGGTCGGAGCCGGGGTCGGTCACTGTTTCGATCGGGTGGCTGCTGCCGGAAATCGTCAGCAGTTGGCGCAGATGCCACTCGTATTCCGGCGGCGGTTTTGGGCGGCCCATCGGACCGTTGATCTCTCGCAGGCTCACGTTCAGCGGGGGGCGAAAACGGTAACCGACGGCTACCGCCGCCGGCATGATCAAGTCCGTAGCGAGGTGATACCCGGTGTCTTGGTTGTCGTCATTGACCAACGCCTCCAGGGTGTTCGAGAAGTCCGCAACGACCTCGCGTATGTCGATAACTGGGCTGTCCCCGGGATCGAATGTTCGAGTGATTGACCGCTGTTCCATGTACTTGCCCTCGGCAAGGGCAACGGACCTGGCGTGGTTGTCGGGGACACTGTCTGACTGCATCGACAGCGAGTACATCGTGCCGTGGCTCGACCAGACCCAGTAGCGGCCCGCGATAGCGGCGGCCAGGGCCGCGGTGAGACAGACCAGCAGAACGATGAGCCCACCGTTCGCGGGTTTACCCGACACCCAATCCTGTACCACCACTCCCGAGACGCCGACGGCGAACGCAAAAAGCACGCCGACAGCCCCATCGGTGATGGCCTTCTTCCACCGAACCGGTAGGCGACGGCGGCCGGCCCCGGCAAGTCTCGACGAGGCGAGCCTTTCAACGTTGTCGGTGCGCATCATTACCAGCTTTGTAACGTCCACGGCTCTCGTCGAGGTACGGCAGGGCAGGATCTTTCGTGGCGGGCAAGCTCCGCTTCTCTGTCTTTTCGTTGGCCACCCACCATTTGAAGAACTCGCCGTTTGGCGCCGGACGTTGACCTTGCGGAGTCCCGCCAGCGCGTGCGCGGGGGTAGTGGACGGGTGCTCCGGTGTAGCCGCACACCATGTCGAGAAACTCCTTGCGGACTCGCGCTAGTCCGCACTGGTACAGCGTTATATCGAAAGTCTTTATCAATTTCTGGATGGCCGCGACATCAAGGCATCCCGTTGATTCCTCGAGGAGTCCGACCAGCGTCGTATACCGCTGTCTCTGCGACTCAGCGGATCGCACTCGGGTCCGTCCCCAGTCGGCGGTGACGCGAACGGACCCGAATCCCAGCGGCTTTCCCAGGCCCAAACCCAAGCTCGCCTCTTCTGGCAGAGCGAGCAGCCACAGCAGCGCGCCGATCTCAGCCCCGGTCATATTGTCAACGTGCAGGGTGGTTTCGAACGTGACTCCCGGCTTCACCCAACTCTTCACGGCGAGTTCGACCTCAGGATGGCGCTCTCCGGATTGGCGGTATTCCCGGTAGCGCGCCTGACCGTCGACTTCTCCTAGGGGCGTAGTGGTTCCAGTCGTCCAATACTCCGCCGCGCCGGGTTTTTCCTTGAACACCTCGGGCTGCGGTACGTAGAACTTGCGGCCACGCAGCCGATGTCCACGCCGTGTGTTGAAGCCGGCGGCGGGATCACGTCGTTGGCCATCTTTGAGCGGATTCTGATCGTTGTCTCCGACGTAGAAACGGTACTGAGTCGTCTTGGGGCCGTTCAGCGTTGCGAGGATCGGTTCGCTCGGCAGTGGGAGCAGTGCGCCGCCGTCGGGCAGGTCGACTACGGTCGGGGCTGTAATCCGAATTTTGGCCCGGTGTGCCGATTGCGCCTTGCCGGCTTCACCGTCGGGTCGTGTCCATCCGAACACCCGGTCCGCCGGTGACAGCTTCCTAACGGCAGCGGCTGGACGATGCTCCTCGTCTAGTAATTCAAGAGGAGAGTTGGGGAAGAGCACTTTGCGGACCGCACCCCGCTCCCGATGGGTGTCGTCAACAACTGCGAATCGTGAATTCGTGATTGCTTCGTACGCCGAGCGCAGCATCCCCTTCACTGTCGATCCGAGCAGGAGGGGCTCACCATCCGGGCCGGTGCGCGTCCCGGCGGTCCGTGGCGTCGTTCCCTGTGGGGGGTTAGAACGCGGCTGATCGGGAAGCAGTAACGGGGTGCGTGTTGTGATCGTTATCGGGATCGACCCGCTGTAAGTCTCAGGATCCACACGGGCGTGGCTGGTCGGTGCGCTGTTGCCGAGAGTGGCGGGGTTGTACTGTGAGCGGTCCGGTGTGGACACGAAGTTGTAGGGGTTGATGAACTTCTCGGCGGCGACGCGGCGGGGTCGCCCGTCTGCACCTCCGGCGACATTCGGAACATTCGGAACGGTCATTTCCCCTCCCTTGCATGAGGTCGTATCTCGGTGAGACCGCAGATCCGCTCGTCCACCACGGCGACATTGCCGTGCTCGTCGGTCGTCACATATTCGAGCACCCGAAATCCCAGTCGAGCGCCTTTGGGCAAAGCGCCGTGCGGAACCCAGAACGGTCCGGTCCGTGGGTCGGCCAACTTCGACCAACCGTCCTGAGTTGATCCCGTCGATGTGCCCCATATCATCCGGATCTGTGGGGGGTGACCGAGCCGAGTGGGTCGCTCGGCGCTGTCGTTGCCGCCGCTCGACTCGAAGGTGAGGCCTGCGACTCCTTGCCCGTGCTGGGTGTGTCGCCAGCGCAGCTGCCGATCTTCGGTGAAGGCGGTGATGCCGAAGGCGACGTCGAGATCCGGCTCCGCCCCATCGGCGGCGGTCCAGTGGCCGTCGGTGTAGCGAATCCAGTAGGTGGCGAACGGATCGCACACAAATCCGACGGCCTCACCGGCCTCGTGGGTGGAGACGAAGTCCGCCAACGCCGCAGCCGCGGTCGACTCTGTGCTCGTCGCGTGCAAAACCTGAGGAGGTGCCGAGGTCATGTCGCGCCGTTCTCCTGGTTGGTGGTTGCGCCGTTCTCTTGGTTGGTGGTTGATTGCCAGACCTCGGTCAGGTCGATCAGCAGCTTCTCGTCGGCTCCGATGTCAGCGAGGGTGCGTCCGCGCAGCCGACCGACTGTGGCAGACCGGGCGGCAACGTCGTCGCCGGCATCGAAGCGGACGTCCTCGGCGCTGACCGAGATGCTGCCCAGTCCTCGCGTGGTGCCGAACCCGATCGGAACACCGCCCTGCACGAGATCCCTCAGGACCAGCAGCAGGAGTGCGAGCGCCGTATCAACGGTGGCCTTCGCCCGCAGCAGCCGTGCGACGTCGAGTTCCACCACGATCGGGTCCCACACGCCGACGCGGGCCGCGTACGGTTCCACCGCGGCGAAGAGCTCGGCGGCACCACCCGACCATCGGTCGACGGCGTTGCGGACGGCGAAGTCGAACCACAGCCCTTGCCCGGCCACCTTCGTGTTGAGGTTGTCGATTGCCGTCGCGAACCGCTTGTGCTCCTCCTGGTTCTGAGCACCCGGCTCGTCGCTGCCCTCAGCGACCCGCAGCGCATTCCACTCCCTACTTGGGAGCTGCACCGACGTGAGTGTGTCGTGGACAGTCAGCGCGCCGCGCCGCCCGCTGTTGGTCGACTTCTGTTTCTCCCCTGTCGATTTCTGCTTCTCCCCGGCGAGCCCGAACAGCTCACCGATTCCGCTTAGGCCCTCGGCCCGCATCTGAGAGCGAAAATCCAGCGGCGCGTCCCGGTTAACGACGGTGCGGACGATGTATTCGGCGTGGGACCGCAACGAGCCCTTGATGGACGAGCCGGGCAGCAGCAGGCGCACGCTGCCCTGGCTGTCGGTGGCGTGCAGGGGGAACGAATCAGTGGTTGCGCCTTTCACACTCACCCGTGACATGACTGGCCCGACGGGCCGCCACGGGATGGTGATGCGCAGATGGCCGGGCCGGGGGCCGGCGTGGTCGATCACCGCAATGTCGATCGGGTGACCGCCACCGAGCACCGCGGCCCGCAGCCCACTGGGGGAGGTGAAGTCCAGCAGCCGGGGCGAGGCGTTTTCCAGACGAACGTGGCCGAGCCCGCCAGTGGTGGCCGCGCCCAACCAGATGCCGGGGCCCTGGAGGACGCCGACGATACGCTTCATCAGGGACTCGCTGGTCGCGCGGTCAGGCGAATTGATCGTCAGACCGAAGCTGAATCGGGTTCCGGCGGACACCACGTCACGGCTGAACAGTTGCCCATAGGCCGCTGCGCCCGAGATCCGGTCGATGGAGACGCTGTCGCGGACCGCGAGGCGCACCGGTTCCGTGGCGACGGCATCGTCGATGGTGATGGTGCTGGCCCGCTCGAGGCGGCCCCACCAGTCGGTGCCCGGTGTTCCCTGCCACTGCTCAAGCGCCGCGCGGAGTGCGCCGGTGATGGTGGTTCCAGGAATGATGAGCTGACCGCGGCCGTCTCGCGACTGCTCCATATCGACGACCAGCCCGTCGCCCGATGATCCGACATGCAACGCCGAGATCGCTACCAGCTGGCCCGAAGCTTGGGCTCGAAACATCCTGCGTTCGATCATGTCGGGGCCTGCTCGGGGATGCGGTTCTCGTCGATCTGCACCCGGATCGACTCGACCACAAGCAGTTTCACCGCCTCGACGGTCAGCACGCGAACGGTCTCATCGGATGCGAGATCCTGCGGCGGCCCCTGCGCTAGGCGTTGCCACACCGGGTGGGTGTGGTCGAGTGGGCTGCCCAGCAGCTTGTCCAACTCCTCGATCACCGGGTTCCACACTTGCCCCCGTTTGGCGATGGACCGCACCCCGGCGGACCACAGGTGAAAACCGTCGCGGCCCGTCCCATCCGGTTGCAGGACGCCAACCAGCTCCCTCAGCGTGCCGAGTTGCGCCCCCCCTGCTTCGCGGGGAAGGAATGCGGCCCGCTTGCCCGCGTCTCGCGCGGCAACCAGAACACCACCGGCGATCCTCTCCCGCCAGGCAGCCAGCTTGAGCACGTCCAGGGTGGCCGTTTCCGCCACGCTCAGGTGGGCTGGGTTCGGACCTGCGGCGCCGAGGCGTGCGTTCGGCGGCGGCGGCGGAGGCGTGATGGTCGGAACCTTCGGCCGGTCCAGCACCCGATGATTGACGGCGATGCGCCCATAACCCTCGGCCCTGCGGTCACCCAAACCTGCAGCGACCACCGCCGCGACGGTGGCGGCGTCGACATCGGCGTCGGGGATCAGCATGACGACGCTGCCCGCGGACAACGCGACGATGCTCGGCCGAGGAAACCCCCAGGCCGTTTGCCACGACTCGCAGCGCGTCACGCCGGGAAACGTTGCCGCCACGGACACTTCGACCCCAAGCCCCTCACCGAGCACCTCCGCGAGACGCTGCGCGCAGGGTTCAGGCGCACCCGACTCACCGATCAGGACGATGTCGGAGGTGGCCCACACCGTGAACGGTTGGCCCTTGCTCAGCGCGGTCGTCTCGGCGGTGCCGCTCGCGTCCAGTAGCTGCACGGACACCCGACCGTAATCGTCCTTGTGGGAGCGCCCGACAGTGTGGACCCCGTCGACTCGGGCCGCGTCGAGTTCGACCCCCGCGGGCAACCATACCTGGGCCTGCAGCACCGTTCCCGGTGAAATCCCCTGGTAGACAAAGAGTCCGCCGGTCTGCTCGGTGGGGCGCTGAGTCGCATCCTCGATGACGGCGTGAATGCGCTCGATGCGGTCGACCGTGACCGCGACGCACGGGCCGCCGGGGTCGGAGACCAAGTCCGAAACGTGTCCGGGGACGTGGATATAGCGGTCCTCGGGCGACTTGAGCCGGGGATGTGGTTCGTGTGGCTGTAGTCGGTTGATCAAATCGAGCGGATTGTGTTGCCGCAGTTCGTCGTCCTTGCTCTTGGTGATCGCCCGTGGCCACGGCAGCGTGCGGGCGCCTGCGTATTCGGGCAGCGCCGGGGTCACGACGATGCCACCGGCGCGGATCAGGCCCGGCAGCGGTACATCGAGTCCCTTGGCGACGATGTGCATGAGCGCAGCACCGGGAATCTCGGTTGCCGACGTGACGATGTTGCCCCGCACGGTCGCATCGACGAGCACCGGAGTCTCGACAACAACCCGCACGTCATGGCGGTGGACGAGGTCACCGCGCGGGGCCGGGCACACAGCACTCGGGCGAGTGCTGGTGGCCTTTGGCCATTCGGGAACGTTTCCGGAGTCAAGCCGGTCGAAGAGCACTTCCAGCCGCGCCGGGTCGATGCCGGCGATGCGGACGGTGGCCTTGCCCGCCCCGCGCCGGCGCTTGCCGCCAATGGCAGTGACCATCTTGGCTGCCGAACCGAGAAGTAACTGTGCCGGCCACACATCGGTCTCGGCTGCGGCATCGTCGAGCGCAAGAGCCCACGTCGCGGAGAGCGTGAGGCCGGAGATGGCGCGCTCTTCGAACCGCAGGCAGTCGTCCTTGGCCACGCCGGTGGCCGGGTCGATCGACACCCCGACCCGTACGGTCACCGCGGCGGCGCGCATTTCGGCCGCCGACAGCTGGGTTTGCCCGCCCGGCGACTGGTCGATGGTGTCGCGCAACGACTTCGGGAAGCGAAGTGGCTGGGCCTGGAGGGCCGCCCGTTGCGGGCGCGCGCCGGTCTGGTCCTGGCTCGGCTGAGACCCGAACAGGAACTCCAACCAGGACCGCCAAATCGAGGTTCCCGGCTCGTCGAGGGCTGAGGCAGCGATCTCAGCCTGGTCGCGGAGCACGCCGACCAGAGTTTTCGCCGGGAGGTACGGGTAGCCATCCCAGTCGCGCACAATCGTTTGGTCGATCTGGTGGTGACGGCCCGCCCCTGTGCCGATGTGCCAGTCAGATTCAAACTCAACCGAGACCTCAAACTCCTCGGGCCATGTCATTGCTGCTTGGCCACCGTTCCGCGCCGCACGTCGATCAGATCGAGCGCAGAGGCGACCATCGTGAACTCGCCGTCATCGTCGGAGCACCGAAGGGCGTTCTCGACAGCGGCTATCGCCGGGCTACCGTCGGACGGCGCGGTGGCCAGCAGCTGGCGTCGAGCCCGGTCTACTCGCGCATGAAAGACGGCCTGATCGGCGGTGTCGGTGGCGGTCAGTGCAGTCTGCAGACGGCGGATCGCGCTCATCGCGATCCCCGGGGCTGCGTCGGGCGGATCCAGGACCGTCATCAGTGCCTGCAGCCGGGCCAGGGAGTGGGGTGAGGAGTCGTCGTCGAGGAACGGGCCGCCGAATTGCCGGAACTCTCTCTGATCGGCGCCGTTGGACGCAATGGTCGCCTCGCCGCGGAGTGCCTCGATGTCCCGCACCGCGGACTCGAACAGGACATGAATGTCGATGGCGGAGTGCGGCTTTCCGTGTCGTTTCGCCGACTTCGTCAGCTCCTCAGCCAGCTCTGCCGCATGGCTGAACGGGTGGTGCGGCTTGATGAACACCAGACCCGCCGCCATCGTGACCTTGTCCGGCGCGTCGCGACCCATCGCCCGCACCTTCGTGAGCGCGTCCGCGAAAACCGTTCGATCCGCTACGAGTTGTTCGAATTCGCCCACCAGCGTCACCGCGAATTCAAACGCCAGCTTGCCGTCGAGCACGGCGGTGATGTCATCGCCGCCGACAACGATCGGCAAAAGCCAACTCTCGTTGCCCTCTGCTACCTGAGTCGTGGCGTTCGCCAACGCTTGCCAAGTGAGCTCTTCCAGCAGAACGCTGAGCTCTTTCTGCTTCTCCACGAACTCGGTTCCGCGGTAAATGTGACGCAGATTCGTGAAAATGTTTCCGATTCCGTTGCCGTCAGCGTGCAGCACGCCGACCCAGCCGTTGTCGGTAACCCCCACATCGAGGTTTTGTTCGGACAAGATGCTGCGGCCCAGCAGCTTGTCGTCCGCTTCTGGTCCGCCCGCCGTCTGCAGCAGGTTCACCAATTCACGCCGCGCCGAAAACGACTTCTCCCACAGCCTCTGCACCGCCTCCGACGCGGGCTTGTCCGGCTGGCTCTCGCCCATGGCCTGCGAGGCCGGTGGCGCAGCCGGGCGGGACGTGAACTGGCATTGTTCGGTAAACGGGTTATTCAACCCGCGCCACAACGGGCTCGGGCGGGCATGCCGGTGGGCGTCAAGCGCCTGATTGGCCTCGTCGAGGCGAACGCCGGCATCAGACAGGTCACCGGCCACTGGATGGGTACCGACGACCCCCCAAACATCGATGCCCGCGCCCTCAAGCGCCGCACGCCGGGTCACGATATCGATGACGCGGCGGCCGATCTCCGGCGAGGCGAGAATAGCGGCCTTCCCGGAAGCCTTTACGACGTGATTAGGATGCTGTCCGGGGAATTCGGCGCATGCTTGACTCAGCGCTTCTGGAACCCAGTCATAGCCCAGCTCCCGCACGAGTCGCGAAGCCGCCACCTGAAGCCGCTGCTTATTTGTTTCGAAGATGAATGCCTGATTTGAGCCCGTTTCCAAAACGACCCAATGCTGCACGGTTCTCCCCCCGGACTCGGGTTCGACGACATCCCCCACGCCGCCGCAACCACGACATCATATAACCAGCTGGCGTCCCGTTTCGACCTAACGGCGTGCCTCACCCACTCTGAGCGCGTAGCCGGTAGCGGTGCCTCACCTACTTTGAGCGCGTTACCCGGAAGGCTTGCCCAGCGTGGAGGGCAAGATCGATATGGCCGCGAGACGGCAGGTAACCAACAAGCTGCAGG
>CAIRCP010000083.1 GCA_903877095.1 uncultured Actinomycetes bacterium | reverse complement strand
CGCCAGCTGACCGAACACCCCCTCGATCTCGCGGATCACCGACTTGATCGACTCGGCCTCCGGAATCTCCTGCGCCGCAACGGTGTTGTACGGCGCCGAGACATCACCGCTGATCCCGTACAGCACCGAGGCGAAGCTGCGCCACGAAGCCGCCGCAGTGCGCATCTGCGCCGGACTCCCGTTGGGCCACAGATCCCCGACAAGCAGCTCGACCACCGCCCACAACGCCGGCTCACCTACACCCCCACCCAGCGGACTGGGCGCAGCGGGTGCCGACACGTCCACCGGACACGGTGGCGATTCCAACTGCTGCGCCCGCCGCGACAAATCCGAGTTCGCCTCCGCCCGTGAGTAATTCACCGCACTGACCTGAACCCCGTACCCGGTCCGCAGCAATGCGTTGATCCCGGCGGCAACCGACTTCATGATCCCCCGCCCAGCATCCTGGTAGTGCCGGCCGAACATCACCCCCGCAAAGTCCTGCCCCGTGTTGGCGTTGTAGGCCGCACTCAACACCGTCACCGCCGGCCCCAGACCCTCGCCGACGCCGATCAACCCCACCCCGGCACCCGCCAGGACCGCAGGATCCACCGCCAGCCGGGCCACAACCCCCTCCAATCAGACCTTCGGCCCTATCGTGGCAAACCCGATGGAAGGTTGCTAGTCACCCGGTAGACCGCACTGACGAGAAGGGGCCCGGCCGTCTACTGCGAAATTGCGATCACCGCGCCCGGCTGTAGCCACCGGATGATCTTCACAAGGGTGGCGTCGTCGAGTGCGACGCAGCCGGCCGTCGGGGATCCGTTGGTGGTGTGCACGAAGAACGCGCCGCCGCCGCCGGGGATGCGTTCCTTGTTGACGCCCATCACGATGGCGTGAGCGTAGGCGGGGATGTAGAGATTCTCTGTGCCGCTGGCAGGCGAGGTCTCGAACGGGCAGTCGGCCTGCTTGCACACCTGCATGGTGTTGTAGGTGGGGCCCTCGGCGGACCACCAGTAATCGGGGGTGGTCTGGTAGTACTTCAGGCCGCCGCCGGGGTTGGGCTGGGTGCCGAACGCGAAGTCGAGGCTGTAAACACCCATCGGCGTTGCCGGGACGGTATCGCGAGCCTTGGGCGCCAGGCCGGCTGAGCCGACGAAAGTGGGGATGCCGCTGCCGACGGGCTGCCATCCCGCCGGACCCCGCTGCCAGACGTCCATCTTGGCGTTTGAGCCGCCGGTGCCGACGACCGAGAGCACCTGCGTTGCGTTGCCAACCTGGCTCGCGAACCATGGCATATCGGCCAGGCTGAGCGGCGCCGATGCCACCGCGACGATGGCCGCGGTTAGGGCAGCCGTCAGCGTGAACGTCAATGGGCGCATGGGCTCATGGTGGCCGCGTCATTCGGGAGGGTCAAGTCAACGGCGTGCCTCACCCACTCTGAGCGCGTAGCCGGTAGCGGTGCCTCACCTACTTTGAGCGCGTTACCCGGAAGGCTTGCCCAGCGTGGAGGGCAAGATCGATATGGCCGCGAGACGGCAGGTAACCAACAAGCTGCAGG
>CAIRCP010000082.1 GCA_903877095.1 uncultured Actinomycetes bacterium | reverse complement strand
CCGACGGCGGTGTTGCCGCCGCCCCGCTCACTAACCTGATCACCTGGAGCAGCGATATGGCCGCAGAGCCGCGTGAGGCCATCGCCCGCCTGGCCGCCAGCATTGCCGATGACCTCGCAGACGCGGCCCGCCGCGAAACCGCCCGCTACACACCCGATGCCGGCCTCGTCGTCGCCGCGACACCGCCACCCGGCTCCGGTTCACGGCCGTCTGCCCGTCAGCGCGGCGACGTCGCCGCGCTGCTCCACCAACAGGCCGCCGATTGGCTGTTGGCCGAACGGGCGGTCGAGGCGGCAGTCGGGCATCCGGTGGTCACGGGGGTTATGGTGATCCGACCCGAACTGCGCGATGAGCCGCTGGTCTCCGAATGGCTGTCCGGGCTGTATCCCGTTGAGCCCCAACAGCGTTCCCAGTTAGGTTTCCACCTGCTCAACGAGTTACGGCCCGCCCCGGCCGACCGGCCCATGACCTCCGTGGCGCAGTGGTGCGCCCACCACGGCTCACCCGATCTGTGGGCCGTCATCACCGCCGACGGGACCGTGTACGCCACGGTCGGCAGCAGCGTCCCCGCCTCCGGTGGGCTCATCGAGGCTGCCGTGACCGACCACGCCGCATTCTTCCGCGACACCGCCGGCCAGGTATGGCCGCTGCCGCGCGGACGGCACACCATCTACAGCGGCGCCTGGTTCCCCGGCAACCAGCCTAGAACGCTCGCCGCAGTCCTCACCCGCCTCACGGACGACGCTGCCGCCGACGTCGCCGACATCGACCCCGCCACACACCCCGTCGACCCGCTCATCCGGGAGTCCGTGCGGGGCCAGGACTTCCCGCTGCGCATCACCTTTCCCGACACGACCGAAGCGGCTTCTCATCCCAGGACCACCCGTGCTGTGCGATGACCGTGACGAGGTCGAGCGCCGACTAGCTGCCGTGTCGGTGTGGCACGAGCCCATGGTGTCGGCCACAGACTTCGCCGCCGCGTTAGGCCTGGCGGCCGGTAGCGTCCGCCAATACGTCAGCAAAGACGCCCGATTTCCCGCTCCCGCGCGGGTCGGACGCCGGGGCACGAACCTCTGGACGCTGGCGCAGGTCTACGACCACTGCGACAGTTCGGCGACCAGCCAACGGGCGTGTGGCGGTATCCCGCGGGTGTACCCGCTGTCCCGGTCGACCCCGACCAGTTCCGGTGGCGCCCGTCACCTGGTGGCGGCGCGGTTCGAGGCAGCAGAGTGCGTGCCCGCCATTTACCGGTACCTGGAGCCGCCCTTGCGCGCCCGCCCCGACAGGGTGCCCGTCGTGCACTACTGGACACCGGGAGACGGCCGGGAGACACTGGCCGTCGTCTACCTGGCCGGCGACGCAGGACTCGATCGCTGGGCTGCAAGGGATTTGGCCGCCAGCGCGGCCCGGTTCCTGCACGCCCGCGATATAACGTCGACCGCCGTCGTCATCACCGACGAGGATGACCGGCCAGTTCCGAATTCCACGTCTGAATCCCAACGGACAGTCATTGTGGCCGAAGTCGCGCGGCCCATTTGGCTCCCGTGGAACGCGGTCGCGCAGCCGACGCCACCATCAGGACGATCAAGGCGACCCAGCGAGCTCGATCTGGCAGCCGATCCGCCGGTCTCGGTGTACGACGTCGGCCTGTACGACTTGCGGTACCTCCTGCGGCGTGATCTGCCATCGTGGCCGATCGGCGGGCGCGACGCACGTGAGATCGCGGACTGGAAGCTGGCGGCACACCGATATCCCTGAGTCCCCGGCCCCAGGTGCGCCCGTACCTGAGCACGATTCTGCGCACGATTTTCGCGCCGAGACATGCGGCTCGTGTCTGCCTGGTGATTTCCTCGCGGACCTCCGGGCCGAGCCATTCACCGGCTCTTGGGTTTGACTACCGATCTTGCCTGCGGCGCATCCAGGATGCCTGTGCGTAGCCCAGCCCTGATGATCTGCCTGATCCGGGTGGGTGTGACGCGATAGATCGCGGCTTGTTCATCGGCTGTGCTCCCGGACCGCACGGCGGCTCGAATGCGGGCGTCGCGCTCCGCGTTCGGACGCTCGGCCTCGACCGCACTGATCTGAACGAGCAAGCGGAAACAGTCAGCGCCACAGGTCACATGCTTGTAGCCCGCCGGCGGGAGCGGGCACCACTGGGCTCCGCAGACGGGGCACGTCCGTACCTCTGCCCTCGGGCGCTTTCGGCCGTTCACCCGTGCCTGGGCGGCGCTGGTCGACCGCTTGCCCGCGTTCCTCAGCGACTCGTGGGTGCGGGCGTGCGATGCGGCGACCGGATTACGGGCCGCCTCTAGCCGCTCCCACGTGGCGCTACCGACACGAGCCCGCGCCCGCTGTGACTGCGCCTCAGACAAGTCCGGGGCCAGCAGTGAAACACCGAGCGGGAGCCCGTGAGCGAGCCGGTAGGCGCGGGCGGTCACCCCATGTGCTGCGTGGAGATGCGCACCCAGCGCGCACGGAAGCGGTTACCGCACTCATGACACAGCACACCATCATCATCGACATCGAGTACCCCGTACAGGCCGTGTCCGTCGGGGTCTCCCGAGGGCCGGTCCGCGAGCGGGGTGCCACGCCGTTCCCGCTTGTAGTGCATCAGGCACAGGCCCTTCGACCACGCCAGCCGGTCGCATCCAGCCGCGCCGCAGCCTGATTTCGGGCGGTGACCGGTCATTGCGTCACCCAGCCGTTCGTCCGCGACGAACATCGCCATCCGATACGCCATTGATCTCAACGCTGGCGCAGGCCCGCCCGTCCCTGATGACCTTGACCTCATCAGCTGAACTGTGCGAGTTCCCGACGTTAAACACGTTGCTGGTTCCT
>CAIRCP010000081.1 GCA_903877095.1 uncultured Actinomycetes bacterium | reverse complement strand
GCCAGGGTGACGGTGAAGGTCTCGGTGGGTTCGACGGTGGTGTCGCCGGTGACGGCGACGTTGACGGTCTGGGTGGTGACGCCGGGGGCGAAGGTCAGGGTGCCGGTGGCGGCGGTGTAGTCCTGGCCCGCGGTGGCGGTGGCGGTGCCGTTGGCGGTGCTGTAGCCCACGGTCACCGTCTTCGTCGCGGCCTTGGACAGCGTCACGGCGAATGCCGCGTTCGTGGTTCCCGAATTGCCCTCGGCCACGGTGGCATTGGCGATCGACACCGCCGGCGTGGCGGTCTGCGCGCCGGAGATCAGGCCCTGCCACTTGCTGACGGTGGTGGTGTCCTTGGCGATGATGTTGCCCATGCTCATCGCGCTGAGCGGCACGTTGGTGAGCGTGTAGGTCTGGTTGTTGCCCACGATCGCGATCTGCGTCGACCCGGACTTCTCGGTGACGTCGAAATTGGCCGGCTGGAACCAGCCGAAGTCCAGCTTGTCGGTCGCCGGGTTGAACCCCAGCACCGTGTTAGTGCCGTAGTTCCAGGTGATCGTCGTCGTCGTGCCGGTGGTCGCCGCCGGGGCCGGGGACTGCCCGGTCGTCACCGTCGCTGCGGGCGCCGGTCGCACCGGCACGCGGCCGCGGCGGACGGCCGCCATCACCACCCAGGGCGCAGGCGATCCGATCGGTGTACCCGTCCCGGTGCCCAACAGCGGAGCGAGCACCGCGTCGAGCACGCCGAAGGCCGGTGCGGCGGCAGCGGCCGGTGCAGTGGCGGCCCGGGTCGCGACGGCCGGAACGGCTGCCGCCGGTGCGACGGTCAGCGCCGGTGCTGAGTAGGTCGCCGGGGCTGAGTGCGTCGCGGGCGCAGACGTCGGCGGTGTTGCGGTCGGGACCGCACCGAAGGCGAACTGCTGGGGTCCGGTGAGGGTGGGCTGAGGCGGCGCAGTGAACGAGGAGGACGGCTGCGACGGCGCCACCTCGCGGGTGACCGGCGTGCGGGTGACCGGCGTCGGGGTCGGCCCGGTGGAGTCGTTGGATGCCGCGACCTTCGGCGGCTGAGGATCCACGACAGCAGTGGAGCGCGAGCCGCGAGAAGCGCTGGACGCTGCCGGCGCCGGAGCGGACTCGGTGTCGTCGACGGCGGCGCTGCGCCGGCCTACGCCCGACCTGCCCCGCGGCGCCTGGCCGGGGGAGTCTGCGGAGGCCGAACCCCCGGAAGACTCCTGGCCCGGATCGGCGGAGACGATGGCCGGACCTCCGATGAATCCGCCGATGCCAAGAGCGACGGCGAGGACTCCGACGCGTCCCACGAAGCGTGCGCAACCCGTGGGCGGAGTGGTGCTTGGTGCGCTTGCGTGGGCCATTGGGGGTCCGTTCGGTCAGGCCGCGCGGCGGCGGCGGCGGTATTCAGCCAGTGACGGACCGTCCACCAGCCACCGGCCTCCCACGCGTGTCGCACGCAGGTTGCCGTTTCGGCAGAGCCAGGCAACCCCGTCGCGGGTGATCCCCAACTCGGCGGCAGCGGTTGTGGTGTCCGTCACTGCCCACTCTGCGCCGAGGGCATCAGCCAAAGAATCCTCGCTCCGGCCAGCGCGAGTGACAGCACGAGAAAGACACGAGGCCAGCTCGCGGCGAATCGCAGCGACGCGCGGCGACAGCTTCTGGCCACGCCCCCGGGCTATGCGCTCAAGCATTTCCAGAGCGCCGAGAATGTCCCGCCCCGCAGCCTCGGAGATGGACAGCGAGCGTGACACCTCAGCCATGGCTGAAGCGGGTTTAGCAGTACAACCGATAGGGTCCTCGCCGGTCACTCGCTCGGCGATGATGGTGCTGGTCCGCACTTTTTTCTTGGCTCCTTCGTGTCGTGGTGTTTGAAGACCACTCTGCGCGTTCGTCGCGGTGAGCGCAGTCCGCCATTCGGGCCGACACCGGAGGACCGTGCTGTCCCCCAATCGGGGGACGCCGGCAGCGCTGGAGCAAGTCACCGGATCAGTCCCGGAACGGTGAGCCAGGTGCCGCGGTGCCGGGAACCAAGGGTGAGTCGAGGTTCGGGCCTGGGCAATTGATCGTGTTGTTCGGGTCCTGACAGTCGATGGTGGACGGCGCGACCGAGGGGCCCGGGGTCAGCTCACCAGAGCCGTTGGGGCTCAACGGAAGTTGCGAGTAGCCGGTCTTCAGGCCGGTCGCTGCGTCAGCGCCGGTCCCCACCGCCAGAAATCCCATACAGGCCAGTGCAGACCCGCCGGTTACCAGCGCAAACCGCCGGAACACTCGATTACCCGTGTCGATTGACATGAACGCCTCCCTAGTTAGTTATAATGTAATAACTATTAAACTATTGACACCAGGTTAGGATTTGTCCATGGATGAGGAGTCGGCGAACGTGGCGGAGGCGATCCTTGGTATCGCCCGCGAACTGAGATTGCGCGTCGACGCCGACCCCGACCACCTGACGCCGTCGGAATCCCATGTCATGCGCTATGTCAACCACCGTCCCGGCGTCACCCCGAGCGAGGTGGCCCGATTCACCGGCTTGCAGCGCAGCAACCTCAGCACAGCGCTGCGCACCCTGGAGAAGCGTGGATTGGTGACCCGCCGCGCAGATCCCAACGACGCCCGGGCAGTCAACCTCTTTCCCACCCGGCGAGCCACCGACAACCTGGCCCGTTTGCGCCATCAATGGGCCGCGCAGATCCACGACGCACTGCGCGGTGACGTTCGGCGAGTGGGCCAAGCCGCCGAGGTACTCCAAACCCTGGAAGCGGCATTGGTCACTGAGCGGCTCGGACACGACGACCTCACGGGGACGGCGTTCAGAGTGTCGAATCGGTGACCCCGACCGTGATCAGCGCTTCCGTCGACAGCGACCGCTCACCCGCCCCCGAGGCGTTGCCTGATCGCTTCCTCGGCGTGGCGGTGTCCAATCAACTCGAAGCCGGCCACCGTCACCACCGGCGCGAGGGTTGCGAGCAGTTCATTGAATAGTGAGCAATAACTATCGTATAAACGTTCTAGTGAGTAGCCTGGACGTGTGAATCTGACCGAGTGGGCGCGCGCTCAGGGTGTGCACCCGCAGACGGCGTACCGCTGGTTCCGTGAG